>CACPJC010000001.1:0-243856 GCA_902634185.1 uncultured Candidatus Actinomarina sp.
ATAATATGGATGGACTTGCCGTAGTTGTCTCTTCAGCTATATGTATACAGATTGCGGTCTTAACAAATTATTTAAACCAGTATAAGTTAACAGATATTTCTATTCTTCTACTTTGTGCAATTGGAGGTTTTTTATTTTTCAATTTCCCACCTGCAAAACTATACTTTGGGGATTCTGGAAGTTTATTTATAGGTTTTTGTCTAGGATTTATGAGTATTATTTATAATTGGGTCCCAGAAGATGTTACTGTTTATTCAACTACACTCAGCCCAATATTGTTAGTATTTTCAGTTCCCTTGATAGATTTTCTTGTTGTTGTTACCTACAGAATTAGTATTGGTAAATCACCTACTATCGGTGGAACAGACCATATCTCACATAGATTACTTGCAAAAGGATTTTCTGAAAAAACCGTTCTTGCAATATTTCTAATTTATAGTCTTGGAACATTTTTATTAATTTATCTATCAATTTTTACTTCAACCCAATTATCTCTTTTAATTATTGGAGTTTTATTTACTGTTTATTTTCTAACTTACTTAATTTCGATAAGATTGAAGGTTTTAACTTAACTTTTCTTCGAGTTCAATAATTCTTTCAGGAGTTCCTGCATCGATCCACCAGCCATTTATATTTAAGTTCATACATTTATTTTCTGAAACAAAAATATTGCATAAATCTGTAATTTCATATTCTCCCCTGGCAGATGGCTCTAAAGTATCAATCTTATTAAAAACAGAATTATCAAACATGTATAAACCCACAACGGCATCATTCGATTTAGGATTTGTTGGCTTTTCCTCAATTGAAAGAACCTTTCCGTCAATATCCATCTCAGCTACTCCAAATTCCTCTGGGTTTTCTACTTCAGTTGTGAATATACATGCCCCTTCATGAAAATTTTTGAAATCAAAATTATTAAATGGACTATTTTCAAAAAAGTTATCGCCTAAAACAAAAAATATTTTCTCATTTTCATCTACATAATCTTTTGCTTGATATAAAGCATGTGATATCCCTTTTGGTTCATCTTGAATAGTAAATTCTATTTCTAAATCTTTAAATTCACCAAGAGTAACTTCTTGTATCATATTGAAGTATTCCGGGTTAGTTATAATTACAAATTTTCTCATTCCCCAGTTAACAAGTTGAGAAATCTGTCGATTTATCATGGGGGTTCCATTTACATCTAAAAGTATTTTTGTAGATTTATTTCCTCTAAATTCTTGCAATCTTGTTCCAAGGCCACCTGCGGCAATAATACATTTGATATTTTCCACAACTAAAGAATACATAGTTATATTATGTAATTTGGTATTGTATGAAAATTTTTAATAAATATACTTATCTATTTCTAGGAATACTTGTTATCGCAACAATAGTAATTTTAAATTTTATCCCAAATCTAGAGACTGAAGAATTTGATCAAGAAGTCATTGATGACATTATAGAGGGTGTTACCACTACAACAATTGAGGAAAATAGTGAACAAAATACTCAAGAGTCTATTTCATCCTTAGATGAATTAGTTTTGACAGAGGAAGAAATATCAGATATTGATAAAGTTCTCGTATTTAATGAGTTTGAAAAGGAAATAACTAATTTTGATGTGTATCTATTGATTGGATCAGATGAAAGATCTGCAGAGATTGCCTTAACAAGGGGTGAAGTAACAGGAAAGCGAGCAGATGTAATTATTCTTGGGCTTGTTGATAAATCATCAAAAGAAATTACTCTACTTTCTTTTCCACGTGATCTACTAATAAAAAATAATTGTACAGGGAAATTAGAGAGGATTAATGCAGCGTATAGTAAAAATGGATGTGGGGGCAGAGCAGAAAATTTAGCTGCAGCCATATATAGCATTTCTGGAATACGAGTTACAAATTTTGCAAGCTTTGACTTTGAAGGCTTTGAGGAAATTATTGACTCAGTAGATGGTATCGAAATTTGTGTTGATAAGACTCAACGTGAGGGATTTAGCTTTGAATTACAAGAAGGATGTCAGACAGTTAATGGACTTACTACTTTGAACTGGGTTGTTTCACGATCAACTGAAGAATTAGTAGGTGAAAAAATTATTGATAATGAAGGAAATGATATATCTGAGTGGAAACCTATGCCTGGAGTTAGTGATCTTACAAGAATTGATAGGCAGCAATATGTTGTAATGCAACTAATCAATGAGCTAAAAGAATTTGAATCAGTAAATGAACTCAATTCTTTTATAAAAGCGTTGGAAAACTCATTTATTATCGATGAAAATTTATCGATAAATAAAGCAGTCGAACTTCTATGGACTTTCAGAAATATTGATTTAAGTAATGTCCAAAAATTTACAACACCTGTCGATTACTTAACATTAAATGATGGAAGGCAAGTATTAGTTCTAAACGATACAATTCACAATTTTTTGAAAAAAAATTCAGTTATTGACTCTTAGAGAATTGGAAATGAAATAAATCGGAATTAACCAAAAGTAAATTCCAACATCTGGTGCATATACGAGGTCATTTGTAAGGTTTTGTGCAATTAGCATTAATAACAAAGCAATTTCGAATCCAAATATTCTTTTAAAGTTTTTAATTAAAGAATATGCAATTAAAAATATAATTATCAAAACTGGGAATAGGCCATATTCAACAGACATAGTTAAAAAGCCATTATGCGAGGTTGTAATCTCATCATATTGGGATAATGAGAAATCAGAAATTACAGAATCAAATACTCCATTTTTTGAAATTAGTTTTCCAGATCTCAGACTCTGTCCCCCTACAAAATTTGAGTATCCGGATGTTACATTTTCAATCCAAAAAAAATACATCCTACCATCAATAATTGACCACTTCCAAGACTGATCATTAAATTCCTCATTAAGTCTTAAGATTGAACTTTGACTAAATAATGTTTCATGACCCTTTGGAACTGATTGAAGATTTAATTCAAGAGTTACCTCAAAATCTTTTCCAGATAAATTCACTTCATTTGGCAAAGCAACCCAATAACTTCTTGGTCTTTCAAGTCTTATAGAACTACCATTGTATTCAACTTGACTTTCATACTGATTTTTATTTAATGGAGTGAGTAATAAATAATCAATATCTCTGTTTTCTTTTGTAAAGTTATATTCTCTTTTATAATTATCTGTCTGAATAATTGTCCTTTTAACAAATCCACTAAGGTATTGATCCCCAGGAGATTGACCATCTCCCCATCCACCAACCTCAAAAAAAGAATCATTTTCAATTAAATCAATTATTACCCCACTTGTATGATCGGAACCTAATTGATTCCAATTTGAACCATCGTTTGAGTAATAAAAAGAAATGATTGATCTTGGTAACAAATTATCTTGATAATCAAACCTTAATTTAAGAAAGCCTTCAACAGGCATTGAAATTTCATTTCCTGTAGAATCTAAAAATCTTGACCTTTCTTCTTCTGAATAGGTAATATTGAATTCATCAAAAAGTATATCCTCATCCAAAGTAACTAAATATTCTTCATAAACGCTTTTAATATAGTTTCCACCTCCTGCGCCGACAAAACTTTCTGTATTTTTTGCTCCGAGGGAGTTAAGAAAAGACCTATTGGTTTCCTTAAGAAATATTCCTGGAAATGTGTAAATTGAAAAGATTACGATAAGACTAAGACTTGTCACAAAATAAGTTTTAATAGCCTTATCAATTTTTTCAGAAAACATAATTAAAGTTAGTAAGCCAATAAATAATGCAAGATATGATCCTCTAGAAAATGTAAAAATTAGATTAATCAGGGATATAAAAAGCAAAGACGCGTTGAGTCTATCTTCAAGTAAAAAAGTTTTTATACTGCCAGAATTAATTAATTTGTGAACACATAGTAAACAATAAATTGCGCATATTATACCTATTACATTAGGGCCTCCTCCTTGAAAACCACCTAGTCTGCCAGATGCAAATGGATTTATACTATCAATATTGTTCAACACCCACCCATCAATTGTTCCAGGTAGTTGAATTTGAAAAATTATAACTATGAAATTAGCCAACATCACAATACCTAAAGGTTCAAAAAGGTCGATAATTCGATTTTCATTTTTTTGAAGAAAATCTACACACAAATAAGAGAGCATAAAATAAAAATAAAATCTTAAGTTAGTTTGATTAAATAATTTAAATTCGCTGACCAAAAAAGTTGTATAAATTACAAAGATTCCTAAAAAAGATAAAAATAAGATGTCAAATTTTTGTAAAGTAAAATTCTGTATTTTTAAAGTCAACAATACAAGAAAAATGACTATTAATGGGATATCTTCAAAGTTGATTCCAAGAAGATTAATACCAATGTTTTGTGGAATTAAAAGAGAAATTGCAAATACTGAACCTATTGTGCGAGAACTTAATTTACTCAATTTTTTGTTTTCACTCACTGTGGGCCCGGCAGGACTCGAACCTGCGACCGACGGATTATGAGTCCGTTGCTCTAACCAACTGAGCTACAGGCCCAAATGTTAATTTATTACTGATTGAAGCTTGAGTGCTATTCCCATATCACCCTCTACTTTTAACTTACCTGTCATGAAAGCTGCTTGAGGACTTACGGATTTATCGTACATTCCTTTAAAAGTTTCCATATCGGTAGTTATTGTGCAGGCTGCTTCAGCGTCATCATCAGTTATTTCACCATTATCTGGATTCATAAATACTATTTGTGAATCTACAACCCATTTAATTGATCCTGGCAGAACACTAAGATCTTTTCCTTCAGCATTTTGTTTTACAAAATCTAAAGCTTCTGACATATTCCTCCTCTTCAAAGGTAATTATAGACTAGTTATTGATAGATACTTAGAAAATTTTGCTCCGAGGGTGGGACTTGAACCCACAACCAACGGATTAACAGTCCGCTGCTCTGCCAATTGAGCTACCTCGGATAGCAAATTAATAATAGTATGTATTAAAGAGTATTCTGATAAAATTCTATTTTCTTTTTGAGACCTTCTAGGTCCTCTAACAGGGTTAAGTCATTAGACTCATCCATTTCTTTAATTAAATTTTCAATTTTTATATCTGAGTAATAAATATAAAGCCTGGCTACAGACTCTTTAAGTTGGGTATCAGAATAAGAAATATTTTCATACTTTTCGAATTCATTACTATTTTTATTAGCTTTAAGCTCATCAATTAATGTTTTAAATTCAAGATTTAAATTAATTAAAAAGTCAAGATCCTCTTCAATATCAAAATCTTTTTTTATTATTTCCGCAATTAAAATATCTTGGAACGTTTCAATATGTCTTGTTTGTCTTGAAGAATTTTCATTTTGGGATAATGGCTCATTGTCTGACTGATAATTTAATTCATTAATTAATACCTCTTTAGTAATACCTATTTTTTTACTCAGATATCCAATAGCTAGATCTTTCTCTAATGGACTTAGGAAACTTGATATATGTTTAAATTCTTGAAAAGTTTTTTTTGTATTGTCTGTATCAATTATTTTATTGATACAAAATTCAACTAGATCTTCCTTTTCATTGATAATTTTATTGATATCACTAGGACCACTCTCATAAAGCTCTGAGATATCTTTAAACTCTTTAGGAAGATTTAATTTGAAAAAATTAATTTCTGATGGCTGATTATTTTTAATTTCAAGAACCCTTTTCGTGGCAGTATCTCCTGCTTCATCATTATCAAAACACAGGTAAATTTCTTTTGTATATCTAGAAAGTAAATTAATTTGTTGAACAGTTAAAGCAGTACCCGACGGTGATGCAACATTGTTAAACCCAAGTTTATTAAATGCAATTACATCAAAATATCCTTCAACTAAAATAACAAACTTTTTCTTTTTCAAATCCGATAAAAACTCACTTGTGAAATAGAGTGATCTGTTTTTTCGATAAATTGAAGATTCAGCTGTATTTATATATTTTGGACCAAAATCATCTAATGCTCTTCCACCAAAACCAACTGTTTCATTCCTTAAATTTGTTATTGGAAAAATTATTCTATTTTTAAATAAAAAATTCCCTCTTTCACTCAATAATCCAAGATTTTTTAGATCAGTTTTTGTTAGATTGTTTTTTTTAAAAAACTCATTTGTACTTTTTTCATCTTTTTCTGCATAGCCAATTCTAAATTCTTTTATATCTGTTCCATCTAAAGTTCTCGACTTTAAATAATCTATTGACTCAGAGCTTTTACCTTCTTTCATATTGTTAATAAAAAAATTATGAATTTTACTCATTGATCCAATAAGATTTTTTTGGTCACTCTCGAACTTTGAATCGGTGTATGTGAGATTAAATCCATACTTTTCAGCAGCAATCTCAACTGATTCTTGAAATTCAACATTATTTATCAATTGAATGTATTTATAAATATCTCCACCCTCTTTACAGCCAAAACAATGAAACAAATTTTCTTCATCTGTAAAACTCATGCTTGCAGTTTTTTCACCATGAAAAGGGCAAAGAGCCATACCTTTATTACCTCTTAATTTTCCAGTTGTAGAACTGAGAATAAAATCACTTATTTTAGATCTATTTCTTAAGTCGTCGATTGATTGTTTTGAGATTCCCATTACATATTGTCAAAATAGCTTTTTATATCTTCGATTTTAATTCTCTCTTGTGACATACTATCTCTATCTCGTACAGTTACAGCCTTGTCTTCTAATGTGTCAAAATCTACAGTTATACAATAAGGAGTCCCAATTTCATCCTGTCTTCTATAGCGTTTCCCAATAGATTGAGTTACATCAATTTCTGTTCTGAAATATGGACCCAGTTCAGATTTAATAGAATTACATACTTCGATTAATTCATCTTTTTTACTTAATGGCAGAATCCCAATTTGAATTGGAGCGAGGTCAAATTTAAATTTAAATAGAGTTCTTACCTCTTTTTCTAGTTCTTCTTCTTCATACAATGAAAGTAAAACCGCAAATAAAGTACGAGTAAGGCCTCCAGCAGGCTCGATAACAGATGGAGTAAATTTGTTATCACTATTTGGATCAAAATATCTCAAATCCTTACCACTACTTTCTTGATGAGCATTCAAATCGTAATTACCTCTATTGGCAATTCCTTCAAGTTCACCCCATCCCCAAGGATATTCAAACTCAATATCTGATGTTTTCTTCGCATAATGAGCTAGTTCAGATACATCATGTTCTCTTATTCTTAATTTATTTTCAGGAATACCCAGGTTTTTGTACCAATTAAGTCTATTTTCAATCCAATAATCAAACCATTTGTCCTCTTCACTCTCATCACAAAAGAATTCAATCTCCATTTGTTCAAACTCTCTTGTCCTAAAAATAAATTGTCCAGGTGTAATTTCGTTTCTAAATGACTTTCCAATATTTCCAATTCCAAAAGGTATTTTTGCTCTCATTGTTCTCAAAACATTTTCAAAATTTACAAATATACCTTGTGCAGTTTCTGGTCTTAAATAAACAGTTGAGTTTTCATTTTCAACCGGGCCAATGTTAGTCTGAAACATCAAGTTGAATTGACGTGGTTCCGTTAAGTCCTCCTTCTTAATATGATCTGGTACCTGATCAGCTCTAAATCTTTCACCTGTAGGTTTATGGTCAACCATTGGATCGGTAAATTCACCTACGTGACCCGATGCTTTCCAAACATCGCTTGATTGTATAATCGCAGTATCTATTGGATAAATTTCAACTTCTAAATTGCTGATACTTTTCCACCACATCTTTTCTATGTTATTTTTAAGAAGTACTCCTAATGGGCCGTAATCATAAGAACTTCTTAATCCTCCATAAATAGATGAAGCATTAAATACAAATCCTCTTGATTGAGCAATTTTTACAACCTTATCAAATATTTCTTCAGGCATTTCCATACTTTCTTACTCTATTCTGAAATTCATCAACGGCCGAATCTAATTCTTTTTCATCAAAATCAGGCCATAGAGTATCCACAAACATAAGCTCAGTGTAGCTTAATTGATAGAGAAGAAAATTACTTACTCTCTTCTCCCCTGCTGTGCGTATTAATAAATCTGGGTCTGGCATTTCAGGTAATAATAAATTAGCTCGAAATGATTCTTCGTCTAATTGATCAATAGAATTTTTATTTAATTTTGTATAAGCATCATGAATTTCTTTTCTTGAACCATAGTTAAATGCAAATACAAGATTCAACTTTTTATTATTCTTGGTCAATTGTTCAGTTTCATTCATCAGAAATTTATTTTCATCAGGAATTCTATTGTCTTCTAAATCACCAATAAAATGAAATCGAACACCCTTATCATTAAATTCTTGTCTTCTCCTGATTAAAATATCACGATTAAAAAACATTAAAAAATCAACTTCATCTTCAGACCTTGACCAATTTTCAGTTGAAAAAGCATAAACTGTCAGCCATTGCAGATTGTTTTTAAGTGCCCAATCAATTGAACGTGAAAGGGAGAATTCACCAGCAGCATGTCCTGCTGTTCTCTCTAATCCCTGGTTGGTTGCCCATCTACCATTACCATCCATAATTATGGCAATGTGATTAAGATTTATATCTTTAAGATTCATTCCAAATTTTCTTCATAAGTTTTGATTCATACGTCTTTAATTTGTCATTTTTTTCATGTGAGTAACCAATTAAATGTAAAAGCCCATGAATTACAATATATTGTAGTTCTTCAACAAAATCTTTATCGTAGATTTCTGCATTCTTTTTAATAACATTTCGACAAATGAACATGTCACCCATATCTTCATGCATACTTTCATCTAATTGATTTATAGCTTCAATGTCGTTGTATAAAGGAAAAGACAAAACATCTGTTGGCTTGTTTGTATTAAACGTTTTTTGATTTAATTTTTTTGATTCACTTTCATTTAGAGAATGAACCGTAAAATGAAAATTTCTTGATATTTTGAAATTCTCGGAAAAAATTTTTACAGCCTGGGTTACTTTTAATTTTTCATTTTTATAAAAATAACCGTTAAAAACAATTTTCAATATTTATTCTTCTTCATCTTTTGTAAATTCTGGGTACAAAACTCTTTGATGATAAAGTCCTTCCAAGCTTGCTTGAAATGACTGTTTAATTTTTTCAAGATCTTGGAAAGTTATAGGCGCATTTAGTAATTGACCATCGTTGATCTTTTCTTCAAAAATTTCATTTACTAAATTAGATATTTTTTCTTCATCGGCATCTTCATATTGAAATCTTGCTCTACATGCTGCCTCCAGAGCGTCTGCAAACATTAAAATAACAGTTTCTTTTGAACTTGGCTTTTCTCCAAGGTGTCTAAAATCATCTTTTGTGACTTCTGGGTTTGTAAGTTTTTCTTTTTCATAAAAATATCTCATCACTGAATCACCGTGATGTTCGATTATCCCTCTGTAAACTGCTTCAGGGATTTTGAATTTTTTCGCTAATTTCACACCATCTGTCACGTGTGATCTGATAATTTCTACTGATTCATTTGAAGATAAATTATCATGTGGATTGCTTGAACCAAACTGATTTTCTACAAACATTGAAGGGTTTTCAGTTTTTCCTAAATCGTGAAAGTAGGCCATAGCTCTTACTAGTTGTGAATTTGCACCTATGAGGTTTGCTGCTCTATCCCCAAGCGTTCCAACGACAAGAGAGTGATTGAATGTCCCTAAAGCTTTTTCTTCTAAATATCTCAGTCCTGGATGGTTTCTATCTGCAATTTCTGAAAGTCTAAAATTTGTAGTTAATCTAAATGCCAATTCAATATAATTTATTAGTGAAAATGCTGCTAAATTACCGACTAACCCTCCTAGTAAAGAAGATACAAAAATTTCAACAAAACTGAAATTTTCTCTTAGGAAAAAGAATATTCCAAAAGCAACCAGTGGTTGAGATAAAGTAATATATATTATTCTTTGCCTCAAAGTAATTCTGTCTATATCCTCTGAGAGAAATATTGAGGGTACAACTGTAAGTACAGCTCCCATAGCAACAAGACCTATATTTCCTCCACCAGCGAGAGCTAACAATGAACTTGAAAGTGACAAAATAAGTGTTGCTCTTAAATTTAGTAAAACAGCTGAAACTACACCTACAAAAGAAATTGGAACAGCATATTTCAAATAATTTAAATCTAAACTTTGAGAAAAATATGAAATACCTCTCAAAAATATTGATGAAATAAGAATCAGTGTTAATAACAATAAGAATTCATTGTTATTGTTCCACATAGAATCTTTAAATCTCCATAATAAGAAATAAATTAGAACAAAAACTGAAAAGATTATTGGTATTGCTGCAGTTTGTATACTTCTTGACTCCCCTGATAAATATCCAAAATTATCTAATGCGTTGTATTGGACAGGGTTAATTTTTTCACCCTCACTAACTACTATGTCTTCTTCAAAATATTTAATAATTACAGGATCAATTGAATCTGCAACTTTTTGTTTTTGCTCATCCCATAGTTCTTGTTCAAGTTTTTGATTGACTGTTAAATTTTCTGCTATTAATTCTGCAACAGAAGATCTTAATCTACTTTCTGGGATTAATGCGAATAACTCACTTGATAGATCTAAATATGGTGGATTTGATACAAGATTCTGTCTTGTTTGGTTTAAATTATCATTGTTGATACCAACTTGGAGAATGTCACTTGCTAAGCTTTTTGCTTCAAGTTCTAACTGAGAAAGATATCCTGTTTTGTTTAATAAATCATAATTTGATATCTCAACAAGGACTTCGATATTCGCCGTTGAAATTGTTGAGAACAATAATGAACTTGCAATTTTTTCTATCTGCTGAATTTTATTTAACCCAACAACCTCAACTACTGGTTCCGTACTCTCACCAACTGTATCTTGATCACTTGATACTAGGACTTCTTCTGTTCTTGCCTCAATGACTGTCAAAAACATACTTGTAATTCCATTTAAAACCGTTTGATTAAGATCTGTATTTATTGAATATATTGGATTAACTGAATCAACAGCTTTGGCGATATTTTCATCAGTTTGCTCTTCATCCACAATTTCTATATATTTTGGAGCAACAAATGTTGAAGGTGATTCCTCTCCAATACTAATTTTTATTACTTGATTTTCAGGAAATATTGAGAATGAAATAAACCACACTAAACCACCAAAAATTGCAATGTATAAAAGTTTTACACCAAAAGAAAAGTAATTTCTCATTATTTCTTAGGAAATACCTCTAATATTTTTGAAACAATAGGATTTCTGACAATATCAGCATTATCAAATTCCATGACAGATATTTCATCAATATTAGAAAGTGCTTTTCTTGTTCTTTTTAGACCTGAGTTGTCAGTATTATAAAGATCTATTTGTGATTCATCACCGGTGATAATTACTTTAGAATTCTCTCCTAGTCTTGTTAGAAACATTTTTATTTGTCCTGAGGTAGCATTTTGTGCTTCATCAAGAATAATACATGCGTTGTTTAAAGTTCTACCTCTCATGTAAGCGAGTGGAACGATTTCAATATTTCTTTTTTCGATTAAATACTCCAGGTTTTCATTTCCAAAAAAGTACTCTAAAGAATCAAATAATGGTACCAAGTAGGGATCAATTTTTTGAGATAAGTCACCTGGTAAAAATCCTAATTTTTCTCCTGCTTCTACTGCTGGCCTAGTAAGAACAATTTTCTTTATCTCGTCTTCAGAGTACATTTTTACTGCACTAGCAACTGCTAAAAATGTTTTTCCTGTTCCAGCAGGTCCAACCCCAAATGTGACAGTTGAATTCATAATTGTATCTATATATTTGTATTGACTCACATTTTTAACTTTTATGGACTTATTATTTGTAATGCTTATTGTGCTTAATTTTTTTCCATTACCATTTAATGTCCCATTCATATTCATCAAAAGTTCGATATCAGGTATGTCGACAGTCTGATTATTTTGATTTAGAGCAACCATTTCATCGATTAAACTGACTAGTTTTTCTACCCTATCCTTGTTTCCCTCTATATATAAAATGTTGCCCCTCGCATTAATTTTTAATGCCGGAAAAATTTTTTTTATATATTTTAAATTATTGTCATTAATTCCAAACAAATTAATTAATTCAATATTATTCGGTATGACTTTTTCAACAACCATTAGAAAGCCTTCAATTTTTCTCCTCCAATTAAATGGAGATGTATATGATAAACAGTCTGTCCACCATCATCATTAGTGTTAAATATTAATCTATAGCCACTCTCATCTATTTCATATTTTTTTGCTAAATCTTTAGCTACTTGTATCATCTTTCCTACTAACAATGTGTCCTCATCAGATAAATTATTTATTGTATTTATTCTTTTTTTGGGAATTATTAGAAGATGAATTCTAGCAACAGGATTTATGTCTTGAATTGAAAATATATCGTCATCTTCGTAAATTATTTCTGATTCTATTTCTTTATTTAGAATCATCTCAAATACTGATTTTTCTACCATATTATATTTTACATCAATAAGGATACACCAAGTATTGAGGCTGTCTCTGTTCTTAAGGTAAAATCACCAATATTTGATAGGTATTTAAATTTATCTTTCTCGCTATTAGACCAGCCACCTTCAGGGCCAATAGCTATGTTTTTCATACTGTTGTTTTCTTTAATATGTTTACCAGTAATATCTAGACCGTGATTAAATTTTTCAAAATCCAAATTATTTGAAATAAATATATCTGGCTTAAATGCGTTTCCTGATTGCTCTACTGCTGAGATAGACCACATATTAAACTTATCTAAATCACCTTTTATTTTTTGTGAATGATCTGTAGGGCCGAAACTAATTGAACTTACAGATAGCTCCGTTAATTTCTCAACAATAAAACGAAGCCTATCTTTATCTTGAATGAAAGAAATAAATACATCAATATCATTTTTTCTTTCAAATTCTTGATTAGATTTTAATGAAACAACATTTCCTTCTAAGTTTCCAAAATAAATTTTTCCTTTCCCATTTGATATCTTTATTTCATCCATATCTTTAATCCTCAAAACATTTTTTAAATGATGTAATTTTTCATCAGAAAGTTGTAACTCTTTGAAAGTATCTAATATATTTGAATCAAAAACTGTAGGGGTATGCATACTATTGTTTTAAAAACTCTTTAAAAGCCTCTTTGGGTACTTCTACCCTTCCAATGCTTCTCATCTTTTTCTTACCTTCTTTTTGCTTTTCTAAAAGTTTTCTCTTTCTAGAAACATCTCCTCCATAAAGTTTTGCAGTAACATCCTTTCGAAGGGCTTTTACAGTTTCTCTAGATATAATTCTTGAACCTATCGCAGCTTGAATTGGTATATCAAATTGTTGACGTGGGATTAGATCAGCTAATTTTTTTACCCTATTTCTCCCAACATATTCTGCGCTGTCTTTTGAAAGAATCGAACTAAATGAATCTACCACCATACCATTAACAAGAATATCTAGTTTGACCAAACTTCCGTCTTCAAATCCTAAAATTTTATAGTCAATTGATGCAAAACCCTGTGAGATCGATTTAAGTGAATCATAAAATCCTGAGACTAGTTCTAGCAGAGGAAGCTTATATTTAAGCTTGACCATTGTCGTACTTAGGTAAGTTAGATCTTCCTGTATGCCTCTTTTATCATTTAAGAGCGTCAAAATTGCACCAAGATACTCTTTTGGAAATAATAAATCTACTTCACAAATTCTCTCTTGTAATTTTTTTATATCAGTATATTCATCAAGAATAGATGGGTTTCTTATAACTCTTTCTTCGTCGTTATTCCTTATAAGCTTAAACTCAACTGATGGTGGGGTCACAATCAAAGATAAGTCGAATTCTCTCTCTAATCGTTCAATAACAATCTCTAAATGCAAAAGGCCCAAAAATCCACATCTAAATCCAAATCCGAAGGCAGAAGAAGTTTCTGGTTCAAAAACAAAGCTTGCATCATTCAATACATATTTATCCAACGATTCCCTTAGTTTTGTAAAATCATCAGAGTCTGAAGGAAATATACTCGAAAAAACTGTAGGTTGAGATTCTTCATATTCTGACAATATTATTGGCTTCTCATCTTCTCCAGTGACTAAAGTGTCTCCAACTCTTATTTGAGATAAATCTTTAGCACCAGTAACGATGTATCCGACTTCGCCAAAGTTTAAACTATCAGATTTCTGTAAGTTCAAATCAAAATATCCGATATCATTTGCGTCAAATTTAAATCCTGAATTAACAAGCTTTAAATTCATATCTTTTTTAATCTCGCCACCAAATACCCTTACTGAAGCTACAACTCCTTTGTAAGAATCAAAGTATGAATCAAAAATTAGTGCATTTACCTTATCGGATTTCTCAATTGGAGCAGTTATTAAGTTTGGAATTTCTGATATAAGTTCTGAAACTCCATCTCCAGTTTTTGCAGAAATATTAAAAATTTCTTCATCCTTAGAGCCAATTAGATTGTGTATTTGTTGAGATACATTTGATATATCAGCATCAACAGAATCTATTTTGTTAATGACAGGAATAATATCTAATCCAGCTTCAATAGCTGCATAGGAATGTGCAAAAGTCTGAGCTTGTACACCTTTTGTTCCATCTACAAGTAATAATGCTCCATCACAAGCAATTAAAGCTCTGGAAACTTCATAAGAAAAATCTACGTGTCCAGGTGTATCAATTAAGTTTATAATTAAATCATCAAAGATTAATCTGATCGGTTGCGATTTAATGGTAATACCTCTTTCTCTCTCAAGATCCATGTTGTCCAGAATTTGGTCATTATGATCACCAGGAGTAATCAATCCAGATAATTCGATAAGCCTGTCAGCTAAAGTAGATTTACCATGATCAACATGTGCAATAATCGAAATATTTCTTATATTTTTATTTGTTAACATCTTTAATAAGTTATTATCTTATATACCAAGAGGTTTTAGATGGCAAATATTAAATCCCAAAAAAAGAGAATAAGACAAGACGAGAAGAAAAATCTTAGAAATAAGGACAAAAAAACAGCTCTAAGAACATCAATTAAAGCTATATTAAATTCAGAAAGTGATGTTGAAAAAGAACAGAAAGATACTGTAATCAAAAATTTAGATAGAGCTTATTCCAATGGAATAATAACTAAAAATTATAGAGATAGAAATAAATCCCGAATTTCAAAACTGTAATAGATTTTTTATAGAAACCACAAAACGTTTCGCATTTTCTTGATTAAATGAAGAATTAGTATTTAATTTTTCAATCTTATAAATCATACTTAAAGAATTTTCTAAATGAATGACATTTAACTTGTCTCTTCTTTTTTGAGCAAGCTCATACTTATAATCTACTTTTTCAGAAAGTACTTCTGCGACTTTTTTTTCATCATATTTATAAATTAATAACAATCTTTGAAGCTCTTTGTTGAAGTACGACAAGAATTGTCTAAATACTGTCTCGTCATTACAGAATTTATCAATAATTTCATTTGTTAATTTTTTTTGCTTTGAAAAAATAATATTTACCAAGTCCCAAGGGTAAATCTCAGTACTTTTTTTGTTTTCTGGATAATGTGTTTCAATTAATTCAGCAACAGCTGAGAATGTTTTTAAATTATTTTTTTTAACTTGAAAAATATACTTCTCATTAAAATCATAATTCATTTTTTTTAAATCACTGTATGTTACGAAACTATCTGATACAAATTGGAAATTATCACTTTGGAATAATGCTGCAGTATTGTTAGCGGTAAATTCTTCTTGAGAAATTGATACAATACTTTCATCGATATTTATTTCAGATTTTATTTGGTTGATATCTGAAATTAAGTTTTCTGTAATTATTAATTTTGTCACTTATTGAACTATATTAATTAATTTATCTTTAATAAATATTACTTTTTTGGCATTTGAAAAATCAATATCAAAATTAGTAGTACAAATTTCTTTAACTTCATCTTCTTCAATTCCTGTGTTAACGATTAATGCGTGCCTCTTCTTTCCATTTATTTGAATCACAAGTTCATAAACAGGATTCTCTAGTTTTGTTTCATCAAAAGTTGGCCATTTCTCCTGACTTATATCACTATCAAAATAATCTTGGAATATTTCCGAAGCAATATGTGGGGACATTGGGTATAAAAGGATTAATATATTTCGTAAAATTGAATCTTTTAGATCTATCTGAATCGTATTATCTTCCTTGAGATAATCGCTTAAGTCATTGTTTAATTTCATAAGATCAGATACCGCTGTATTAAACTCAAATTTCTCAAGATGTTGAGTAATAGATTTTATTGTTTGATTAATTTTTCTCTCAATTTCTTCATCTTTTGAACTAAAAGTATCAGAGGTGTCTTTTTGATCAATAATTTTGACCATATTATCCCAGAACTTATTTAAGAATCTCTTAGTTCCTTCTATACCACCATCATTCCATTCAACCCCATCGCTAGGAGGTGCCATAAAAAGAATATATAATCTTAATGCGTCAGCCCCATGAGTTGCAAAATATGATTCTGGATCAACAATATTTCCCTTTGATTTTGACATCTTTGCCCCACCAAAGTTAATCATCCCCTGAGAGAAAAGATTATGAAATGGTTCATCAATTTTCATAAAACCAAGATCCCTCAAGGCTCTTACAAAAAACCTTGAATAAAGAAGGTGAAGAATAGCATGTTCGACACCACCTATATATTGATCAACAGGTAACCATTCATTTATAAAATCAGATTCGAAAGGTTCATTATCGTTCTTTGGGTCTAAGAATCTCATGTAATACCAGGATGAATCTACAAAAGTATCCATGGTGTCAGTTTCACGTAGAGCTTTCTTAGAACATTTTGGGCAATCAGTTTCAACAAATTCTTTGCTCTTGGACAAAGGAGATCCATCTGTATTTATATAATCTTGAATTTCTGGAAGTAATACTGGTAAATTTTCATATTTTTCTGGTAATAATCCACAGTCTTCACAATTGATTAATGGAATTGGACAGCCCCAATACCTCTGTCTACTGATTAACCAATCTCTCAAACGATATGTTGTTTTTTCATCACCAATCTTATTTTTTACTAAAAAGTCATTTATCTTTTTACTTGCCTCTTCGTGAGAGCCTAAGTCATTGAACTTTTCAGAATTGATAAGGACTCCATTACCTGTAAAGGCTTCATTGTCTACATTTATTGTTTTTTCTTTATCTATAATTACCTGTCTAATTTCAATATCATATTTTTTTGCGAATTCATAATCTCTTTCATCGTGAGCTGGAACTGCCATAATCGCACCAGTTCCATAATTCACAAGAACATAGTCAGCTATCCATAAAGGTACTTCCTCATTTGTGATTGGATTCATAACTTTCAAAGTGGTATCTACTCCAGTTTTTTCTTTTGTAATAGACATTCTCTCGAATTCTGACTTATTTACAATTGAGTCTAAATAATTTTGTATCTCATCTTTTTTATCAGATTGCTTCATAATTTCATTAATTAATTCGTGCTCTGGAGATATGACAGCAAAAGTCATCCCAAACAATGTATCAGGTCTTGTTGTGAAAACATCAAAAGTAAGGTCTGTTCCAATTATGTTTAATTCAAATTGAGAGCCTTCAGATTTTCCAATCCAGTTTCTTTGCATCGTCTTCACGTTTTCTGGCCAATCACCAATCTCATCAAGGCCTTGTAATAATTCTTCAGAATATTCGGATATCTTCAGAAACCATTGGTTTAAATTTTTTGGCTCTACAGCTGTATCACATCGCTCACAAGAGCCCTCTATAACTTGTTCATTAGCTAGAACTGTTCTGCATGAATTACACCAATTTACTGGTGCGTCCTCCTTGTAAGCCAAATCATTTTCAAACAACTTTATAAATAGATATTGAGTCCATTTGTAATAATCAACAGAGTGGGCTGCAACTTCCCTATCCCAATCATATAAAGAACCTAATCTAATAATTTGAGATTTCATATTAGTAATTCTCTCTTCCGTAAATTCTCTTGGATGAATACCAGTTTTAATTGCTGCATTTTCGGCAGGAAGGCCAAATGAGTCCCAGCCCATAGGAGATAAAACATTGAAGCCATTCATTTGTTTATATCTAGTAATAACATCACCAATCGTATAGTTCCTTATATGTCCCATATGCAGATCTCCAGAGGGATATGGGTACATACAAAGGTTGTAAAATTTTGGTTTGTCAGATTTTAAATCACACTTAACAGTTTCACTATTTTCCCAGTGATCCTGCCATTTCTTTTCTATTTTTTTATATTCAAATTGACTGTTCATATACTTTTACTAATTCTGGAAATATATTTTCCTTACTTGATTTTTCTAATTTCTTTTCAATATTAAACAATTTTTTCTGTATTAATTCAATATTGTTTTCTAAATCTTGAATAGATGAAGCTATTGAATGCGATAATCCATTCACATCATCAAATAAATAACCTGTGTCTTCGTCAATATAATTTGTCATTGGCAAAATATTTCTTGTTATGCAAATCTTTGAGAAACTCATGGCTTCGAGTAGTACCAAACCTAAACCCTCTGAAAATGATGGAAATACAAAAATGTCTATATTATTAAAAAATTCTTCCCTGTTTTCTATATATCCAAGAAAATTAACGTTTTCAATATTGTCTTTTTCAATCATATTTCTTAATTTCTCTAAATACTCATCGGTCCCACTTCCAGCAATCATTAATTTAAAATCAAGTGATTTAAGCTCGTCTGAATTAAGCGCATCAATTAAGTCTTCTATCCCTTTATTTACATTTAGTCTTCCAAGAAATCCAAGGGTTATTCTATCTTTTTTTACAATGGTTCCAGAATTTTTGATGTCTATCCAGTAAGGTATAACAACAACATTCAGTTCATGATTAAGATTTTCAATCCAACTTTTTACTTCCTCAGAAATCGCGATTATCGAAAAAGCAGATTGCCAATGTTTAGAGAGTCTCTTCATAAAGTATTTTCTTAGGTTATTACTTAAACTACCTTTTTCTAAATAGGTATCATATTTTCCATGAACACTTACAATCCATTTAATTTTTTTGGATAAATATTTTTTTGTTCTGTAAACCATATAATCGCTACGAGGTTGATGTGAATGAATAATATCAAATTTTTCATTTTTGAATTTTGAATACATAGAAAAATATGAAAATATATTAAACATTCTAGGACCATTAAGTCTTGTAATGTTAATGCCACTTTTAAGTAGTTCGCTTTCTATTGAATATGATTCAGTGCTATCTTCACCAATAACAGTTACATGGACATCCATCCCATCATTTAGCTGTGCATTGATTAGGTCCAACAAATGCGATTCAGCACCTCCCCTATTTAAAGAATTGATAACATGACAAATTTTCATAATCTTGGAGTTATCCATGTAGATTTTGGAGGAAACAGAGAGTCGTTTTCTACAATTTCAGATACTTTTATGGGGGTAAAATTTACAATTATTTCATCATTAGTTTTATTTTCATCCACCGCTGAGCTTATATACTCGTTAACGTAACAGAAATTTTTAAATTCATAAAGTTGATAAATGTCCAAAATTTCCTCATTGAAAAACTTAACATCATCTACTGAAACATAGAATTTTGAAGAGACATTGTTTGAAAAATTATAATTCTCAAGAATTTCCTCAAATTCTTTTTTTCTAATTATTAAACGTGATGGGTAAGAAAGAATTTCTACATCATCAATTGAAATAAGTACTAATTCAATTGATTTGTCAATATCATTTCTTTTCAAGTATTCATATCGATGATGTCCATCTAACAAAATCATTTTCTTTCCTTTTAAATCATTTATATTTCTGATATTTGTTATATTCATATCAATTCCAAATAAAAGTGGTTCAAAAGATTCTTCCATGTTTTCAATTGGGAAATTTATTTCTTCATGGGTCTTTATCTCGATAAAGTCAGTATTTGAAAAATTAATTTCAAGTTTTAGACCTTCAACATCGTAGTTTTCAAATTGATAAACTGTGAAGTTATTATTTTCCATTATCTGCAAAAAATCTGTCAATATATTCTGACAAGTAGTCAACCATCTCGTCTGTAATTGAATTATAAAGACTAATTCTTATTCCCCCCTGGCTTCTATGTCCATTCAGACCAAGAATTCCTTTTTCAGTTGCTTCTATAAGAAATTTCTTTTCCAAATCCTCATTTTTGAATTTAAAAATTATATTGGATCTACTTTTTGAATAGTCACTGACAGGTATTATTACAAAATCACCATAACTCTCTAATTGTTCATATAGTCTTGATGATTGTCTAATTGATTTTTCTTCAAAATGGTTTATACCCCCCATTGCAATCATCCAATCGGTTACCAGCTTTAGGACGTATATCGAAAAAGTAGGAGGTGTGTTCAACAAAGAATTCTTTTCCACCAATTGTCCAAGGTTGAGGTATCTAGAATTATCTTCTGAATTTAAATATTTTTCATCACCAATACATATTGAGACTCCTGGAATACCCATATTTTTTTGAGCTCCTGCATAAACATAAGCTAAATTGTCCCATTCAAAACTATAAGAACCAATATCTGAGGACATATCAATGAGTAATGAATCATGTTCAATTTTATTGAATTCCCTTAATTGGACACCATTTATTGTCTCGTTTGAAGTTAGGTGCAAATAATCAACACCTTCGAGGTCCCAAGGTGTTTGAATATAATTTTCAATTTCATTATCGCTTACTTCAATTATTTTCGTATCTCTAATTTTTGAGAAATCTTCAACTGAGTACCTCCCCCATGTTCCTGTGACTAGACATCCTAAAAGTTTATTTTCTTTATCAAAGTTATTAGCGATAAAGGTATTCTGATATGTTGCTCCCCCTTGCAAGAGAAGAGTGAAATAATTAGATGGAATATTAAAAATATTTATCATATTCTCTTGAAGAGCGTTTATTAATGTTTCAAAATCTTTAGATCTGTGTCCAATCTCTAGAATTGACAAACCAGTTTTTTGATAATTAGCTATTGCCTCTTGGGACTTACTGATAATAGAAGGATCTAATCTTGCTGGACCCGGTGAAAAATTATGTATTTGCATTTATATCATCTTTCATAAAAATCAAATTATACGCTGCACCAATGATTAAGCCATAGAACGCATTGACTTCTTCAACTGGACTAACAAAGAAAAATAAAATAAAACTGGAAAAGAAAAACAATTTAAGTAACTCTTTTTTTTGAACAATAATGTTCAGGAATATTAAAAACAGTATTAGAGGAAAAATAATTCCGAAAGCTTGAGTATAAAACACAAACAAATTTTGAACATTTAGATCATATTTAAGTAGTGAATAATTACCAGTACCAAAATTTTGGGTGCTATATCTTTGGAGAAGATATTTAGGTAATGTCCTATTCGTAAAATACATTTCTTCATTAACTCTTACTGAAGAATAATCTTGATAATCAGAGTTAATATTGATAATGCTTTTAGGTGTAATATCTCTCAATGAGTTAATGAAAAAATTCAATACATTTAATCTGTCATTACCCAGGCCCAATTCTTCAGTGTCTGAATTTACATCAATTTTTAATTCACCAGAAGCATTCATTTTTTGAACATCTTCTTCATATTCAATACATTGCCTACTATCTGAATTTAAATTACATTCAAAAACTCCAAAATTAGACATTACAAGTGAAATAGCCAAGAACAATAAAAGCGATTTATTTAACTCTTTTGTTTTTAGATAGTTAAATAAGACGAACGTAAGAAAAAGTATACAAAATAACCGCAAATAATTACTTCTTGATAAACCTAATGCAACTCCAGAAATTATGGATAACAAATAATTACTACTTTTATATTTGTAAAGATACAAAACAACGAGTGGCATTAAAAAAGATATTAATAAAACTGGCTCTCTAAATGTACCCATTGCTCTGTGTGGTTCTGATAACCAAAAAGTAGATTGGTCGGAGTCTCCAAAAAGATTAGTGTTTGATCTATTTCTTATAAATTCACTTAAGTCATAGATTTGGGCGATAAATATATAGATTGTCAAAGCTGACATTACTCCAATTAAATATTTCCAAGTGTCAAAAAAGGACATTATTTTTTCATTTCTAAAGTAAGTCAATGAAAATAAAAGAACTATAACAAATGAGAATATGTTAAGTAATCGTAAAAAGAGGTATTGTATTTCTCCACGTGAAACTTCATTGAAGAAAATATATATTATCTGTGGAATCATGACGACTGCAATCAATATTGAAACAATTACAAGATTTTTTGAGTCATAGAATAATTTGTATTTAGTTAAAGCAAACAAAAACAATAAGGTCATACCTAACCATGGAATTGGTATGCCAAAAATTTGATAAGCATCCAAAAAAACGAGCAAAACAGAAACCATTAAAAACATAATTTCGTAAGTGTTTTGGCTAGATTGTTTATTTATCTGCATCATTCTTATGTTAATGTTGAGATTTATTCAATTTGATTTTATTTTTATCAAATATATGGTGTATTCAAATAATTTTTGTAAAACCATTGCAGAGCTTAAAGCAATAGCGACTCCTAGAGAGGAAAAAGAATCAGATAATAAGACTGCTAAAACGAGAAATACAAAAGAGTAAACAATTCGTCCATAAGCATGAAACTGGATTAAATCAGCAAATAATAGATACTGTCTTATCCAGAAACTTAACAAATAAGTAGTGAATCCTATTAACAACACCATCATTGGCTCAAATGAATTAATAAATTCCTCGTTACCAATAAATAAAATAAGATTTCGTCCAAAAATGAAATATATTCCAAATAACAATATTGAAATTGGTAACAAAATCCGCTTTAAGAAAGAAGTTATATTGAAATCTTTGTCCTCAGACTTTAATTTGTTTTGTAGCCAAGGATTAAATGTAACAACAAGATAATTTATAGGTTCAACTAATCTTTTTGCAAATTGATAGATTCCAACAGTCTGTATATCAACGACTATAGCTAGTAGAATTACATCAAAATGTTGTGGTATAAGACCAATAATTTGGTCATATCTAATTTTTCCATAAGAAGATCTGATGGATTTTGAATATGCTTTGAAATGTCGAATCTTGAAATCTGAGGAATCACGATATTTATTTGAGAGATATAAACCAAAAAGCCCAAAGGTAATTCCATAGATTGATTGTGCAATTAGATAGTTTTCTACACTTGGATCATTTAAAAGTAAAAATACTAATGCAATAAACCTAACTACTACACTGCTAATTTCAAGTATTGAGTATCTTCTTAAATCATTATGAAAAATCAGTATAGATTTACTTGTTTCTGAAAAAGTCTGAATAATTCTTGTAAGTAAATAAATTAATAGAACATTTGATAATGTTTCAATGCCAAAATAATCACCCAAAGATGAATTAATAATTATTGGATTTGTAAAAATTACAATACAAAGTAAAAAACTACCAATTCCGGTTATGAAGTTGAAAAAGATAGATTCAAAATAAAAGTTTTTTCCATCCTTAAGAACAAGAAGATTTACATCACTATTTCTTGCATGTGAAGCACGAAAGATAAGGCTTGGTACTGCAATTAAAAGTACTACTGCACCATATTTGGCAGGTCCGAGTTGGTTAACAACAAACGAGACTTGGATTACAGAGATTATTGCAATGGCAGATTGTGAACCAATCAAATCTTTTGTTTGATTAAATATTTCTCTTATATATTTTAAGTTCATATTTGTTTGTGGAGCTGAGGGGATTTGAACCCCTGACCCCGTGCATGCCATGCACGTGCTCTGCCAACTGAGCTACAGCCCCAATACAATTAAGGTTACCCGTATTGAAGCATTAGATTACTATCAAAAAATAAATCCTCTAGATTGTAATATTCTCTTGCTTCCTCTGTGAAAAAGTGTATTCCGACACCTTCGAACTCAACTAATGCCCAAGACGAATCAATACCCTCAGAGAAAAAGTTTTTATTTTTTGATTTCACAAGATTTTTTAATTTTTTAACAGACGATACCATTTGAGTATTTGATGTAACATTACACATTATCACCACATCAAAAAAACTATTTTTTTCTACCTTAAATGCTTTTATGTTTGTACATTTTTGAGTGAGTAAAATATCTATGACGTTATCAAAGAAAAAATTGTTCGTAAATTCTGTTTTTCTTTCAGTCACTTATAAATATGTTACCATGTAAAAAATAAAGACACTATTCTAAATAGTGAGGAGAGAGTTGACAAGAATTAGAAACCTTTTTGGCTTATTAGAGACACTTTTTAACAGCAGGCGATTGAGAACCATACTTGCTGCATTATTATTTTTTATTTTCCTATTTGGCTATCTTTTTTATGCTTCAGAACCTGATGTAAGAAACTTAGGTGATGGTATATGGTGGGCTCTAGTAACTATTACAACTGTTGGCTATGGAGATATCACACCAGTAACAACTTTAGGAAGAGTTGTGGCAAGTTCTCTTATGTTGCTTGGATTAGGATTAATTGCTACGATAACAGCAATTGTTTCAGCCAAATTTATTCAAAATTTTGTTGATCATCACACGAATGATGATGTTCTGGAAAAACTTGATGAAATGCAACTTGAATTGGATGATATTAAGAAAAAACTTCAATAAAGATTGTTATCTTTAATATAATTTAAAATCTCTTTTGATAAATCGTCATCATTAAACTCATTTCTTTTAAGCTTATTTCTTATAGTGCTTGAACTTAAGTCAACTTTTTCGCCATCAATAAGTGAGTATTCAAATGGAAAGTACTCTTCTAAAGTCTTATTACTGTCTTTCCTTCTAAGTGCAATTAAAAAGTTAGTAAGCTCAGGTAATTTACTGTGGTTTTTCCAAGTTTTTATATTCATTGCCGTGTCAGAACCTAAGATAAAATACAAATCTTCCTTTGGATGGTCTAGTCGAAGTAGTGTTTCGTATGTATAAGAAGGATTTTCCTCAGATTTTTCTATATCGCTAATTTCAAAAAATTCAGATTCATTGATTAATATTTTTGTCATTTCAAACCTATGAAGAAATGATGTAGAATCTTTTTTTTGCCATGGATTTCCTGAAGGAATAAAAATTACCTTGTTCAGACCAAATTGAGATATTGACCTTCTGGCTATTTCTAAATGGGCACCATGAGGAGGGTCAAAGGTTCCCCCAAGTACACCAATCTTATTCACTTTAGATCTCTTTTAAAATCAATTGAGTTAACAAAGGCTTTCATTTGGTTATAGTTTCTAACTTCTGATGTATTGTTGGTAACTCTATCAAATTTTCTAATTAAACTATCACCCGTGTTCCAGTACTTAAGTCTTTCAGGATTCAACCAATAAATATTTTTGAAAGATTTACCAACCTCATTTACAAGTTCTTCGTCTATATCACGATAATTATTTCTGGCATCTCCAATGACTATCAGACATTTATAGTTAGCATTACTTTTCTTTACCTCATCAACTAGCTCTTCAAAAGTTCTTGAATAGTCAGAATGACCATCTTGTTTTACAAAGTTATTCCAATTCTTTAAGAATGATTCTATCTCGGTTTTTTTTAGCTTTTTGATATCTTTTGTTACTTCAGTAATTCCATCAATGAAAACAAAAGACTTTATTGAATTGAATCTGCTTACCATTCCATAGAGTAATGTAAGTCCAAAAAGTGAATATAGTGCCATTGAACCGCTGATATCACATAAAATTACAAGCTTTGGTTTTTTCTTATTCTTGGGTTTATAAATAATATTTTGGAGGACCCCACCAGACTGGATCGACTTTCTTATGGTTTTTCTTAAGTTAAGATTTCCTTTGTTTGAGAATTTTATCTGCTTTTTAAATTTTATAGCTAGTTTGTTTCCAAGTGCATACGTTTGTTCAAGTAGTTTTTTTCTTTCTTCACTATTTGTATAAAGATAATCTAACTCATTTAATTGATCTTTATTATCTAATTCAGAAGGTTGATAGGCATCTCTTGTTTTATTTCTCTCTTCTTTTAATAGCTCTAACAACTTTAAATCGAGAAAGTTTGAGAAGTTTTCTCTATTTAAATTATTAATTATATTCTTAAAAGAATCCTCAAATTGAACATCAAAAAGACTCAATATATCTTCATAGGCTTTCGTTTTCTTTAACTGATTTAACCAATAAGCATTAGAAACGGGTCTAGAAAAGTCTAGATTTTCAAAATCTTGTATTATTTCTATTGCAATTTTAGAAAAGTCAATATCTCTGCTCTCGTTATTGATGAGAACATCTTGAAAATTTTCATTGAGATCATATTCATCAAAAAAATTAAACTCGAAGGATGTGCTTTCCTCAAATTTAAAATTGAAATATTCTGAGATTAAATGTTTAAGTTTTTCTTTTTCATCTTTGTCTTTTGGAATTAAGAAAAAGAGATACCTAATCTTTTCTTCAAAGGATTGGATTTTTTTTGATTCTATGTATCCAAAATAAGTTTGGAGTTTATCAATAGATATAAAAAATTGTTGTTCTTTACAAAACTGTGAAAAAGAAACTATTTCATTCTTGAATGAGCTCATTTGCATTTTCAATTTGTTCTTTGTACTTCTCTTGATCAGACTTATCCTTTAAAAGTACACCTAAGTTATCTATTGTGGACTTGTTTTTATTTAAAAAGTTATATTTTACCCACTCTACAGACTCGATTAATGATGGGATTTTGTTTAAGTTGAGTTTCCTTACAAAAGATATAAAAGAAGCATAGCTTTTTGCTTGAGCCTCTGATATTTCTTCGATACTGTTCATTAAAACTTTAGATTCAATATCAATTGAAGGGAAATCAAGATAGAAATAAATACATCTTCTCTTCAGGGCATCTGATAACTCTCTTGTTCCATTTGATGTGAGGATGGTAATTCTATTATCATTTCCGTTAATTGTTCCAAACTCAGGTATAGTGACTTGATTTTCTGCAAGAATCTCAAGTAACAATGCTTCGAATTCTTCATCTGACCTATCTATTTCATCAATAAGAAATAGACTATCTTTTTCAGCTGTTAATGCATTGAGAATAGGTCGCTTGATAAGATATTTTTCATCAAAAAGATTTTCTGCATTTTTATCTTGTTGAATACTTAAAAGTTGCTTTTTATAATTCCATTCATAAACTGCCTTATCTTCGTCAATTCCTTCATGACACTGAAGTCTTATCAACTCTAGATTGAAAAGTGATGAAATTGCTTTTGCCAAAAATGTTTTACCAGTTCCAGCAGGACCTTCAATCAATAATGGCTTTTTAAGAAATATTGCTGCGTTAACGACATCTACAAGATCTTCATTAGAAAAGTAACTTACACTTTCCAAATCTTTAATGCTTACCTCTTTATTCATCCTCTGACAGTTCCTTTTCCATTAATTACGTATCTTTCTGTTGTCAATGCTTCTAAGCCCATAGGTCCTCTTACATGTAATTTTTGAGTACTTATTCCTATCTCAGCTCCAAAACCAAACATTTCTCCATCTGTAAATCTTGTCGAGGCATTTATAAATATCACAGATGAATCAATTGAGCTAGAGAATTTTTCGGCTATTTGTTCAGATTCAGTAAGAACACCCTCTGTATGGCCAGAAGAAAATTTATTGACATGCTTTATTGCCTCATTTTCATTTTCAACTATTTTTATTGCTATTTTGAGATCCAAAAATTCGGTAGAATAATGCTCATCATTAGCAATTTCTAAATCTGGAAAATCATTGCTGGCTTTTTCATCGATAAAAACTTCAACCGAATTTTCTTTAAGGGCATTTATAATCACTTCACCATTTTTGTTATAAACATCCTTATGCAATATTAAAGTTTCTAAAGCATTACAAACTCCTGGTCTTTGGACCTTTGAATTGATAACTATAGGAACCATATACTCTTCTTTTGCATCTTCATGTATATAAAGGTGTACGTTTCCATCACCATCTAAAATAAATGGAACTTTTGAGTTATTTACCAATGTATCAATTAATCCTCTACCGCCTCGTGGAACAATCAAATCAATATACTCAGTCATATTCATAAATTCGATTGTATCTTCTCTGTCTTTGCTCTCTATAAGCTGTATGCAATTCTTGGACAAATTATTTTTTTCTAAAGCTTTTTGTAACGTATTTAATATTTTTAGATTTGAATCCAAACAATAACTTGAGCCACGAAGGATAGATGCATTTCCTGATTTTAAACATAGACCTGAGACATCACTTGTAACATTTGGTCTTGCTTCATAAATAATCCCTATTACTCCAAAAGGTGATCTTACTTTATTTATGTTCAATCCATCATCGGATGTCCAAGATTCTGTTATCTTACCAACTGGATCTTCGAGAGGTATTATCTTTTTTAAGCCATCTGACATACCTTGAATTCTCTCTTTATTTAGAGTTAATCTATCGGTTAAAGCAGCGGTTAACTCTAATTGTTTAGCATTTTCTAAATCAATTTTGTTTGCCTCAATAATTTCGTCAGCATCATTGACTAGTTCTGACGCCATGTCATTTAATACTTTATTTTTAGTATCTGTATCGATTGTTTTTAGCTCTTCGGCTGCCAGAAGAGCTTTTTTACCTATTTCTTTAAGCACATTACAAGAATAATTTGATTTGATGGAAAGTAAAATTTTTTAAAGAATTAATAGATTGTCTTTATGAATTACTACAGTGTTTTCAGTCTCTTTTAAATCTTGAATTTCTTTACTTGAAAAATTGACCACTCCCCTCGCAATTAATTCATTTTCTGAACTTTTCACTTCAACACCGGAGTTTTCATCAAAACTTTTATTTACATTTATTACACCTTTTGAAAGAAGTGATGCATCAGCTTTAAGTGCTTCAATAGCACCATCATCTATTACAATCTCGCCATCAATCGTCATACCAAAGGCAATCCAAAGTTTTTTTAATTTAATATTTTTCTTTGATGGCTTAATGATTGTGCCAATTTTTGAATCTTTTACAACCTCATTTATACAATTCGGAGACCATGAAATAATCTGTGTTTCGATTCCAGAAAAACCTGCCATCTGTGCTGCCATAATTTTTGTTGAAAAACCCCCCATACCTTTTCCAGATGACGATTTAGGAATAAGATCATTTAATTCCTCAGAGTTATATTCAATATTTTCTATTTTTTTTGCTTCCTCAATCTTTTCAGGATCAGAATCAAATAAGCCTTCTTTATCTGTAATTACCACCAATTTGTCAGCTTTAAGTAAAATTGAGACAATTGCTGAAAGCCTATCGTTATCTCCAAATTTTAACTCTTCCGTTGCAACTACATCATTTTCATTAATCACTGGAATAATATTCTTTGATATGAGACCATTCAAAGCCTCTGTAGTGTTAATGAACTGGTTTCTGTCTTCCAGTACATTTTTTGAGATGAGAACCTGAGCAATATTTAATTGATGAGAATTAAATAACTCCTTGTATTTGTTAATAAGACTGACTTGACCAACTGCAGATGCTACCTGTAACTCCTTTAGGTTTTTTGGTCGTTCTGATAGATTTAACTCATTTGCGCCAGATTGTACTGCACCTGATGTGACAATAGCAAAATTGATACCTTCTTTTCTCAATTCATTTACTGAAACAGCTAGTGAATCAATAACATCATCTCGAAGAACGTCTTCTTTAAACAAGGTGTTTGTGCCAATTTTTATTACTATAGTTTTGTTACTCATAAGAAAATTCGTGTCCGTTTAAATCTACTATATCCCCTTTCTTAATTCCTTGATTTATTAATTCTTGAGATATGGAAGACTTTTCAAATCGGTATGATATCTCATTTAATATTTCATGAGAATTTCCTTTAAGATTAGTAATTTTTTCTGCTTTTCTTCCTCTAATTTTCCAAATATTTTCATCCGCTTCAATGTTGAATTCATCAGCTTCAACAAAAATCTTCTCATAGCTTTTGTTCACCCTATTAAGTTCTCTAAATGAGATTTCATCAAGTTGCTGAAGCAATTCATTTATTCCTTCTTCAGTAACAGTAGAAATGTTTAAATAGTTTTTTTCAGTCTTATCTAAATCTGATTTATTAACTACTTTTAAATTTTTAATATTTCTAAATTCTGGATTATATGTTTCAATTTCATTTTCTAATAGCTTAATTTGTTCTTCAATGTTGTATTCGGAATTATCTGGATCTAGAAGAAAAATAATGAATTTTGTATTTTTTAGATGTCTAAGTACTGATTTACCTAAACCTGTTCCCTCAGCTGCTCCCTCAATGAGACCAGGTAGGTCACAGATTGTAACTATTTCTTTATTATTCTCATATACTCCAAGACTTGGACTGACTGTTGTGAATGGATAGCTGTCGATTTTAGAATTTGAATTTGTTATTGTCTGGATTAAAGAACTCTTACCAGCATTTGGTAGTCCAATTAAAGCTACATCAGTTAAAAGACTTAACTCGAGATCTAAAGTAATTTTTCTTCTTTTTTCACCAGATTCACATATTTCTGGGTTTGGATTTCTTTTTGATATTAAATCTTTATTGCCTCTACCGCCCATTCCACCTTGACATATTTTGTATTCAACTTTTTCATCAATTATTTCAGCTAACAATTCTCCATCCGAGATAATAGATGTCCCAATAGGTATTTTTAAATACATATCTTTTCCATTGGGACCATTTTGTAAATTTTTTGACGCATCTCCGCCGTTTTCTGCTTTAAATGATCCTTTTGACTTCAAGTTTGAGTAATCAAATACTCCAGAATCAGAAACAAAAATAATTGATCCACCGTTACCGCCATTTGCACCATTTGGAGAGGTTTTACTACTCTTAGAACTAAAACTTACAGAGCCTGAACCGCCACTACCTGATAACAGATTAATTTGAATTGTGTCAACAAACATGACATTACGGGATTATATTTACTAGTTTTCTTCCGTTTCGGGTTGAATATTTTACGGTTCCATTTACTTTGGCATAAAGAGTATCATCTCCACCTTTTTGCACATTGTTTCCTGGATGAATTTTTGTTCCTCTTTGCCTAACAACGATAGAACCAGCAGAGATTTTTTGGCCATCAAAAACCTTTGTACCAAGTCGTTTAGACTCTGAATCTCTTCCGTTCCTAGTTGAACCACCTGCTTTTGTTTTTGACATTTATTCTTCTTCCTCACCTTTACCGGTTGAGATTGATTTTACTTTTACAATTTTTATATCTTCACGATATCCTAATTTTCTTCTTATTCCAGATTTGTTTTTATAGGTAAAGATATTTAGTTTCTTAGACTTTTTTTCATCCAAAAGTTCAAAATTAACAGAATACTTTGAAAGCTTTTTTTCGTCTGTTATCAATGAGCCTTTTCTAGCACTCATTAGTATTGGTGTTTTAGATTCTATTTTAAAGTTAGCTGGCACAGTTAAAACATCACCAACACTTACCTTCTCTTGAGAAGATCCTATTTTTACAACTGCATATTTACTCATGACTCAATTACTCTACTACGGCTTCAGATTCAAGTAAATCAGTATCAACTGAATTATTGGAAAATATGTCACCAATGATTAGCCCTCTACCATTACATTCTTCACATTCATCAGAAAAGCTTTCAATAAGTCCTGCTGAAACATTTTTTCTAGTCATTTCAACTAACCCTAATCTAGAAATATCAAATACTTGTGTTCTAGTTTTATCCTTCGCTAATTCCTGTTTGAATTTGCTGAGGAGTTCTTGTTGTCTCTTCTGTGTTTCCATATCAATAAAATCAATAACAATTATTCCACCAATATCTCTGAGTCTTAATTGTCTTGCAATCTCTTCAGCTGCTTCAAGGTTATTTTCAAAAACAGTTTGCTCAAGACTGTCTTTACCAACAAACTTTCCTGTATTCACATCAATAACTGTTAGCGCCTCTGTTCTATCAATAATTAAATGACCGCCGGATGGAAGCCATACCTTCCTATCTAGGGCTTTCTTAATTTGATCTTCGATATGATATCTTTCAAAAAGATCTAGATCATCAGAGTATTTCTCAACTATTTCATTGAGTTCAGGTGAAGTATCTGAAATATAGCTCTTTATGTCATCAAATTTTTCATTATTTTCAATCAATAATTTTTTAAAGTTTGAGCTCAAATGTTCTCTTATAACTTTTATTGATATATCTGGTTCTTCATGGATTAAAACTGGAGAACTACCAGAGTCTTTTGAAGAAGTCTTTTCCCATTCACTTATTAATTTATCTATATCGTTCTTAAGTGATTCTTCGCTTACTCCCTCAGCTGCAGTCCTAACAATTACACCAAATCCTTCTGGCTTAATTTTTCGTATTATTTTATCTAATCTATTGCGTTCCTCATCCGGCAATCTTCTTGATATACCTTTTGTGTTTGAATTAGGAATTAGCACTAAATATCTACCGGGAAATGAAATTTGTCCGGTTAATCTTGCACCTTTTTCACCCATTGCATCTTTTACAACTTGAACTAAAATCTCTTGTTCTTGCTTTAAAAGATTCTCTATTTTTGAATTACGCTTTGCATTAGATACATCTGCGACATATAACACACCATTTTTCTCTTCACCTATAGATACAAATGCAGCTTCCATCCCAGGAAGTATATTTTTAACCTTTCCAAGATAAATATTTCCAACAAGGGATTTTGACTTTGCCTCAGCTGTATAATATTCAACTAATGTTGCTCCTTCCAAAATTGCAATCTTAGAGGAACCGCCTTTAAAACTTATAAGCATTTGTTTTTTATCGACAAAAGGGACTGGTAAAGGAGTCTCTCTAAACCAAGTTTGACGATTAGATTTTCTGTAATCTTCTCTTTTATTTCTGGACTTTGAAGTACCAGATTTAATTTTTACTTTTTGTCCGTTATACCATTTTGTTTCGGTATTACTAAACTTATCTTCGCTCTTTCGTACTACCTTCGATTTTTTGAAAATACCAAACATTAAAACCTCCATAATTATGATGTGAAAATATACTTAAAAACTTCATAATCAGAGAATAATACGCTTTAAATATTAAATTGTGATGTTATTTTCTATAAATATTCTGTTTGTAATCCCAAAAATTACAGCTATTGAGACCATAGATGATCCTCCTAAGCTTAACAAAGGAAAGGGTAAGCCAGTAACAGGGATTAAGCCAACGACAGTTGATATATTTATAATTATTTGAAAAGATAGTAGTGCAATAAATCCAGCAATCACAAACTTGTCAAAATCTGAGTCAGAGACTGTCAAGATTCTTCTAAGCCTACTAAATAATAAACCCCAGAGAGCAAGTAAGAATAAAATTCCAAAAAAACCAAAATTGTACGCGTATGCTGCAAAGATAAAATCTGTTGTCTCAACTGGAACAAATATTTTTTCAATATTTTCGGCTGCAAAATATTGTCCAAATAGTCCACCACTAGAAATTAATAGACGACTTTGAGATTGAGAGAAATCAAGCTCAGCAGAAAAAAACTCATTCAAGCGGCTGATTTGGTATTGAGTGACAATGTTTATATTGTCAACTCTTGACCCTATTTCTAAAAATATAAAAAATAGAGATACTCCTGTTAATAAAAGGAGTGACATATATCGTAACTTTATATTTGATAGAAGCAACATTGATAAAAAGACAAAAGAAATAATTAAAGCAGTTCCTAAATCTGGCTGAAAGTTTATAAGAAGTACTGTTCCAAATATTAAAGCTATCAAAATTCCTTTATTTAAGTTTCTTGAAAGGTAGTTAGCAACAAAAATAACAATGATTACTTTTGCAAATTCAGATGGCTGTATGTCAATTGGACCAAGATCGAACCATCTACGTACTCCTAATCTTGGTTGTGTGAAATATAAAGAACCTAATAAACCTACAACTATAAAAAATAAAATATTGGCATAAGTTTGTAGATTATCAATTGATAAATATGTAAGGAGAAAAAATACAATAATTGAGGCTACTGAAAAAACTACTTGTCTAGTCAAAATATTATCTACATCAAATTCAAGACCTTCAAAATCTGTAAGTGTATAAAGAGTAAACCATGATATAAATATAAAAAAAAGGAATATCAATAAAATAAATATGTTTGTTCCCTGAGGTCCTAAAAGAGTAATTTTTCTTGTATTCATTCGGTAATCTCTCCATATCTTACAGGAGTTAGTTCACTGCCTATTAAATGTTGAATTATTCTTCTACTAATTGGTGCTGCGATTGCACTTCCTGAACCCCCCTCTTCTACTACGGTGACAACAACATGCTGAGGATTGCTAACAGAGTCAATACCAACAAACCAAGAAGTATTATTTTTTTCTCCTGGATTTTGAGCAGTACCTGTCTTCCCACCAACATCACTTGCTTTTCTTCCCATTACTTCAAATGCTGCATATGCCGTTCCATTTTTGTTTGTTACCAAATTTAAATCATTTTTTAAAAAATCAATAAATTCGTCAGACACATTGTATTTTCTTAACTTAAAGTTATCAGAAGCTTCAAGATTGAGATAAGGACTAGATGAAGTTGAGGTAAGTAATGTTTTATAGGCATTTGCTACTTGAATAGGTGTCACAGTTATTGCACCCTGACCAATAATTAAGTTCATAAGGTCACCACCCAGCCACCCCTCGGGTCTAACTAAATCAGGACGTGAGACTGTCCATTCTTCAAAAACTTCTCTATCAGGTATTATTCCATTTCTCTCAAACGGAAGATCTATATTTGTGAGTTCACCAAAACCTAGGTCTTTTGCATAATTTTGTAAGATGGATTCATTTTGTGTACCTTCATAGGTTCTCCAGATATTTAGCGCTATGTCCCAAAAATATACATTGCATGATTGTTGCATCGCCGAACTTAAATTTACTCTTCCATGACCGTCTTCTTTCCAGTCTTGATAAACCTGTTGAGAACCATCATCAAATCCAAATGATAAACTTCCCTTGCAATCGACTCTTCCTCTCCTTGAATTTAAGCCTTCTGGAAAAAGTCCTTCATTTTCTGCTAGCCAATAGGATACAACTTTAAATACCGAACCAGGTGGATAGAGGCCCTGAATAGCAAAATTATTAAATGCTTGTACACGATTAAGTTGTTCGAAATCTTGATTTGAAATTCCATCAATGAACTGATTTGGATTGAAATCTGGTAAAGATACCATGGAAACTATTGCACCTGTATTTACATCAATAACAATTGATGCACTTCTAATCACTTCATCCTTTGTATCTTCATTTTCATTTGCAAGTTCTATTCCTTGTAAAAGAGATTCTTTTACGACCTTTTGGGTTTCAATATTTAGTGATATAGATATATCATTACCTTTTTGTGGAGGTGTGAACTCTAATATTTCACTTTCCTTAAAAATAATTTCCCCTGGAATACCGGTTAATGTATTTTCGTAATATTTTTCAAGACCGTTTTTACCAACTTGTAATGAATTTTTGGTATGTGGAAATTCTTCAAAATCATCAGAGGTAGGCTTTCCAACATATCCAATAACATGAGATGTTAAATTGTCATAATTATATTTTCTGATTGGAAAATCAAAGATTTCAAATGCATCCAGCTCTAAAAGTTTCTGTCGCTCAAGTGCAGAAAAGGTAGATATATTTCCAACAATTTCAAGATTATTCCTGTTTATAAATAGTTTGTTAAAGTCATCTTGATCTAAATCAGGAAAATTATATTGTATAAACTGTTCATAAATCTCAATATTATTGTCATCAATTTTCCTTAAATTTAGAAAAAGATGAGGTTCCATAGAAGAAGTCGCTAATCTTTCATTTTGGTCATCAAAAATATCTCCTCTTGGTGCTGTTATATAAAATGTATCAGTAGTTTGGTTGTCTATTGCACTTAATGCCGTATCCCTTGATAAAACTTGTAAATCAAAAAGAAAAGAAACTATGTATATAAAGAAACCAATTAAAAATAGTGCAAAGAGGTTATATCTTTTGTTTAAGAACATTTTTACCTATGGTAATGTTCAAAATTCTAAATAAAAAGTAATTGACCAAAGATGAAATCAATATTTGATATAAAAACTCAGGGTTTAGATATTCCAATGAATATGTAAATTTATAAATAAAGATTCCTACCGTGAATGTAGCAAGGTCTAGATATGTATTATTTTGTTGGTTTGCAACTATGAAGTTCATCAAAATAATTGTTATTAAAAATTTAGCACTTGAAAATCCTAGAAAATTTGAAGAATATAGTGCGTCGTAATAAATACCAGCAACCAAAAATACAGATATGTAAAAATTAGAAAATCTTCGAGTTGAAATTACAAACATTCCAATGAAAAATGGCATTATTAAAAAATAATCAAAATTTAAAATTGTATTAATTAATAACTCGATAAACAAGAAGAAAACAAAAGCAATTATTGACAGTAGATTTCTAAGGTAAATCATTGGTCTTAACTATATATATATCAGTAAAGGAAAAACTTATTTCTTCTATATCTATATTTGTAGATATTTTATTATCATCAACTGTGATTTTTGCATCTGAAAGAGATACAATGGGGAATCTTCCTGGCTGATCAAATATAGAAGCCGTAAATATGAAGTCAATATTTGCGGTTAATTCATTTACTGATGTTGTGTATACCGACAATTGGCTTCCATTGTTTTGTATTAAATATTCATTTCCAAACCTATCTAAACCTGGCATTGAAAAATCGACATCGTTTAAAAAAACAATTTCAGAGTGATTTTGAAAAATTTTATCTACGAATCCGACTACAAAGCCCTCTTCATTGATAACAATGTCGTTCTTTTCAAAGTTTTTATCATAACCTCCTGATACGAGATATTTATTTTCATTATTTTTAATGAATGCTGTAGTTTTTATATAAAAATAATTTGTGGAATCAACAGATTCGATAAGATTTTTGTTAGCATCTAATTCCTCTTTCAAGAGATCATTTTCTATTTTCAGTTTTCTTAACTCTAAAACTTCATTCTTTAGACGTATGTTTTCATTTATCAAATTATTTCTTGTTTGGAACAATTCAGTATCAAAAAATTCCAAATAATCTGGAAAATTTACGCTTGAAGGAATCAGAAAATTCATTCTTTTTGATATAGTTGAGGATATTTCTTGGTTTGAAAAAAAGTCCAGAACCATGATAGAAAAGGAAAACAATATAAAAATAACGTAAATAATGTAATTTCTTACTCTTAGATTGCCATCTTTCATATTTAGTTAGGTTTTGGAGATGATTTGAGTACGGAATTGTAATCATCAAATCTCTCTAAACATATACCTGAACCAACAACGACTGTACTTAATGGATCTTCTGTCATATTAATTGGAATACCAAGTTCTTCTGCTATCTTCCTGTCCAATTGCTTTAAGAGAGAGCCTCCCCCAGTTAACCATGCACCATATTTATCTATATCTGAAACTAACGCAGGTGGAGTTTGCGAAAGAGACATTCTTACTGCCTCAATAATATCTTGAACCACTGGACTCAGTGCATTTCTGACATCTGAGGCCTCTAATAGAACTTGTTTTGGGACACCTTTTACAATATCTCGACCCGTTACTGTAACTTGTGGCTCTTTGTCGTATTGATAAGCAGATCCGATTGCATGCTTTAGAGATTCTGCAATTCCCTCATCTACCAACATAGAATGTTCTGTTCTTAACCACTCAATGAGTCTATCAGTCATATCCTCTCCACCAACTCTTACCGAGTTAGCATTTACTATGTCACCCATTGAAATAACAGCAATTTCTGTTGTTCCTCCACCAATGTCAATTACCATATTTCCAAAAGGTTCATAAATTTGTAGACCTGCACCTATTGCAGCTGCCATTGGCTCTTCAACGGTATAAACTTCAGACGCACCTGTAGCGTGAGCAGCAGTTTCTATGGATCTTTGTTCAACGCTGGTAACACCATTTGGAACACACATAACAATTCTTGGTCTTGAATAGGACCTTCCTATTGCTCGTGTTAGTAAGGTTTTTACAAGTTCTTCTGCCATTTCGATTTCTGAAATCACACCATCTCTTAGAGGTTTAATTAATTTTATTGAATCGGGGACCCGACCCACTAAGTTTTTTGCCTCTTCACCAACAGTAAGGATTGAGCCATCCTCTTTATTTACAGCAATCAACGTAGGTTCATCAACCATCACTCCAACGCCTTTGACGTATATCAAAGTGTTGGCAGTTCCTAGATCAATAGCAATATCGTTGCCACCAAAAAGCGATCTTCTTAAATTAATTCCAGCCATGTATATCTAGATTAATAGACTGAATAATCAAATTAAATAGAAATTTAATTGTTAAAGAAAAGGCCTAATTCTCTCTCAGCACTCTCTTCTGAATCAGAACCATGCACTACATTTTCTTCTAGTTTGGTAGCAAAATCTGCTCTTATTGTGCCAGGGTCTGCGTCAGCTGGATTTGTGGCGCCCATTATTCTACGAACTTCACTTACAGCATTTTCACCTTCAACTTCCATGGCTACAACTGGGCCACTTGTTATGAAGGAAACTAAATCTTGGAAGAAAGGTTTATCTTTGTGTTCACCATAGTGTTGCTCAGCAAGCTCTGTAGTTATAGTCATCATTTTCATTTTTGTTATTTTAAATCCCTCTTGCTCAACGCGGTCAATTACTTGTCCAACAATATTTCTTTTTACACCATCTGGTTTTACCATAAAGAAAGTTTTCATGAATATTCCTTTTTGTATTTACCAACTAAATATAAACTTCCCGTCAATATAGATGGATTCTTTGAAGTATAAAAATCACCGATAGTTGCTACCTTATAGGTAAGTCCATTTTCATTAAAGCATTTCTCAAAATCTGATGTTTTAGTTTGTTCAAAGAATGAATCATTTTCAATAAGATAAATTTGATTAAATTTCTTTATAAAAATTTTATTCATAAATTCGATAATATTTTTTCCCTTTTTCATTCCAATGTATATATCAAAATCACCTGTTGTATGGTTCTCCTCTATAAAACTAACTAATGTCTCTAAGCTTGAAGAATTATGGGCTCCATCAATAATTTTTAAGGGGTTTTTTGAGACTTCTTCAAACCTCCCTGGAACTTTGGGATAGCTTTCTACAGTACTGGTTTTGTCTTCATCAAAATTTGTAATGATTGATTCAAATATTTTTAATGCTGTTCCAAAATTAAGATTCATCTTGTTTTGGCTTTCTAAATCATTCAAATATATATCTTTATCAGTTAAATCAAACTTATCATGCACATAAGTTTTATGAACTTCATATAAATTAGGATCACCAAAAATAATACGTTTTGGATTGTCTGATATTTGGATTTTTTGATAGAAAATCTCTTCTAACGATTCACCTAACAAATCCATATGGTCGTAATTAACGTTAGTAATACAGACTGTATCTACATTTAGTATCGAGGTCGTGTCATATAATCCACCAATACCTGCCTCCACAATAAAATAATCAGCTTTACTTTCTAAAAATAATTTACAACTTGTAAGAAAAAGTGTCTCGAAATATGCTAGTTCCATGTTATTTTCAGATTCAAATTGTTTTAAATCATCCGTGTACAATGAAATCTTTTCATCTGAAATTATTTCATTGTTTATCTTTATTCGCTCATTTACGTCAACCAAATGAGGAGAAGTAAATAAAACAGATGAGATATCATTTTTTGTGAAAATTTCATTTAAATAAAATGCGGAGGATGTTTTGCCATTAGTACCAACAATAGATATTGACTTTTCCTTTAAAATTTGAAGTTCATTACTTTCGAAAAAAGAAGCTAGGACTTCTAAATTTTTATTTCTTTTTCCTATTTTTGAATTTAGATATATCTTGAATTCATCAGACACTGAATTGATCCCGTGTCTGTTTTAGTAGCTCTATCTCGTTTTCAACTTCAATAACATTTTGTTTTTCTTTTTCAATTAATTCTTCTTTTGCATTTTTGATAAATTTTTCATTTTCTAATCTCGATCTAGAGACTGCTAGTGTTTTAGAGAGAACTTCAATTTTCTTGTCTAGCTTTTTAATTTCTACATCAATATCGATATAGTCTTCGGCTAGAAGATAAAATTCATAGTTTCCTGATTGAAAAACTACTTGTTTTTTTACTTTATCCTCTGGTGAATTAAGATTTAATTCTACATTGCCAATGTTTTCAAGCTGTTTTGTAAACCAAGGACCAACATCTTTACTTGAATTAAGTTTTAATATTTCTTTATTTTTTAATTGATAGGTAGCTTTGAAATTTCTTATTTGAGAAATAACTTCTTTCAAATTTTCAACGTCGTTAGCCTCGGGGTTCAACTCTTTGCCTTCAACTTCAGGCCAAGTGTTGTTTATTAAAAGATCATCTTCAAAGGTTGACCAAATTTCTTCAGTTATGTGAGGCATTGCAGGATTCAATATTTTTATGCTTTTTAAAAATGTAGTTCTAAGTACAAACATAGTCTCATCTTTTGTTTTATCATCATCAATTAGGTTTTTGGAAAACTCAAAATACCAATCAAACAAATCTGACCAGACAAAATTGTAAATTAGCTTATATGCATCTGATATTTTATATTTTTCAAATAATTCGTTAAATTCAGCTAGGACTTCATCAAATCTAGAGGCAATCCATACGTTTTCGGGACAAGTTATTTCTTTAATTTCATCAGTTCTTTTTTCTTCTGGGGAGTACAAGTGAACAAACTTTGCAGCATTCCATAGTTTGTTTCCAAATTTCTTTGCAGCAATTGTCCACTCTTCGTCAAAAGGAACATCTTGTCCTGGAGCTGCTTTCTCTATTAATGAGAAGCGCAATGCATCTGCACCATGTTTTTCAGATAGCTCCAATGGATCAATTGTATTTTTTAAACTCTTAGACATTTTTCTACCTTTAGAATCTCTTACCAGCCCATGAATCAATATATCCTTGAACGGGACATCGTCATTAAAATTCAGACCCATCATTATCATTCTGGCTACCCAAAAAAAGATTATGTCAAAACCTGTTACTAATAATGAGGTTGGATAGTATTTCTTTAAATCCGTACTTTCCTCAGGCCAACCTAGAGTGGAGAATGGCCATAATGCTGATGAAAACCAAGTATCCAAAACATCTTTATCTTGCGATAGTTTCAAGTCATCTGAGAGTTTATATTTTTCTCTAACCTCTGATTCAGTCGTAGCTACATAGATGTTTCCATCCTCGTCATACCATGCCGGAATCTGATGACCCCACCAAATTTGTCTAGAAATACACCAATCTTGTATGTTGTACATCCACTCAAAATAAGTTTTCTCCCAATTTTTTGGAATAAACTTCATATTTTCATTCTCAACTTCAGCGATACCTCTATCAGCCAACTCTTTTGTTTTTACAAACCATTGGTCGGTGATCATTGGTTCAAGTATGCTTTTTGACCTATCTCCTTTTGGTAATTGGATTACGTGATCATCAGCAGAGACAAGGAAGCCTAATTCAGATAACTCATTCACTATCTGGTCTCTTGCTTCAAATCTATCTAAATTTTTATAATTTTCTGGCATAAAATCATCGTCAGACATTGTTCCATCTAACTTCATGCAAGATATGACTTCTAGATCATGTTTCAAGCCGATCTCATAATCATTAAAATCATGTGCAGGTGTTATCTTTACACATCCAGAACCAAATTCTTTATCTACATACTCATCAGCGATAATCGGAACCTCTCTATTTACGATTGGGATAATTGCTGTTTTTCCAATAAAGCTCTTATATCTTTCATCATCAGGGTTAACTGCAACGGCTGTATCAGCAAGAATAGTCTCTGGTCTAGTAGTAGCGATTGTGATAAATTCATCACCACATTTATATTTAACACTCCAGAGTTTGCCTGTTTGTTCCTCAAGATTGACCTCAAGGTCTGAGACTGCAGACATTAGTTTTGTATCCCAATTAACCATTCTTGAACCTTTATAAATAAACCCAGAGTCATAGAGGGTTACAAAAACTTGTCTAACAGCTGCTGATAAACCTTCATCCATTGTGAATCTCTCCCTTGACCAATCACAACTCATACCAAGTTTTTTCATTTGTCCTGATATATTTTCACCTGATTTTTCTTTCCACTCCCATACTTTTGAAATGAAATTCTCACGACCAACATCTTCTTTCGATAGACCCTTCTCTAATAACTCATTTTCGACAAGTAGTTGTGTAATTATCCCTGCATGATCGGTTCCAGGAACCCACAATGTTTCAAATCCCTGAAGTCTTTTTATTCGAACAATTACATCAATGATAGAATGCTCTAAGGCATGACCCATATGTAATGAACCAGTTACGTTTGGCGGCGGTATTACAATCGAAAACTGCTTATGTGATTCAACTGGTTTGAATTGATTTTTTAATTCCCACTCTGATTGCCATTTTTGTTCAGTGCTTAATGGCTCATATGAATCTTCAAGCATAGATTCAGGCTGGTTTGGAGTCTTTTTTGTCTTTACTTTGTTTTAAAACCATTTTTGGTTGGATATCATCAATTACATTTTCTTTATCAATTATGATTTTTTCAATATCTTTCCTTGAAGGTGCTTCAAACATTTCATCAAGAAGTAATTTCTCGATTATTGACCTTAATCCCCTAGCTCCAGTTTTTCGTTCAAGAGCAAGTTCGGCCATTGCCTCAAGAGCACCGTCTGTAAACGTAAGCTCAACATCGTCCAACTCAAAGATTTTCTTAAATTGTTTAGTAATTGCATTTTTTGGTTCAACAAGTATTTTGATTAATGCTTCTTTGTCTAATTCATTAACACTTGTTACAACTGGCAGTCTTCCGATGAACTCTGGGATCAATCCATATCTTCTCAGATCTTTTGGTTCAACATTATCAAATATTTTGCTTTGATTAACTTTATCAATAATATTCAGGCTTGTATTGAACCCAATTGAGTTATCTCCAAGTCTTTTTCCAATTATTTGATCAAGACCATCAAATGCTCCACCAACAATAAATAAAATATTTGTTGTATCTATTTGTAAATATTCTTGTTGTGGATGCTTTCTTCCACCTTGAGGAGGTACTTGCGCTGTAGTGCCTTCTAAGATTTTAAGTAATGCTTGCTGAACACCTTCTCCTGAGACATCTCTTGTAATTGATGGATTATCAGACTTTCTAGTAATTTTATCAATTTCATCAATGTAGATTATTCCCTTTTCAGCCTTCTTGATATCAAAGTCTGCAGCTTGTATCAAAGTTAAAAGAATATTTTCAACATCTTCACCTACGTAACCAGCTTCAGTCAATGTTGTAGCATCTGCTATGGCAAAAGGTACTTGTAGTATCTTTGCCAAAGTTTGAGCTAATAACGTTTTACCGCTTCCAGTTGGTCCAAGTATTAAAACGTTAGATTTTTGGATTTCAAGATCATCATTTTTTGCGTCATCTTTATATATTCTCTTGTAGTGGTTATAAACAGCTACAGATAAAGTCTTTTTTGCTTCGGTTTGACCAATAACGAATTCGTTTAAAGCATGATCTATTTCTTTTGGAAGAGGAAGATGAGTTTCACTTGTAGCCTCTAGTGTTTCGACCTTTTCCTCTTCAATAATTTCAACACATAGTTCAATACATTCATCACAAATGTAAACGCCTGGCCCAGCGATGAGCTTTATAACTTGTTTTTGTGATTTTCCACAAAAACTACATTTTAACGGATCAGTTGATGATTCTTTACTAGCCATAACCTTACCCTGTTGTTATTTTTTGTCTGCTAACTCCCTTTGAGTTAGTACTTCATCTACTATACCGTATTCCAACGCTTCTTGCGCGGTCATCCAAAAATCTCTATCTGTATCGACTGAAATTTGCTCAATGTCTTTCTTAGTAAAATCTGCCAAAAGACCATTAATTTGATTCCTCATGTCTGTAATCAATTTTGCTTGAATTTCAATGTCTTTAGAGGTTCCTTCAGCCCCTCCTGCTGGTTGGTGCAACATAATTCTTGCATGAGGAAGTGAGTATCTTTTACCTGGGGTTCCACCAGCTAAAATAACAGCACCAGCTGATGCAGCAAGTCCCATACAGACTGTTGCAACGTCTGGCTTAATGTATTTCATTGTGTCATAAATTGCAAACAAGGATGTAATTGAGCCACCTGGAGAGTTTATATATACGTAGATATCTTTATCAGGATCTTCTGACTCTAGGTGTAAAAGCTGTGCCATAATTAGGTTTGCGACTCCATCATCAATAGGAGTACCAAGAAATATTATTCTATCTTTTAAAAGCCTTGAATAAATATCGAAAGCTCTTTCGCCTCTATTTGTGTTCTCAATAACTGTAGGTACAACATAATTTGAAGGCTCTTTTTTCATGTTATTCTTCCTCTCTTGTATCTGTATCTTGATTGTACACATCTTGAAGATATACTTTTTCACCATTTTGGTCAACTGAGCTTCCTGACTTCAAAACATGCAACATAGCCTTATTTCTCAGTGATTCAGCCTCTAAATTTAATCTACGAGTAGTAATTTCAACTTCATCATCACTTTCCAGAGTCTTTAAATGTTCCTCGATAAGATCGGTGTCTTCTTTTTCCAATTTGAGATCTAAATCCTCAATAACCTTATCCAATATAACTACCATTGTTAAATTTCTTGTTGCCTGCTTGTTCAAATCATCCCTTAAAGCTTCTTCAGTTAAGCCAGTGACTTGAAAATAGTCTTCCATTTTTATATTATTTTGAGCTAACTCAGCAATAAAATTTTGAAGAATACTGTCCATTTCAGCAATCACTAATTGTTCGGGTAAGGCTATTTTGGCCTCTTCAATCAATTTATTTGTTAGTTCGGCTTGATACTGAGAAGCAACTTGTCTTTTTTTTATCATCTCAATATTTTTTTCTAGTTCTTCCCTTAAGTGTTTAATATCATCAAATTCTGTCGTGTCAGAAACCCATTCATCGGTAAATTCAGGAAGAATCTTTTCCCTTACTTCTTTCACTAAAACTGTTATCTCAACATCTTCTAGCTGTAATTGTGGAATATTATCGTTAAATTTAACAATTGCTCCTGGCGAAACGCCAATCAACTTTGAATCAAGCTGTTGGGTAAGCATATTTGTACCAACTTCGTATAGGTAATCGTTGTATACAAAGTCTTTTACCTCTTCTCCATTTTTACTTCCTGAAATATTGACCAATCCATAATCTCCATTATCTAAAGACCTTTCAACTTTTGATACTTCAGCAAATTGTGATCGGACTCTATCAATCTGATCATCCATTTCTTCATCTGTAGGTTTTATGGATTCAACTTCAACTTCTTGATCTAATTTAGGAAGTTTTGATAGTACAGGCCAAAGAGTAATTAGTACCTCAATCTCATAATTTTTATCTTTCTTCTCTATCTTTTTAATAACCGGTCTTGTAGCTGGATTTATTTCTTCATCTTTTAAAATCGTGAAGAGATTTTCTGGAAGATACATCTCAATTGCCTCTTCATTGATTGCATCTTCCCCAACCTCTCTGGTAACTATATTTGCTGGTATTTTTCCAGGTCTGAACCCTTTAATATTTAAATTTTTTGATATTTTATTAATTGCTTCATTCTTGTACTGTTCAAGATCTTGGAAATCAACTTTTATATCAAGTTGTTTTTCAAAATCGCCGGCATTCTTTACTTTATATTTCAATTGTTCTCCTAAATAAGGTGGGGTGACCGACGGGATTCGAACCCGCGACCTCCTGGACCACAACCAGGCGCTCTAACCAAACTGAGCTACGATCACCACGGCGCTCTCGATAGGACTCGAACCTATAACCTACAGATTAGAAGTCTGTTGCTCTATCCATTTGAGCTACGAGAGCCTCTCGAGCGGGTGAAGGGAATCGAACCCTCATAGCCAGCTTGGAAGGCTGGAGCTTTGCCATTAAGCTACACCCGCGCTAGTCGGGCTGGTGAGATTCGAACTCACGACCTCCTGCTCCCAAAGCAGGCGCTCTAGCCAAGCTGAGCCACAGCCCGCACGTCTAATTATTGTTCCATGATAACGCTTTTATGGAAACAATAAATCAAAAAATTTATAGTTAAGTATTATGAGTTAAGTTAATCTGTAAAAAGGGTCGCTAGCTCAATTGGCAGAGCAACGGACTCTTAATCCGCAGGTTCGGGGTTCAAGTCCCCGGCGACCCACGCGACATTTAGCGGATGTGGCGGAACTGGTAGACGCGCTAGATTTAGGATCTAGTGAGCTTTGCTCGTGGAGGTTCGAGTCCTCTCATCCGCACAAATTATGAGATTGCTACAACAAGTTCAGTTGACGTAGCAGTAGCTAGAAGCTTTCCATTCATATCACGAAGTTCACCCGTTAAAAAAATTACTTTTCTTCCTAATTTATCAATCTTCCCCCGAGCTACAATCTCACCGGTGTCGGCACTTATCTGGCTTAAATAATTTACTTTTATATCAGTTGTTAATGCAATAAAACCCTTATCTAAATTACATTGGGCAGAAATACTATTGCAAGAATCCAGAAGAGTAGCTGCTAATCCCCCATGAACACTACCAATTGGGTTGTAATGAAACTCTTCGGGTACGCAGTAAAATGATGCCTGCCCTTTTTCATCGATTTCAATCTTGGTAAAACCCATTAATGAACCAATTCCAAAAGAATCTGGTTTTAATTCAGTGAATAATTTTCGCCGATCTTCTTTATCTAAATTAAGCAGTTTTTCTGCGATATCTAATGGTGGATCCCAGGAGTGTGTTCTCTCATTCATCGCTTGACTCAGATGATCTTGTTTGTAACTCAGAAACTATATCAGCATTTGCCAATGTGGTTACATCTCCTAATTTTCTTTCTTCAGAAATATCTTTCAACAATCTTCTCATAATTTTTCCACTTCTTGTTTTTGGAAGATCGTTTGTAATAACAATACTTTTAGGTTTAGCAATCGGACCAATTTTATCGCTCACATGTTGTCTTAGGGTGGATATAAGATCTTCATTCCCCTCAAAACCACCAATTAATGTTACGAATGCAGCAATAGCTTCACCAGATATCTCATCAGCTCTACCTATCACGGCTGCCTCAGCAACAGATTCATGTGCAACAAGTGCGCTTTCTACTTCAGCGGTTGAAATTCTATGACCGGATATATTCATAACATCATCAACTCTTCCGAGAAGCCAAAAATATCCATCATTATCATATTTTGCTCCATCTCCTGCAAAATACATACCATCATATTTTGACCAATAGGTGTCAATATATCTCTTCTCATCTCCAAACACTGTTCTAAGCATTGATGGCCAAGGTGTTTTGATTGCTAAATATCCCCCTTCACCTTTTGAGACCTCATTTCCATTTTCATCAACAACAACTGCATCTATGCCTGGCATTGGACCACATGCTGACCCTGGTTTTGTACTTGTAATGCCTGGCAGAGGTGTAATCATTATTGAACCAGTCTCCGTCTGCCACCATGTATCTACAATTGCACATGATTCATTACCTATGTTTTCGTGGTACCACATCCAGGCTTCTGGATTAATTGGCTCCCCAACAGTACCTAACAATCTAAGTGAAGTTAAGTCATGTGCTTGGGGATGTTCAACTCCCCACTTCATGAAAGCTCTAATTGCAGTAGGGGCAGTGTAAAAAATATTTACTTTATATTTTTCAACTATGCTCCAAAGTCTTTTCTCATCTGGTGCGTTTGGTGCACCCTCATACATAACGCTTGTTGTTTTGTTTGCTAAAGGTCCATACACAATATAACTATGACCTGTTACCCAACCACAGTCTGCAGCACACCAATAGATATCATCTTCCTTTACGTCAAATACTGCGGAATGTGTTGTAGTTACACCAGTAAGATATCCAGCCTGTGTGTGGACGATTCCTTTTGGCTTAGCTGTTGTACCTGACGTGTAGAGGATATATAACATGTCCTCTGCATTCATTACTTCTGGTTCACAATCAGCTTCCTGCTTATCTACAAGTTCGCTATACCAATAATCTCTACCATCAACCATGGTTACTTCATTCTCAGTTCGCTTTACAACTATTACGCTCTCTATGTGATCGGTAAGCTTTAGGGAGTCATCCACATTTTGTTTTAAAGGAACTATATCTCCCCTTCTCCAAGCACCATCTGCTGTAATTACAACTTTTGCTTCAGCATCATTGATTCTGTCAGCGAGAGCTTCTGCGGAAAAACCTCCGAATACCACAGAATGGACGGCACCTATTCTTGCGCAGGCGAGCATAGAGATCACAATTTCAGGCGTCATACCAAGGTAAATTGCGATTCTATCACCTTTCTTAACACCAAGCTCTTTAAGGCCGTTTGAAAGCTTACAGACCCTCTCATAAAGATCTTGATATGTTATTTCTTGAGAGTCTCCTGGTTCTCCCTCCCAGTAAAAAGCAATTCTGTCTGCATCAGTTTCTAAATGACGGTCAAGACAATTGTAAGAAAGGTTGAGTTCTCCATCCTTAAACCACTTATAGAAAGGTGCATCTGAGTCGTCCAAAATCTCTTTGGGTTCTTTATACCAGGTGATTCTCTCTAAAGCTTGTTTCTGCCAGTAAGCAAGTCTGTCTTCATTGGCTAGGTCAAACCATTCTTGTGTAGCGTTTGCATTCTCTACAATGCTCGTTGGAGGGTCAAAAGTTCTATCTTCTCCAAGTAAATTTTCAATTTTTTCAGACATTTTTTAATTACCTAACGTAATTATAAAAATTTTATGATGAACTTTCCATAAAATAATAATTAAAGCCATCACATAAAGCATTCCAAGATGCATTAATTATATTTTCGTGAACACCAATAGTGCTCCAATTTATCTCCCCATCTGTAAATTCAACAAGGACTCTTGTTCTTGCCTCAGTTCCATCTGAAGAGTCAATGATTCTCACTTTATAGTCAGTTAATTTAATCTTGTCTACATCCGGATAGTTCTTATTCAAGGCAGATTTCAAAGCTTTATTTAAAGCATCGACAGGACCAACTCCCTCTCCTGTTGTTACGAATCTTTCTTCACCTACAGATATTTTACAAACAGCTTCTGAAACAACATTTTCAGAGTTTCTTCTTTCCGAATACACTCTGAAGCTTTCAAAATCAAAAAAAGATGGCTCTTCTCCTTTGATCTTTTTCATTAATAAATATAGAGAACCATCAGCAGCCTCAAACTGAAACCCTTGATATTCAAGATCTTGTACTTGCTCAATAAGATTTTTTGCATCATCATTTGTAAGTTCTATTCCAAATTCTTTTGCTTTAGTAATTACACTTGCTCTTCCAGCTAACTCAGAAACAGTAGTTCTGGTGTAATTTCCTACTTGACTTGCGTTTATGTGCTCATAGAGAGTATTGTCTTTTGACATACCAGAAGCATGAAGTCCTGCCTTATGTGTGAAGGCAGATGAACCAACATAAGGATGTCTTGAGTCAATAGCGATATTTACTAATTCCGCAATGTGATTTGCTATAGGAGTCAGTTTTTCAAGTGACTCTTCAGGCACTGTCTCAAAGTCCATTTTTAAAGAGAGGTTAGGAATAAGAGTACAAAGATCTGCATTACCAGTACGCTCGCCATAACCATTCATAGTCCCTTGAACATGTTCAACCCCAAGGTTCACTGCAGCTAGAGAGTTTGTAACTGCACAACCATTGTCATTTTGAAAGTGAACGCCAAATGATTGATTGGGGTACTCTTCCACAATTGGAGTTAAAAGATCGGTGACCTCATGAGGAAGTGTTCCTCCGTTGGTGTCACAAAAAATAAAACAATCAACGCCTTCTTGTATTACTGCATCTAAAATTTTCAAAGTAGTCTCCGAATCCTCTTTCAAACCATCAAAGAAATGTTCTGCATCAAAAAATACTTTTCGTCCATTATCTTTTAGATATTTAACGGTATCAGTAGCCATTAAAATCGCACTGTCTACATCAGTCTCTAGAGCCTTTGTAATGTGAAGATTTGATGATTTACCTACGATGCAGACGTACTCTGTTTCAGAATCAATAAGTGCCTGTACTTGTGGATCGTCTTCAACTTTTACATTTAATTTTCTTGTAGAACCAAAACTAACTAATTTTGCATTCTCTAGCTTTAAATCTTTTTTTGCTTTGTCAAAAAACTCTTTTTCCTTAGGTGATGCTCCAGGCCATCCACCTTCAATATAATCAACACCCAACTCGTCAATTAACTTAGCAATAGCTAATTTATCCTTTACTGATGGGGAGATTCCCTCCTGTTGAAACCCATCTCTAAGTGTCGTATCAAATATGTCTATCTTCATTCGTCTTCTTCCAAAAAAAAACCCCTGCAACGCAAGGGTAACAACGATAAGTTCGTTGTTCTTAAATAATAATTATGAAATTAATCATGAATTCATAATAGTTTCGATAATTTGCTTGTCTACAAAAAATATATTTATTCTTTAAATGTCTCACTCAATAGCGTGAACATTTTCTCTGTTGCAATTTTCCTGTGACTGATCTTTGTCTTCTCCTCAAAACTTAGCTCAGCAAGAGTTTTACCATCTACTTCAAAAACTGGATCATAGCCAAATCCATTATCTCCTCTTGGTAATGTCGTAATGGTACCTGGTAGAATTCCCTCAGTATCTAGACGATTGTTCCCATCAAAAAAATACAACACTGTTTGAAAAAAGGCATTTCTATTGTCTTCATTTTCCAAATTATTAAGCAGTTTTTGAATATTGTCTTCGGCAGTTGCAGTTTCGCCTGCATATCTTGCTGTTTTTACTCCAGGCTCATTATTTAGAGCCTCTACAAATAATCCTGAGTCATCTGAGATAACAGGGACATTATGTTTTTCAAAAATCTCTTCTGATTTTTTCTGAGCATTACCAATGATCGTATCTCTATCCTCGACAACATCTTCCAAACTATCATCGAAAATAATTTCAAAATCTGAATCTGAAAAGATTTCTTTGATTTCTTGGAATTTGTTTTTATTTTTACTGGCGAATAAAATTTTCATACATTTTTCTGTACGTCGAAAATTTTATTTACCTCATCTTTAGTCATCTCAAAAAGCTTGTCTAAGTCTTCCTTTGAGAATGGTTTCTGTTCAGCAGTTCCTTGAATTTCTAGAATTTCGAAATTGTCATTAAGAACCAAGTTTAAATCTACTTCAGCACTTGAATCTTTTTCATAATCCAGATCTGCGATGAACTCTCCATCGACAATCCCTACTGACAAAGCTGCAATCTGGTTCGTTAGTGGATTCTGGACTAATTTCTTTTGTTCAACGAGATTATTGAATGTTTCATTAAGAGCGATCCAAGCACCATTAATTGAGGCAGTTCTTGTACCTCCATCAGCATCTAACACATCACAATCAACGGTTACTAAATAACCATTGAGTATTGCTAGGTCGCAAACTGATCTGAGTGACCTACCAATTAATCTTGAGATTTCTTTTGATCTTCCGCCTTCAAATGATTTCCTTGATATTCTCTGATCTGAAGATCCAGGCAACATATTGTATTCTGCTGTTAACCAACCCCTATCTGAGTTTTCAAGCCATCTTGGGACCTTATCCGCAATGGAAACTGTAATCAAAACTTTTGTGTTACCAGACTCATAGAGCACTGAAGTGTTTTCTGAATTAATAAAATCTTTGGTTACTTTTATATCTCGCATAAATCTATTTCTTAAGGTGATAGTCTAGTTATTTCCCATGAATTATCATTTTTAACATAAATAAAGCGATCATGGGTTCTGCTTCTTCTACCCTGCCAAAACTCCCAGAAACTAATATCAATTGTATAGCCACCCCAATTGTCGGGTCTTGGAATATCTTTTCCTTCAAATTCTATTTCCAACTCTTTAATCCTATCTTCAACCGTTTCTCTTCCTTCAATTTCAGTGCTTTGACTTGATGCAATAGCACTTAGTTGTGCTCCCCTCGGTCTTGAAGCAAAGTAGTTATCAGATACCTCATCGGATGTTTTAGAAACTACGCCCTCAAGTCGAATTTGACGATGTAACTCAGGCCAAAAGAATAATCCTGAAATATTTGGATTGTTTTCCATTTCCCGACCCTTGCTACTTTCATAATCTGAGTAGAAAACAAGTTTGTTATCGACAATATCCTTAAATAGTACGTACCTTGATCTTGGTGTTCCCTCTTCGCTGATAGTAGATATCGCCATTGCATTTGCTTCATTAACCTCTGCGTCAATAGCAATTTGAAACCATACATTAAATTGCTCTAAAGGATTAGTATCTAGATCTTCGATATTTAATGGCTTGTCTTCGTATTCAACCCTAATTTTTTTAACTTTGTCAGATATACTGTCCATTTATTTTGATTTGATATAGTTCAAGGCAGAACCAGCAAAAAACCAAGCAATCTGATCCTCAGATAGAGAATGATTTGCTTTGATTGTCTCTGTTTCACCATTTTCTTTTTCGAGGATAATCTCAACAGGTGTGTCAACTGCAATGTCTTTCAGACTACCGATAGTCATTTTGTCGAACTGTTCAATCTTTTCATAATCGTTTTTGTCTTCAAAGACTAGAGGTAAAATACCTTGCTTCTTTAAGTTTGCTTCATGTATTCGTGCAAAACTTTTTACCAACACGACCTTACAGCCTCTAAATCTCGGCTCCATTGCTGCGTGCTCTCTTGATGAGCCCTCACCATAGTTTTCATCCCCAACAGCTACCCAGCTAACATTCTTTTCGCTGTAATTCTTTGCTATGTTTGGTAATGTATCGACTTCCTTTGTGAGTATGTTTACACCATCACCTGCTTTTTCAGCAAATGCATTATTGACTCCATTGAACAAGTTTTGTGAAATATTTTCAAGATGACCTCGGAACTGTAACCATTTACCAGCAGGAGAAATATGGTCAGTTGTACATTTTCCTTCTGCCTTCATTAAGACGCTCATTGAAACATAGTCTTCTTCATTAGGTGGAAGAAATGGGGTAAGTTTTTGAAGTCTATTTGATTCTGGATCAATTATTACTTCAACATCATCGCCTGGTGTTGGTTGAATAAATCCCTCGAGTGTTTCTTCAAAGCCTTTATTAGGTAATTCATCTGCAACAGGTGGATTTAGTAAAATTTCTTCCCCATCTTGAGTAGTAAGAGTGTCACTTAAGAAGTTAAAATCTAATGTTCCGCCAAGTGCCAAACCTATAACTGATTCAGGTGAACCAATAAATGATAGTGTCTCTGCATTTCCATCATTTCTAGCAGGAAAGTTTCTATTAAACGATGAGACGATTGAGTTACTCTCTCCTTCTTTGATGTCATCTCTTTTCCATTGACCGATACAAGGACCGCATGCATTCGCAAGAACAGTAGCTCCAATCGATTCTAAATCTTTTAAGTATCCGTCACGTTCTATAGTTGCTCTGGTTTGTTCTGAGCCAGGAGTAACCATCAAAGGTACTTTTGCCTTAAGACCGTGCTTTGCAGCTTCTCTAGCAATAAAAGCAGCTCTACCAATATCCTCATATGATGAATTCGTACAAGATCCAATCAATGCACTTGAGATTTTTACAGGATACTCATTGTCATTTGCATCCTTTTTTAATCCAGAAATTGGTCTAGCTAAATCTGGCGTGTGTGGTCCAACAATATGAGGCTCTAGTTCATCTAAATTAATCTCTATTACTTGATTGAAAAATTCTTCTGGGTTTTCTAAAACTTCATCATCAGCTGTGAGTAAATCCATTCTAGAGTCTGCTAATTCAGCTATTTCATCTCTGCCGGTAGCATTTAGATAAGCACTTCCCTTTTCATCATATGGAAATATTGAGCAAGTTGCACCAATCTCAGCACCCATATTTGTTATAGTTGCTTTTCCAGTGGTTGAAATGGTTTTTGTACCCTCTCCAAAGTATTCAACTATTGCATTCGTTGCACCTTTAACCGTCAAGATTTCTGCAACTTTTAAAATAATGTCTTTAGGAGATGACCAGCCGCTCAAAGAACCAGTTAGCTTTACTCCAATTAAGCTAGGTATTTTTGTGTTGAAAGGCATACCAGCCATTACATCAACTGCATCTGCACCTCCTACACCAATTGCAATCATGGATAGGCCTCCAGCGTTTGGAGTATGACTATCCGTACCGATCATCATTCCTCCTGGAAATGCATATTGTTCTAAAACTACTTGATGGATGATTCCAGCCCCTGGTCCCCAAAAGCCTATTTCATATTTTTCGGAAGCAGTTCTAAGGAAGTCAAAAACCTCTTTATGTGTCTTGTTAGCTACTTGAAGATCACTAGCTGCTCCTTCATAAGCTTGAATTAAATGATCACAGTGGACAGTTGTTGGCACTGCTGTTTCTGGAAGGTCTGCTTGCATAAATTGTAAAAGAGCCATTTGTGCTGTTGCATCTTGCATTGCAACTCTATCGGGTGCAAAGTCTCCGTAGTCTTCGCCTTTATTTAGAGAAACAGAGTTGATATCTGTTGCATGTCCAAAGAGAAGTTTTTCAGCCAGAGTGAGAGGAGCATTTTTTCTCTCTCTTAATTTCTTAATATTCTCAGTTAGATTCTCATAAACTGAAGAAACTAAACTTGCTGGTGTTACTGATAAATCCATCGTTTTAATTATATTCTCATATAGTTCTTACTAAAACCTTATCTGTACTCTGGACAAGTTATTTGATAATCACAATTTGAGCACCAATCACCAACATTAAATGATGGTGATAGTGAATCATTAGGATTCCAATTAGCAATTCTCTGCGCTTTATCCTCGAATTTGTTGATGATTGAATCAAACTCACTTTCTCCAAATTTTCTTTTCTTAAGTTTTCCACCATCTTTATTTGTATATATATGAAAGACGTAGACCTCATCCTCTTTGAGTAACAATTTTGCACCTAGTGCATATAATTCAGCCTCTGTTAGGTCATCATTGCTTTCTTGTCCTGTTTTGAGTTCAATAACAAGACCTTTTCCTTTGTACCTTCCAACAAGATCAGCCTGGCCCATAAATGTTACTGCAACTTTATCTTCTCTTAACTCCATTTTTGAATTTGAGACTATTCCATCTTTTAATATCGAAAATCCAAGACCATACTCTGATAGTTTTATTTCTAATTCGTTTTGATCTTCAACCTCATCATCTAAGGCTTGGATGAGTTCTTCATATTTTTTGAGTATCTGAGACGCAAATTTTTCCTCTTCATCTACAAGCAGCTTTTTTAATCTCTCAATTTCTTTATCTCCAAAGATATCTTTATTTTTTTCAAGCATCTTTTGTGAATATGAGTGAAATTTTTGTCCAAGTTCAGCTTCAAATGATTCGTTTTCAATATCTTTTGGTATTGCATATTGCGCTCTCCAAGACGTCCATCGCTCACACGTCTCAAGATTTAACAAGTTTGACTTACTAATTAAAATTCCTCTATTATTCGACTTTGCTTCTTGTCCATCAACTACAGGATATTGACCACACCTTGATGGTCGAGAACACATATAGCAATGGAGTCCAGGAGTTGCTTGTTTTCTATTTGTTTCAAATTCTTGAATAATATTGAAATAGTTATCAATAATTTCTTTTGAATTTTCTGGTTCCTTAATCTCATCAAAGTCATCGTGAATGAGTTGAGCTGTTAGAAATGTTTCACCCTCTAACTTAGTTTCTGCCACAATAGCCCTATCGATATCTTCAATATCAGACACTCCTGCCTTAAGCTTTATGTATTCAGTGTTGTCTTCATCTTCAAGTTGATACTGAAAGGATGTGTACATACCTTTCTCTTCACCATCAATCTCTTTGATGATTTCTTGTCTGTAAAAATCTATATTGACCTGAGGTAGTGGTTTGGGAACCAAACTTCTAAATCGCTCAAAAAGTTCAGACATTATTTTTTTTTGTAATGGGTCATAAAATTGAAAATTTTCTTCTGCAACCTTAATAGCAACCTCATCATCTGCTTCATTAAGTAACCAATCAGATATTGCGTTATTTATACCGCTCCATCGATCTAAGCGAGAATTTGGTGTGAGAGTTTTTGGACCAATAGATTGATGACACTCTGAAATTTTTTTAACATCGTGTGTTTTATAGAACTTAATGCCCTGGTTCATACTCTAAAGATAATTGAAAGTTTCTTGAGATCATGTATTTCAATATAATTGTCTGTTTTTACAGGATAGTTATTAAATGTAATTTGACGTGTAAAAAAGGCAATTAGCAACAAACTTGAGAATCAGAATTCACTTCTTCTAAAATCTCAGCGTTAGGATAATAACCATCTGGATAGGTAGGACAAACAGCTTGAATTGAGCCATCTTCAAGTTTTAGTACCATACCATCTAATTTTTTATCATTCATATATGTAACAGCATCATTTTTTGACTCAAATGGTTTTGAACAACGCTCAACTATCCAGTCTTTTGAATTTAATGATTCATTCATAGATTTTTTATTATACTGTCGTTTAAATTTAATATCCTTAATTTTTTTAACTTCATACGTTTTATAGAACTTAATGCCCTGGTTCATACTCTAAAGATAATTCAAATTTTCGTAAGAGCATGTATTTCAAACTTTATTTAAATCATGTCTTGTATAGGGGGAATAATTAAAAATACACCATTTGTGTTTATTTTTTTAATTTTACATTTCTTACCAAGAGCAAGTCCTGTAACTACATCTATAATTCTCTGTCGATCTTCTTTCTTTGTAACTCCTCGTATATCAAGAGAAGTATTTTTTTCACCTATCTTTGAAGAATTTAATTTATAAATATCATCAATGGAGTTCATTATTAAAATTTCTAGTTCATCATTCATTATTGAATTATCTCACAAAATAAAAGTGAGCTTCATAGTGTAAAAATTTATATCAATAAAATTTACTTTAAAGTTTCTATTTCATCCGGACAGAATTTTAAAGATTTTTGATTAGGAAGAGACAAGGTAATTGAGGATTTATCAACAAGTTCTTCAAATGTGGTTTTATTTTTTATTATGCCTACGGGATTATCTGTATTAATAATTGTTTCAAGTGGTGTATATAAAAATTTTATGAGGGCTATCTCAAAATCTGTGAAGTTTACAGAATTATTTTTTGTTACGTTTTCTGTACTCATTAATCCACTTTTGATACATGATGAATGGTGCAGCCCTAGTGAGTGGCCTAGCTCATGAATTAAAACGTGATCTCTCTCCAAACCATATAGGTCAGCATCAATCCAAATGCTTTCCTCTATCAAGTTATAAAACCCTGTATAACCAGCACATGAGCCAGTCCCCCAAGCGTCACCATATGGTCTTCTGCTCAGACATTCTCTAAGCTCAATAGGAATTGTTATTGCTTCACTGTTTGTTGAATAACTAAAGAAATCATAACCAATAATTTCGTTTATTACTCTGACGAACTCTTTTACAATTCTCTCATCTTTATCGGTAAAATCACCATCGAAACCGTACACAACAGGACTATCTTGCTTGAAAATGTCTCTATTTACATATCCGGAGTCTCGACTGTATCCACCTGGATCGTATGTATGAGTTGAGCCAATTATAAGATCTTCAATGCTAAATTGTTTTACTAGTTCATCTGTGACTTCGGTTATATCCTCTTTGTAGTCATCGTGAATTATTGTATTTGGAAAAAACTCTTCTCTTTCTCTATTTTCCCAGTCACCCCAAATAAAGATATCCCAGAGATTTGCCCAACTAATTGAGATTTCTGGCCAACCGTGAGCCCATCCTCTAACAACATATGGTTGGAATGAAAACGTTAATCCGTCATCATTTATCGATACAGCATTTAGATTTCTATAACTCCAAGGCTGAGTTTTATCATCTTCTAAAGTGGGGATTTTTCCCTCATCTACTCTAAGAATATCTTCTAGCCTATTATCGAGTAATTCAAGCCATAGTGGGTTATAACCATCTTTTTCAAAGCCTTGTTCATTTAAAAGCTTATCGGACATAATATCTTTGAGTTCAATTTTTGTACATGTAGAAAGATCATAATTATAAGTTTTATAGAAATAGTCACCATGATTACCCCCTGTAAAAGTATGAATTTGGAAAATTACAGATATATAATTCATCCTTTCTTCAGGAACCATTCCATATTCATATAAATAAAAACCATCCTCGGGTGGGTTGTTATGATGACCTAGATTTTTCCCATGGACTTCAAAAGAGGATTGACTACTGACTAAATAATTAAAAACAGAGTAAAAATCTGCCCATGTTGGGTGGTCCCAGGCGTTATCTGATATATCAAATCCAACAAGACGATAGTCGCCTGTTAAGCCTGAGGCCCAGTGGTCTCCCCACTCAAGATCATCATGAAAATTAAGAGTGGTTGATCGGGCATAGTCTTCAAATACAGTATTTATCTCTTCAAAACAGGATTCATACATGGATGCATCGTCAATTGAGTTTTCGTATAGCTCGTTCCACACATTCAGATTCTCAATATTTAATACTGGATACCTAAATGTGTTATTCCAAGTTGTATTGGAATCATAAGTCCCAACTTCACTTAAACAAAAAACGTCAGGCGTAAGTTCCTCTTCACCCTCTTCTTTTGAATATTCGTTCCAATCATCCACATGCCACTTTAAAATCCATTCATCTTCAAAACATTCCTCTGGAGAATCAAAATGTTGTTCCCAAATTAATCCAGATGGAGTCTTATACATTGTGATGTATCCATCTTCTACCATTGGTGATCTAATGTGATCTCTTACGTAATCTCCTTCACCACTGATATTCATATTGAAAAGATTATTTTTACATGTAAATAAAGCCTCTTCGCCCTCGACATCTTTTGCATATATTTCAATATTCAACATGTCTTTACCCTGTAGACCCTCTGCATAGGCATTGATTACAACTTCACCGTCCAATTTGTAACCAACACCTTGATCTAATTCCATTCTTTTTTTGAGATTAATGTCTAAATCACCTGTGCTGTCGGTGAACTTGATATCAAATTTTTTAGGTCCATTTGGGAAAGAGTATTGAATGACAAATTCATATGATTCATATAAACCAAGATTTTCATCACAAAGATTTAAATTAATGAGTGGTTTTTGATTTTCATCAAGAATAAACTCGTTTTGCTCTGCAGCAAGATCTGATAATTCGTTTATCATTTCATCTGCAAAATCTAAATCACTTTGTAATTGATAATTCTCTTCAATTAAATCTTCTATGATTTCATTTTCAAAAAGAGCAACTTGGACAATAAAAAAAATAAATAATGTGTAAAAAATAAATAATGATTTCCAAGAAGGTGGTCTTTTTAATGCATTAATAAAACTATTCATTATTTACCCACCTAACAATCTCTTTTGCAAATTTTTGTCCACCTCTATGACTTGGTTCTATGGGGTTAGCATAATCTTCAGATGTGACAAAAATTTCTCTTAACTCAAGCACCTCTATGTTGTATTTGCTCCCGATCCTATAAATAGAGTCATTAAAAAATGAGACCATCGTTCTTGCTGATTCTGCAATAGAATCAAATTCCTCTGAACCAACTAAATCCCCTTCATATACTGTGCATAGAAGTGGAGTTGCCCTGTAGTCAGTTAGTTTCTGCACAATGGTCTCATAATTATTATTTATCGGAAGTAACATTTGCCTTAATTGTTCAAGAACAAGGTTTGGCGAATACCTAAAATCCTGAGTCAAAAAGCTGATATTGTTAAGAAGATCATTTCCACCAACAGACAATACTGTATGAGTATCCTCTTCAGATACATGTTTTAGCTGGCTACTTAAAACATGATCTGTGGTTGCTCCATCAAGTGCTATTTGTAAAAATTCATCATTAGAAATATGTTCTAAATGTTCCAGTACAGAGAGCTCATCAGATTCAACATAAACCTTATTGTCAATGATGGAATCGCCTAAGAGTGTAACTTTGTTCATATTCCTCTATGAACACGACCAATATGATAACCATCACAATATCTGCATTTGTAGTCTTTTATGAGTTCCTTAGCTCTAAAAGAAGCGAGTCTTGCAGATTGTAATGCGAGTAAAGGATTGTCGTATTTAGTTTTTCTTTTACAACTCCAACATTTATCACATAAACAATATGAATTTGAATACTCTGACCAGCAAATAGGTTGTTTTAGTGTGATACGTTGCCGGGGCATTTATTCCTTTTTTAGTAACTTTCACTATAAATATAGCGAATAATAGTGAAAAACACAATTAATAAATTATATTTTTAGTACTTTACACTATTAAGATAATTTTTCTATACTTTGCATATGAGTAAAGGTTATCCCCTATCACTGAATGCAGTCAACGTAGTCTGTTTTAAGATCGACTGGATTGAGATGGATTTAAAAGTTCTCTTAATCAAAAGAAGTATCTCCCCGCATAAAAACAAATGGTCTCTTCCTGGTGGTTTTGTGAATGAAAATGAAAGTATTGAAGAGGCAGCACATCGTAAATTTGTTGAGGAGACTGGCATTGCACCTGCATATATCAATCAGTTCAGAACGTATAGTGATGTTTCTCGTGATAAAAGACCAGTAAAAGGTCAAAAGGTTCGTGTTGTTACTACTGCATTTAATGCAATTTACACTAGTACTGACGATCCAGTACTTTCTGATGAAAGTTCAGATTATCGATGGTTTAAGATACCTAGAAGATTTATTGATAGATCAATTCCAAAATTGGCTTTTGATCATTACAAGATACTGACTGATGCAGCTAACCGACTAAGAGTTGATTTAGAATACAGTGGTCTTGCAACCAGATTTCTACCTCAACACTTTACATTAGGACAAATACAAGATGTCTATGAAATTATTTGGGAAGTTGAATTAGATCCAGCAAACTTTAGAGATAAATTAACAAATGTTGAGGGATGGATAAAAGAAACTAAATCTGGTCCAAAAGACGCTGAACCTCGCAGAGGAAAACCTCCAACATGGTATAAAGAGCATGACATTCCAAAATTTGATAGGATGATATCTAATCCAAATGGAACTGTAATCAGAGAAAAAGAGTCTGAATATCAAAAAAACTTAGACAATTTAACTGGAGAAATCAAAATATCTGACATAAAATCGAAAGAGTAATGGAGATTATCCTTATTGCTTTAGTGATAACAATATATTTAATTAATTTTTCAAAAAATATAACTCCAGATACGAAGATAAAAAATACAAAAATAAAACAAAGACCTAAACCAAGGACTTATAGACCAGGTCAATTAAAAAAGAAGCTCATAATAAGTCAAGAAAGCAAAGTTGAACCAATTACTTGGGAATCATTTGTTTTTTTGAATACTGTGGGTCCGAAAATCGTAAAGAAGTAAGGTGTTGTAAATGACTGAAGAAGAGAAATTGACTAACCAAAAAATTAGAGAGTTTAGAAAGCGAATCTGTGATAGAGAGAATATACGGTTAATGAAGTTGTTAAATAATATAGATATTAAGAATATTTCTACAAAACCTTGGCCTACATCAGAAGAGGATTTGATATCAAAGATAGAAAATTTAGAAATTATAAAACAGTTTTGGAATGAATTTCTACAAGAACTATCAGAAATATATGGTTATCAAATAAGTGGATCAAGCGACATCATACAAAACTTTGTTGAGGACTTAGATATTGATCAGGCTTCAGAATCAGAGGAAAAAATAAATTTAGAACTTGAAGGTTCTCCTGAGTTTTTAGAAGAAGATCTAGAGGATATTGATTATTCAGGAGAGATAGGTTTTGTTAATGATGAAACTATTACAGATGAATATGAATTTGAACCTATTAAGAAAATTTATAGCGGCAACATTGATATCGACACAAAAAACGCAAGATATTTTAATATTTTTAGTTCTATTTTTTTCGTAAAAATATGGTGGAAACTTTGGAAGGAAAAAGCTTTCTTTAATGAATTTAGTAAAGACTACCCGCTCACAAAACAGCAAAAAGTTTCTGTATTGTCTAATGAAAATAGAAACTTAGTTGTAGCTGGTGCTGGCACAGGCAAAACACATCTAATGATCGCCAAAGCTGGTTATCTTTTGAAGAAAATGGGGATAAAAGAACAGGATATTTTGCTGTTGGCTTTTAATAACGATGCAGCTGAACAGCTGAGAAATCGCGGTAAAGAGAGGTTGGATGCTAATTTACATGCATATACATTCCACTCATATGGAAACAAGCTAAGCAAAAGTTTAAGCCCAAATAAAAATTTAAACCCTGATGAAGAAGATCAGAAAATTAAAAAACCTAAGTGGATACAAACAACTCTTGATACTTTACCTCTAGATCATCCAATAATGAAAAAAGTTCTCCGTTATTTTTCTGAGTATTTAGTACCACCACCCTCACCAAATATGGACTACAAATCTCTGAATGAATATCAATCGTATGTTAAAAATATAGAGAAACGTTCTCTTTCTGGAGATAAAGTAAAAAGCTATGGTGAATTGTTAATTGCTAACTTTTTAACAATAAATGGTATTGACTTCGAATATGAGGCAAAATTTAATTCCGAGAACATTAGATATACTTACAGGCCCGATTTCACGATATACAAAGACAGGGAAAGATCTGAAGAAATAGTTGTAGAGTTTTTCGGGATTGATAGAGATGGAAATGTTAAACCAGGGATTTTGCCTGATAGATATAAGAATCTTACAACAAAAAAAATAGAGCTCCATAAAAATGAAAAAACCGACTTTATCGATTTGTACTACTACGAACAGCAAGAGGGGTTATTATTGAAAAAACTTGAAACGGAACTTAAAAATAGAGGAGTTACTTTCAAGAAATTGGACGATGAAGAGTTGTTAAAGCGTTTTAACGATAGTCAATATTTCACCATCTTTTCCCAGCTGTGTAGTGAGTTTCTTGAGCAATACAAATCTAACCAACACAACATCAAAGATTTATTGATTAAGGCTGAGGAAGATGAAAGAAGTATCGCATTTCTACATATCTTTGAATGGATTAAAAATCAATACAATGCCTATTTGGATTCAAATGATCTTAAAGACTTTTCTGACATGATAAACGATGGTACAAAAGCTTTGTTGGAAGCTAAGTATCAAACTGAGTGGAAATGGATCATTGTTGATGAGTTTCAAGATATCTCTGCAGGAAGACTTAGGTTTATTAATGCGATATTGGAACAAAATCCTGATGCAAAACTTATGGTAGTTGGAGATGATTGGCAGTCTATATATAGATTTGCAGGTAGTGATATTAATTTAGTAACTAAATTCGAAAAATATTTTGGAAGATCTGTTGAATTTAAATTAACAAAATCTTTCAGGTTTAACAGTCAGATAAAAGATTTAAGTCAAAAGTTTATCCAAGCAAATCCAATGCAGAAAAGAAAAAATATAACTGTTGATCGTACAGTTGAACCATATAGGAATTGGGTTCACTGGTCAGACCAAGGTCTTATTCCAGAAAAGAGAAGTAAGAAAATTGTAGAGATTGTTAAGAAAATGAAAGAAGAATTAAAACTTCAAGGAGAGTTGCTTATTTTGGCAAGATACAATCATAATCTACCTAAAGGTCCTCAATTAAAAGAAATTGGTGAGGTATGGGGTGAGAACTTTAGATATATGACTGTACATAGAGCTAAGGGACAAGAGGCTGATTATGTTTTGTTGGTTGATTTGATTTCAGGGGTTTTTGGTTTTCCAGCAATACAATCTGAAGATCCTATTTTAAATCTAGTATTAGCTTCTGCAGGGCCTGAAGATTTATTAATGTATGGAGAAGAAAGAAGACTTCTCTATGTTGCAATGACAAGAGCCCGAGAAGAATTTCATGTTATATCAGATGTCCCACAACCATCTATATTTGTAAACGAGATTTTAGAGTATGAGTAACCGATTAGTTTCAGTTTGTCCATGTTGTTCAGAAAATGAACCAAAAAAATGTCCTTCTTGTCATGATGGAAATATTAAAAAAGTTGATTTTGTTGAAAACATGTTTTTTTATGGTTGTTCAAATTATCCATTTTGTACTCATACTTACAAAGCATGTAACTATTGCAAAAAAGCTTTAAGTATTATTGACAGTAAAAAAAGTCTGTATTTATGTAGCGATGAAACCTGTAAAGGTAGCGTTGAAAAATGTAAAGTTGGTACAGGTTATTTGAGAAGGCTTGTAGGTCCAAATGGACCATTTTGGGGTTGCACTGATAATAGAGAAACTGATTGTAGTTCTATGAAACCATACACTGATGAAAATGCAGAAACATGTCATCAATGCTCTGAAGGAAAAATTATAAAAAGTTGGAACAGAAGACAAAATAGACCTTTTTGGTCATGCAGTGAGTACTCAAATGGATGTAGATGGACTGAACCGTATGGAAACTCTTCTTCATAGCTATTAATATCTAAAATAATGGCTAATTATTCAAAAGATCAGATAAACGCAATTGAGAATTTTCAAGCATTCTTAGATCATGTTGCAAACGTCATGATTATTAAAGGAACTGCTGGTTCAGGAAAAACAACCCTTATTAAACAATTTTCCAAAATTTGCAAAGAACAGGGTTGGAGATTTATCCCTTTAGGTGTTTGGGGAAGGAGCTCAAGTGCTATTACCCAAATAACAGGGCTTCCTGCTGTCACTGTGGCCAAATATATTAATGTTAATAAAAGAATAGAAAGCGGTGAAGAGGTCAAGCCTAATGGTGAGCCTTATGAAGACTTTAATGATTGGTTTAGAGCTCTTCATTTACGTCTTTTTTCAAGAGCAGTAGAAGCAATTCAAAAATTTTTTTCCAACGAAGAGGAGGAGTTGAAAGGAGATTTGCTAATTATAGATGAGGCTAGTTGCATTAATGATAGGGAGCTAGCAAATCTAACTGATCTCGCAATCAATAACTCAATGGATGACATAAAAATAGTATTTATAGGGGACGATTGTCAATTACCTCCTGTGGCACAGAGTGGAAACAAGAGCAATGGACTTGTCAAAGATTATATGGAGTCTGAGTTGGGACTTGTGTGTTATCCCGAAGTTGAATTAATTGAATCTCACAGAGCAGCCGAAGGTCCATTGTTTGAGTTAGGTCAAAAACTGAGACCTATGGCAAAATCAAATGGATCTGGTGAAGAGGCCAGAAGAAGTATTACAGGCAGCATAAATAATGAAGAAATCCTGGGTTATGGCGAAGATGCAATTAGAAAAGTTTGCAAAGAAGTATTTCAGGGCAGTCCAGATGATGTCATATTTATTACTGATAGCAATATGAGTTGTTTGGAGTGGGGAAGAAGACTCCGAAAAGAATATTTTTCTGATTCCTTTAGTGCCGTTGTTGTTGGAGAAAGGCTTCGATCTGATTCAAACGGATTAAAAGATGTGATATTAAAGGGTGACGAATTTGAAGTTTTAGAGATTTTAAATTCTGATGTTGGTGATTTTTATATCCTTAAAGTAAGAGAGGTGTCTAGAAGGCAAGAGTACTCAGGATGGAACATATTACAAAGATTAGATCAATTGTTTGATGTCTTTACACCCAATAGAGAATTTAATATTGCCGTTTATAAGCCAGTCTTTAAAGATGATGATGAAATGCTATCTAGGGGTTTGTGGAGAAAAGTTGAGGAAAAATGGGATGAGCTTGGTTGGGAGAATGAAGATGAAGGAAGAGTTGTTCAAGATATAACATGGTGCCGGTATTCATACACTTCAACTGTTTACTCTGCTCAGGGAGGCGAGTGGGATACAGTTGTTCTTAATGTTTCTCCACCAAGTCGTTCAACAAGTGATATTGCTCGATACTGGTATACAGCAGCTACTAGAGCAAAAAAACAATTACTAGTTATGTTAGGTTAAACAGTTTCTCCAATCTTGAAGTTAAATGATAAAGGTTCAAGTTCAACATGCATACAGAAACCTACCTATTTAAAATAAGTTTATGCCTAGAGAATCAAGTACAGACTTCAAACAGACTCTTTGGAAAACAGCAGACTCACTTCGTGCGCAAATGGATGCAGCCGAATACAAACACATTGTTCTAGGGCTTATATTCCTTAAATATATTTCAGACTCCTTTACAGAACAAAAAGAGAGAATTAAAGCATTAGTTACTGATCCAAAATCTGATTTCTTTATTTCAGAAAATCTCTCAGATATCAATGAAAAAGACTTAGAAGACAGAGACTACTACACACAAGATAATGTATTTTGGGTACCAGAATCTGCAAGATGGGAGACACTAAGAGCACAGGGGAAACAATCAGATATTGGCGCGATTATTGATCGTGCAATGAGCGATATTGAGACAGAGAACAAATCACTGAAAGGAAAATTAGACAAACGTTTCGGAAGAACAGAGCTTGGTGCTGGTAAATTAGGAGAACTTATAGACCTTATCTCCACTATTGGATTTACAGAAGAACAAAATGCTGGAGATATGTTAGGTGAAGTCTATGAATACTTCCTAGGGCAGTTTGCTTCAGCTGAAGGTAAAAAAGGTGGACAGTTCTATACCCCACGTCATGTAGTAAAAACCTTAGTTGCTGTGCTCTCTCCACATAAAGGCAGAGTTTATGATCCATGTTGTGGATCAGGTGGAATGTTTATACAAAGCGAAGACTTTGTTACATCCCATGGTGGTAAACGAGATGATATCTCAATTTATGGACAAGAAAGCAATCCTACTACATGGAGACTTGCTGCAATGAACCTAGCTATAAGAGGTCTAGCTGCAGATTTAGGTAAAGAGCCAGGTGATACCTTTGGAAATGATCAACATCCAGATACAAAGTTTGATTATGTAATTGCAAACCCACCATTCAATATTTCTGACTGGGGTGGTGAAAAGTATGACGATGATCCTCGCTGGGTATATGGTAGACCTCCAGTTGGTAATGCGAACTATGCATGGCTACAACATATGTTATCGAAACTTGGTCCTGGTGGCCAAGCAGGAGTAGTGCTTGCTAATGGTTCTATGAGCTCAAATACTTCTGGAGAGGGTGAGATTAGAAAAGCTATGATTGAAGATGATGTTGTCGAAGTCATGATTGCGCTTCCAGGACAATTATTCTTAAATACACAAATTCCAGTTTGTTTATGGTTTTTAACAAATGATAAAACTAAAAATGGAAGAAACAGAAAAAACGAGACGCTTTTTATTGATGCTAGGAATCTTGGAACTATGGAAACAAGGGTACTCAAAGTTTTAACTGATGAAGATATAAGAAAAGTTCAAGATACCGTTTCTTCATGGAGAAGTGGAAAAGAATATAATGATGTTGAAGGGTATTGCATCAGTTCTACCACTGAAGAAATTAAAAATAAAGATTATATTTTAACTCCTGGAAGGTATGTTGGTTTTGCAAACAAAGAAGAAGATGGTGCTTCTTTTGATAATAAAATTAAATATTTATTGAATACTTTAAAAGAACAACAGGAAGAATCGAAAAATTTAGACAAAAAAATAAATTTAATTAACAATCTGTTTGATGAGTAAAAAAAATTTCAGGCTTTCAGAGATTATCAGTCTAATCGGAGGAGGAACTCCCAAAAGGTCAATGAAAGAATATTGGAATGGGGATATACCTTGGTTAGTAGTTAGTGACTTTAATAATGACTCGAGATATGTTGAAAAGTCAAGTGAGAAAATTACACAGCTTGGCCTTGATAACAGTAGTACAAAATTACTCAAACCTGGAATGCTTATTATTTCAGCTAGAGGGACAGTTGGAAAGTTGGCTCAATTAAATTCAGAGATGGCATTTAGTCAGTCTTGTTATGGAATCGACGCAAAGACAGAATTTACTAATAATGACTATCTATATTATCTCTTAAAAGTGAAAATTAAAGAATTGCAGTCACTTGCTCATGGTTCAATTTTTGACACAATTATAAGATCGACTTTTGATAATATTTTTGTTGATATCCCCTCACATAAAGAACAAGAGCAGGTCGTAAGTATTTTAAGCAATCTTGATAAAAAAATAAAAAATAATGAAGAACAAAACAAAACTCTTGAACAAATTGCAAAAACACTCTTCAAATCTTGGTTTATAGATTTTGATCCAGTAAGAGCAAAAGTAGAAGGAAGGCCTACAGGACTGTCAAAGGAAATAAGTGATCTATTTCCTTCTGAGTTGATTGATTCAGAACTTGGGGAGGTTCCAAAAGGGTGGCATGCTACGGATCTGAAATCCGTAGCAAAAATTTCTGGTGGTAAGGTACTTGATAAGACAGAATTTGACGAGTTAGGAGAGGTTCCGGTCTATGGAGGAAATGGAATTATGGGATGGACTAACAAATCAAACATCTCTGATTTTGCTATTTTATTCGGTCGTGTAGGAGCAAACTGTGGAAGCATTCACTGGGTCTATGAAACTGCTTGGGTAGGAAACAATGCCTCGTCTATTGTGCCGTTGAACCATGGTGAGTTTGTTTTACAAACGCTTCTTATGAAGGATTTCGAGAATTTGCGATCTGGATCTGCTCAACCATTTATTTCAAATAGCGCTCTAGGTTCAATTCGCATCTTAATGCCGAGTGATGATATTTTGGACCATTATTGTCGATTAATTCATAGTATTCGTCTTCGTCAGGTTTTAATTTCGAATGAAAACAAACTGCTATCTAAGTTAAGAGATACTCTGATGCCTAAACTCATTTCGGGTGAGTTGAAAATCCCAGATGCAGAGAGTCTTATTCAAGAGGCAAATATTTAATGAATATAATCACTGAAGAGCAACTTGAACAATTATGCATTGATTGGTTTGTTGAACTTGGATATAAATACAAAGATGGTCATGATATTGCACCAGAAAGTAATAATCCTGAAAGAGATGATTTTAGAAAAGTTGTTCTTGAAGACAGACTGAAATCTTCTTTAATTAGAATAAATCCCGACATTCCGATAGAGACAATTAATAACGCTTCTTCTGAAATACTTAACCCAAACCTACCTGGACTTCTGCAATCTAATCGTGAGATGCATAAATTGATGACAAAAGGATTAAAAATTACTTTTACTGAAGATAATCAAGAAGTTGGCAAGCAATTAAAACTTATTGATTATGACAATGTAGAAAATAATGATTGGTTAATTGTAAATCAGTTTGAAGTGCAGGGAGATCAGAGACTTCGAATTCCAGACGTTATAGTTTTTGTAAATGGACTTCCTCTAGGAGTAATTGAACTTAAAAACCCTGCAGATGAAAATACAGATATCTGGGCTGCATACAATCAACTTCAAACTTATAAAGATAATATTCCTGATCTATTTAATACCAATGGTGTACTGGTAATCTCTGATGGTATTCAAGCAAGAATGGGGTCATTGACAGCAAATCAAGAACGTTTTATGAGGTGGAGAACTATTGATGGTGAGACAGTTGATCCACTAGGAGAATATCAGGATCTAGAAACTTTAATAAAAGGTCTTTTTAATAAAGAAATATTTTTAAATTACATAAAATATTTTTGCATTTTTGAAGATGATAAATCAATTATTAAAAAAATTGCAGGATACCACCAGTATCATGCATCACAAAAAGCACTAGAAAATGTAGTAAAGGCATCAAAAGAAGACGGAGATAAAAAAGGTGGTGTCGTCTGGCATACACAGGGTGCTGGAAAAAGCTTAGAGATGACCTGTCTTGCTGGACAACTACTTTCAGATATTCGACTTGGAAACCCAACCATAGTGATGGTTACAGATAGACAAGATTTAGATGGCCAACTCTTTGGTGTGTTTAATGATGCAGGAGATTTACTAGGTGAATCACCAAAACAAGCAAACTCCATCAAGGAATTAAAAGAACTGCTGTCAGATAGACCATCTGGTGGAATTATTTTTACTACTATCCAGAAATTTAGATCAGAAAAAGATGAGGAGAGATTCTCTGTATTGACTGATAGACACAATGTTGTTGTGATGTGTGATGAAGCACATAGAACGCAGTATGGTTTCAAAGGTGTAATTGACCAGAAAACAGGACAAATGAAATATGGACTAGCTCGAGCATTGAGAGATGCTTTACCAAACGCAACCTTTATAGCATTTACAGGAACCCCTATTTCTCAAGAAGACAGAGATACACAAGCAGTATTTGGAGAATATGTAGATGTCTATGATATTCAACAAGCAGTAGAGGATGGGGCAACTGTTCCAATTTATTATGAATCACGTCTTGCAAAAATTAAGCTTAATGAATCCAAAGCAACACTTATTGACGAAGAAGTAGAAGATATTTTCGAAGACGGAATTGAAGATGATGAACAACAAGAGAAAGCAAAATCAAGATGGTCTCAGATAGAGGCTTTAGTTGGAGCTCAACCTAGATTAGAAGAAGTTTCAAAAGATCTAATTGAACATTATGAAACGCGATCAAAAACCCAACCAGGAAAAGCACTGGTTGTTGGCATGAGTAGAGATATCTGTGCAAGACTTTATGATGAAATAATTAAGATAAGACCAGAGTGGCACAATGATGACAACAATAAAGGCTCTATAAAAGTAGTAATGACAGCATCAGCTGCAGATGAAAAACATTTACAACCACACCATACTTCAAAACAGCAAAAAAAAGATTTAGAGAAAAGATTTAAAGACCCATCAGATGAATTAAAAATTGTAATTGTTAGAGATATGTGGTTAACAGGTTTTGATGCACCATGTTTAACAACCATGTATGTTGATAAGCCTATGAAGGGAGCTAACTTAGCCCAAGCTATAGCAAGAGTGAACAGAGTTTTTGCTGATAAACCAGGGGGCTTGATTGTTGATTATATAGGTATTGCACCTCAATTAAAAGAAGCTTTGGCAACATACAGTGCTGCAAAAGGTAAAGGTAGACCAACTGTAGATACAAGCGAAGCATTGAGAATATTAGAAGAAAAACTCATGGTGGCTAGAGACTTACTTCATCCAGTTGATTGGTCAGATTTTAAAAATAATGCTTTAAAACTTCTGCCAGAATGTATTGATCATGTTTTAGAACAAGAGGATGGAAGAAAAAGATACTGTGATACAGTACTAACCATTACAAAATCATTTGCACTTTGTGGTGCTACTGATGAGGCAATGAAATTTTCAGAAGAAGTAGCATTTCATCAAGCTATTACGGCTCCCCTTATCAAGACTGAAAAGAAAGGTGGAAGAGGAGAATACAAGGATATAGATTTTGAGTTAAAACAATTAATTTCAGAATCCCTTGTTGTAGAAGATGTTGCAGATATTTTTAAAATTGCTGGTCTAGAAAAACTTGATATATCAATTCTTTCTGAGGAGTTTTTGAAAGAGGTACAAAAAATGCCTTATAAAGATTTAGCGGTAGAACTTTTACAAAGACTTATTAATGATGAAGTTAAATCAAAGTTTAGAACCAACTTAGTTAAGCAAAGGAAATTTAGCGATCTGCTGACAAACTCATTAATTAAATATAACAATCGGTCTATTGAAGCTGCTCAGGTAATAGAAGAGCTAGTAGCTATGGCAAACGAATTTAAAAAAGACTTAGAGAAATCAAAAGAGCTAAATCTAAGTTCAGCGGAAAATGCTTTCTACGATGCACTCTCTAATAACAAATCTGCAGAGGAACTCATGGGAGAAGAAGTGCTTGTAAAAATTGCAGTAGAGATTGCAGAGAAGCTAAGAAATAATGTAACCGTAGATTGGTCAGTAAGGGAATCTGTCCGTGCAAGATTAAGACTTTTAGTAAAAAATCTATTGAGAAAATATAAATACCCGCCAGATAGCCAAGATGAAGCGGTTGAATTAGTTTTATCTCAAGCAGAAACTATTTCTAAAGAACTAGTTTCTTAATTTTTGCATATCCGCGGTAATAAAATGTTCTTTATAACTGCCAAAACTGCCAAAAGTAAATTAGGTCGTCTGAAAACAACCTGTACAATATATATATGGATAAAAGAATATCTAAATCATTCAGGGTCATTTTTTCCAGTTTGTACCCAAATTTCAATGAAGAAGAAGCAAAAAACTCTGAAAAATACTTTAATTTCATCCTTGCAAATTTTCCTGATAGATCAGAAATCACATTACTAAAAATTGTCTTTTTTATCTTTTCTTTTGGAATAAGAAAAGTGTTCATAAAAGACAAAAATATTCCTAAATTTGTACAAAATCTACAAAACTCGAACCTATCATTAATCAGAAAACTCGGTTCAGGTATGACAGCATTATTTGGATTGAGCACGGCCAGGTCACTTGATGGTGAGGGCTCTGTATATAAACATCTTGATTATCCGATCTATAAAAATACAACAATTGAAAAAAAAGATATATCAATTCCAAAAAGTATCGAAGTAGCAGTGATTGGAAGTGGTTCTGGTGGAGGTGTAGCAGCCAATATTCTCAATGAAAAATATGAAGTAGGTCTCTTCGAAAAAGGAAGTTATGGCAATGGTCAGACAAATAATGAAACATTCGGATATCACAACTTCTATGACACTAACGGAATACAACAAACGAGAGGATATAAAGTCTTACTTTTAGCTGGAATGGGAATTGGTGGAGGTACCAGTGTAAATTGGACTACTTCTCTTCGAACACCTGACAAGATATTAAGTGAATGGGACTCGCTTACAGGACAAGACAACTATTTCAATTCCAGTGAATTTAAAAACAGTATGGATTATGTCTGTAAAGAATTAAATGTTGATGTAGAAAATAATCGAATCCCACAAAAAGAAGAGAAATTGGCAGAGGGTTTAGAGCTTAATGATCTAAGTTATAAAATTATCCCGAGGAATACCAGTAATGCAGATTGCACAGAATCTGGCTTCAGTACTTTTGGTCGTTACGACGAAAGTATAAACTCCACTAACAAAGTTTGGTTTTCAGAAGATAAATTTGAACCCAACAATGTGTTCAGTGATACAAATATCAAAAGCCTTGATATATCAAATGGAAAAGCAACACACATTAATGTTGAAAATAATGGGACATTACATAAAGTTGGCGTTGATAAGGTGATTCTTGCTGCTGGTTCCCTCAATACACCTAAAATATTGCTTGATAGTGGATATAGAAATAAACATCTTGGTCATAATTTAAAACTACATCCTGTTTCAGGTGTTGCCGGTAAATTCTCGGATGAACAGAAACCATGGGCAGGGACAATGCAGGGTATTTATTCAGATGATAATTTGTTTATGAAAGATAATTATGGATACCTGTTGGAAGGGCTTCCAATGCATCCAAGTCTTTTCTTTCCGTTTTTTCCAAATAACACAGATAAATTTGATGATTTTGTTGAAAGTTACAATCATTGGTCTGGAGGAATAGTTCTAACATCAGACACAAGCTCTGGGTCTATCATCAATAAGAACCCCCAACATTTATGGGATTATAATTTAAACGATTTTGATCATAAGAATTTGATGCATGGAATTGAAAACCTTGTGCGAGCAAATTATTTAGCCGGTGCAGAAGAGATCATGGTTGCAGCCTCTCCTACAATGCATTGGAAAAAATCATCAAATATAGATATCGAAGCATTCATTAATGACATCAGAGCAATAAAAAATCAGCCTTTTAGAATGCTACTTGGTTCAGCGCACCAAATGGGAACTGCAAGAATAAATCCAGATCCAAATCTAGGAGTTACTGATATTGATGGAAAAGTACATGGATTAGATAATGTTTACATTGTTGACTCATCGGTGTTTCCTAGATGTTCTGGGGTGAATCCAATGGTGACTATACAGTCAACAAGTCATTTTTTAACGTCGAAAATTTAATTTACGGATAGTTCTTATCAGGTATAAAAAATGTCTGAGCCCTGGCTTGACCTAAGTTTATAAACAATCCAGAAGATTCAACATGCACTTCTTCACCAGAGAATATTATTGATTCGGTATAAACTTTTTTTCCATCAATCTCTTTAACCCAAGCACTTAATTCAAACTCTTCTTCAACTGGACATGGTGATCTATAGTTCACTTCAAGATTGGCTGTCACACACCAGAGGTTGTGGGTAACGGTTGCATACCCCATCATTTCATCTAATACTGTTGAAAGTATCCCACCATGTACCAGACCGGGTCCTCCCTCAAATCTTTTCTCAAATATATATTTAGCATATATTTTTTGATCTTTGATTACAGGAACCATTTTCATGCTCTGGGGGTTTTCTACGCCACTTACAAATGAAGAGTCTGGATATATATCTTGCAAAACAGTTCCCTCAGACCATCCAGGGCTTGTAATTTCTAAATTGTCTCCAGTTATGAATTTATAGTCCATTATTTGTTTTTAAGTTCTTTTCTTAATGACTCACTAACTATAGCATTTGTTAGATCTGACCTTGTTCTCTCTATGATTGCTCTGGCGGTATCAGCGTACCTCCTAAGACCACCAGTCAAAGCATCCGGGTAATCTAGCTCGTTAAAGATTTCCATAGAGGCCTCCATAATAGCCAAATACTTCTCACCTTCTTCAATCTCTAGTTTTCTGAGACTATCCAAGACTTTTCTTCTCCACTCTCCGATTGCATCACCAAGTCCCTGTATGTAGTTTGAGGCAGAGACATTCATCCCCTCAAATTCGAGAAGTGCATTGGTTTTCTCGAATTCGAAAACTAAAAATGCCTCGATTAACTCCCTTTCCGAGTCATTAACATAACCTGCAAATCGCAATTCTGGAATATCTTTCAAAGAAGAGCGTAAATCTTGATAATTTTTATTTGCCTCGTCTAAATGTTGTTTAGCCTCGTCTAGATTGTTACGATGGACGTTCCTTATCGACTTAGAACAAGATTTTATGATCTCTCTGGAGAGTTTTAGGGACTGTTCTCTAATATCGTTTAATTTATCAAACTCTTTAACGAGACTATTGGTAATCTGCTCAGGTGTTTTCAAGTTTTAAACAGCTTCTTTGAAGTAGCTTTCTTCCTCTACCGTATTTTCTACTTGATTGCCCATGGTTAGATTATTTTGTACCTGCATGGATCTTCTTACCTGAAAGGAGAGGAACGCATAAATACCAAATACGCAATCAAGAACAAGATGAAAAATAAATAATGGGACAGACATGGTCTGTATAGACACAAAGAAAGTGGAGACTGCAAGTAGTCCTAGTACTAGATACCCTCTTCTTTGCCTATTCACCATGGAGTCATATTCAGGAGAGATAATATAGGCATAACTGTTTTGATTTTTGGAAATCTGAATCTCAGGAAGTATCACTGCCATCGATAGTGATAAAAGTAGCCCTATTAAAATTAATGTTGAACTCATTGCCCTGCCTCAACTCTTCTTAGAAATATATTACAACAAATCTAATTTATATTCTTAAGTTTCAGAATTTATTCTCGTCGCCTTTTGATAGTCGGGATAGATTTTCTCGATGCTGATAGAAAATTAGTAACAAAATAAATACTTGAAACCCAACGATGTAAATTTCTGGTGATTGAAAAATGACATAAAGTGCACCAACTGAGCATGTAAACAGACTTGATATTGCTGAAATTCTAAAAATGAAGAATATTCCAAAATAAAGTGCGATAAATCCAAAAATTAGGGCAATTTCCCAAAATAAAAACCCTAAATCTGGTGCAAGAAAGACAATATATCCTATTACTGTCCCTAAATACGTTGCTACGCCCTTTCCTCCTTTAAATCCATAAAATATTGGAAAACAATGCCCTATTACGGCGAGAGATGCATAGATTAATGTCTCTAATTCACCTCCAAAAATCATAAATGGAGCAATTCCCTTAAATAAATCTCCGACGAGTACGATTATCGCGTATTTTTTTCCGAGTGCTCGCAAAACGTTTGAGGAACCTGGATTTCCACTTCCAATTTCTTGAATATTGATATTTTTGAATTTTGCAACAATATAAGCAAAATTGATTGAACCTATTAGATAGCTTGCAATTACGGGAACAATGCTCATGATTAGATTCTACTTACTTAAATTTAAATAAGTTTTTATTCCATTGATGTATTTTTAATTTATTGTAGATATTGGTAAAGATGAATATAGAGAGCTGTTCAAAAAGAAGATTTAAATCTGAAAATGAGGCACGAAAAGAAAGAGGATGGGCTGAGTCAGAGTACAATCAGAAATTCAATATTTATAGATGTGGTGATTGCAACGACTGGCATTTAGCTAGTATAAAATAGATGCTTGAAATTTTAACTGGTGTTTTACAGGGACTAACAGAATTTTTACCGATATCATCAAGTGGTCACCTCGTCATTATTTCGTCATTAAGTTCTGAACTCGACTTAAACACAAATGACATTGCCTTCTTACACATTGGTACATTATTCTCAATAGTATTTTTCTACCGAAAGAGAATTTTCGAGATATTTGAAGATTTAGATACTTTTGTCTTTTATTTCAAAATAATTCTTGCTGGTATTATTCCAGCGGTTCTCATCGGTTTACTGACACCTATACAAAATATCATCGATGATAGTCCCGACCTTATTCTTATCACAGGAGCTTCATACTTGATTTTTTCATTACTCCTAATTTTTTCAGGAAAAATAAATAATAGTGAGGCATTAAGCATCAGAGATATAACCGTCAGCCAAGCATTTGTTATTGGGATCGCTCAATCTATTGCATTACTTCCAGGAGTTTCACGATCTGGTGTAACTTTATTGACAGCTATTTATCTCGGGGTAAAAAAAGCCGATGCAATTTATTATTCACTCTTGCTAGGTATTCCAACAATATTTGGAGCATGGAGCTTAACCTTTATTAATGGTTCCTTTCAAGTAAACACAAATATTGTTCTTCCAACAATTGTTGCTATGTTTACTGGACTACTTGCGATAAGAGTTTTAATTAATTTTACAACCAGTTCAAAACTGCAATATTTTGGTTATTACTGTCTATTACTTTCCGTGTTCTGTTTTATAGCTAATTAATTTTTAGGTCAATTGGTTTTTTCTTAGGAGCAATGGCATTAATTGCATTGACCATTTCCTCGACAACTTTGAAATCATTATCTGCACCAAATTCGAGAAGTTTTCCATCCTCTGAATATTTTGATACAGAATCATATAACGGAAGACTACCAATAAATTCGACACCTAGGTTCTTTGAGAGTTCCTCTCCCCCGCCTTTACCAAACGGATATAGTTTCTCACTCCCATTCTCTAAATAAGACATATTTTCAATAACACCAATGATGCTTGAGTTCACTTTCTTCGACATAATTCCTGCTCTCTCTGCAACGGTTGTTGCATTACTTTGAGGTGTCGTAACAATGATCGTTTCATAAAAGTTAAGAAATTGAGAAAGGGATATCGAGACATCACCTGTTCCGGGTGGCATATCGATAAGTAAGATATCTATATCCTGCCATAAAACTTCATACAGGAATTGTTCAATAGCCTTATGAAGCATTGGCCCTCTCCAAATTACTGCCTCATCTTGTTTTACGAAGTACTCCATTGAGATAACGCTGAGATCATTTATTTTTGATGGGAAAATTCTGTTATTGAATGGGATTGGAGGAAATTTTGCTCCCAACATTTTTGGTATTGAATATCCCCAGATATCAGCATCAAGAATTCCAACTTTTTTTCCTTGTTTTGCAAAAGCCATTCCAAGAAGAGATGAAATAGTTGATTTTCCAACGCCACCTTTTCCAGAAGAGATACCAATAATTCTCTTACCTTTGCTAAAGTCTTTTTTTGCATCCTCTACAGATAGATCTGCTTTCACTAATTTTGATGCAGATTCAATATCTATTGTGGTTGGCTCAATAAACTTAATTTTTATCTTTTCATCAACAGTTTTTACAAGCTCTTCAACAGCTGAACGAACCCAATCTATATTGAAGTAATCAATAACCTCTAATTGATTACTTTTGTTTAATGTAAAGCACTCAAGCTCTCCAAATGTCTTATTGAATCCAGGATAAATAAGTTTTTCAAATTCCATACTTATGTATTGTATGTTCAATACTTTATTAAATTAAACTTATGTTGAAAAGAAATTTTATCCTATTGTCCTTAGTCGGACTAGTTCTTGTAATCTCAACAACATTTGAAGAAGAAAATACTGATGTCGAAGTGCTACCAAACAATGAAAATTTAGACCTATCTATTCCTTTTGAAAATCTAAATGCGAATATTGTGCTTACAAGCGAGGAATATATTGTTATAAACCTCTGGGCGACTTGGTGCACGCCATGTATCGAAGAAGTGGGATATCTTCAAAAATTAAATGAACTGGGTGAATTTGTTGTAGTTGGATTGTTGGTCGATGATTCTGAGACAAATGCAATTGAATTTATAAAAGAATATAACTTAACGTATGAAAATATTTTGTCGGAAGAAAAAGTTGAATTATTCATTGCTCAATTTTTCTGGAGTGGACTTCCTACAACTCTATTATTAAACAAAGACTTTGTTGTAATCAATACATTTAATGGTCCTATAACGGATGAGATGATTATTGATTATGTCAATTAGAACTAATACAGTTTCTGCTTATAATTAAATAATGGATGCAATAATCATTTGGCGAATTGTCCTCGTTCTTGGGACACTTGGATTTTTAGGCGCAATGGGTATATTCACTTTAAAACTTATTGCTGCATCTACTGGAAGAAAACGACTTATAGATTTATTTATAAGATGATTTGGTAGCGGGGGTAGGATTTGAACCTACGACCTCTGGGTTATGAGCCCAGCGAGCTACCAGACTGCTCCACCCCGCGCTGAATACCAATAGTAATTAAGAATTTATTTAACTCAAGTTTTTTTATTGTTGATTGAGAATTTCCAGAGCTTTGTTTACAAGTTCCTCAACTTGAATAATTAGATCTTGATATTTTCCAAGATTTCCATCTGTTAACGCATTTTGAGCTTGATCAAATAAATCGCTAGCTTTATTTAATAAATCGATCGCACTTATATCTTCGGTATCGTCAACATCTAAATCGAGATCAATTTCTAGGTCACCAAATACACCCTCAAGAGCAAGGCTAAGTGATTCGGCCATAATTATTCTGTCTTGGAAAACTACAACAACAAATTTAAATTCAGGCAATGGGTTTTGCTCACCCTGTAGATATATCGGTTGATAATAAAGTACAGACTGATTGATTGGAACAACAAAAAGATTACCTTTAATAACACTTGATCCTTGTTGGTCTAACAATGTAAATATTTGAGATATATCTGGATCCTGGTTAATCCTTGTAGCAACCTGAGTTGGTCCATCTACGAATTCACCTTTAGGTAATTTAAAGTCGATTATTTGTCCATAGTTTTCTGGATCTGCATCCGCAACAAGGAAGGACTGCATATTCGGTCTATTTTCCGGATTAAATGGCTGGAAGATAAGATAACTCAAATCACTCTCTCCTGGTAATGACATCAAAAGATAGTATGGAAGCATTGGTTTGAAACCAATTTCGCTGAACTCACCTCTCAAAGTTGCAAGTCTTGGTGTAGTGGATGAGTCTGTAGGAATTACCCATGGATCCTCGTCAGCATAAAACACTCTTGGATCAGTCATGTGATAATCCCTGTACATGTCAGATTGAATCGTAAAGAGATCTTCAGGGTATCTTATGTGATTCAACAAATCTTCAGACATATTTGATTTATCATCAAAAAGAGACGGGAAGATTTCAGCATATGACTTAATCAGTGGGTCATTCTCATCAAAGACATAAAAATTCATCGTTCCGTCATAGGCGTTAACAACTGCTTTTACAGAGTTTCGAATGTAATTAAAGTTTATAGGCAGTCCAGACCTGTCATTAATTCTTGTTGTGTCAGCTGGTTGAGCATAAGGATATCTATCACTCAAGGTATAAAGATCAATAATCCAGAATAGGTTGCCATCAATAAGTGCCAAATAAGGATCATTGTCAGTGTATAAGAAAGGAGCAGCTTTTTTAACCCTACTGATTATGTTTCTTTCCATAATTAGCTTTGAGCCATCACTCAACTGATTTGATATAAGTAGGTTTAATTCGCTATAACGTAGTGCGAATCCAAGTCTTTTAAAGAACGAACCTATGCTTACTCCACCTTCACCTGAATAATTTGTGTATGCAACAGATTGGCCCTCTGTTGATAATGGGTAATCTACTTCATCTTGAAGTGAATTAACAACAACATATTCATCTGACTCTGCTGATTCTCCAAAATATATTCTCGGTTGGTCTACCTCAAGTTCAGCAACACTTGTATTTGCTGGCACACCCTTAACGTAAAAGTCTGGTTGTCCCTGACTAGCAACATTATTTGCAGGGCTGAATACAACACCAAAACCATGGGTGTACTGTAATTTTTGATTGACCCAACCTTGAGCAGGTAAGTTTGTTTGGTCTAATTCTCTTGCAGATACCATAACCTGAGTCAATTGACCATCAATAATATATCTGTCTACATCAACTTCATCAAGGGCGTAATAGGCCCTAATTTCTTGAAGCTGGCTGTAAGTCTCGGCTAATACTGTCGGATCCCATAATCTAATATTGTCGACCGTTTGAGAGTTGTCATTTATGTCATTTTGAGAAAGATTGGGTGAAGCTTCGAACTGTTTTTCTTCTATGGAGTCAAGTCCATATGCCAATCTTGTGTAGTTAATATGATCTTCAACATAAGGCAATTCTTTATTCAACTCATCTGGTACAACTCTAAATCTCTGAATTGCTGCTGGAACAATTCCTCCAACTATGATGGAAACTGCTAACCATAAACCTATTGCCGTTGTAGGAAGTAGCCATCCTCTTCTTCTAATGTTTACTAGTAAAAGAATTGCTCCAAATAATGAAATTAGAATCAAGAGATTTAAAGCGGGAAGATGAGCTACAACATCTGTATAGCTAGCTCCAAAAACTTTACCACGTGGTGAATAAAGTAGTTCCAAAGCATCAAGCCTGTAGGCAACTGCTTTAAGTAAGGCTATGAATGCGAGTAAAACGGATAAGTGTGCTTTCGCTCCACTACTAACCTCTGGTAAACGTCCAGGTCTTAATTGAAGAGCTCCAGTCGCAATAAAGTATAGAATTACAACAAGTGAAGTGAGCGTAACGAGTTGGAAACCCCAAGAAACAAAAAGTCTGTAAAGTGGCAATCCATAAACATAACTTGCAACATCATAATTGAATACCGGATCACTTACACCGAATCCTTGTCGGTTAAGAAATAATAAAACCTGTTCCCATAGTGTTGAAGCGCCTGCACCTAAAAATAAAGAAAGAGCAACGGCACCAGTTAATCTAAATCGAGCAAATCGTTCACTTACAAAGCTTCTGAACCTAGCAAGAGGGTCTTCAGAGTCAAATGCTTCAAAGATATCCATCACTGGAGTTGCTCTTGTTGCCAATCTTAGGTTTGTAAATATAAATATAAATGCAATCAATGAAGTAGCACCGACAAGTGCAGTCCTAGTTATTAAGATTTTTATCCAAACACTTTCTAATGAAACAGAGTCAAACCAAAGGTAATTTGTATAAAAGTTAGCAATACCTCTGGCAAGAGAAAAACCAATAATTGCAATAAAAACAATAAAAGAGAATCCTCTTCTCTCTGAATTTGTATTTAAATTTCCGATATTAACCATGTAGATTTATTGTATTTATGTTTCGTCTTTAACGTGAACTAAAGTCAGAAATTACACCAAGCGCCTCTTTAAAAGAATCAACTGCAATAATTGACGTATTTTCATCTGAATAAATATTTGCTTCCGAAAAATTAGCAGTTGGAACAAGAATTAAAGAAGCGTTTGCTTTTTTTGCAGCAATCACTTTTTGTTTTACACCACCTACTGGTCCAACCGAACCATCGATTTCTATAGTTCCAGTACCGGCAATTTTATTCCCAGCAGTTATATCATTCTCCGTAAGTAAATTGTAAACATTTAATGCCATCATCATGCCTGCAGAAGGACCACCAACATTCCCCGTGTTAATATCAACTTCAAAAGGATATACAAATTTTTGATTTGGGGTCGAAGCAAGAAATCCGACCATTGGCTCATTTTCATATTCTACATGTTCGATAAGTGTTGTTTTAATTTTTATGTCTTCTTCATTTCTAACCAATCCGATTTCCACTACGTCGCCAATATCATAAGTTTTAAGTAAAGATATAAATTCAGTTGATGACTTTACGATCTGATCATTTATGGATGTAATGAGATCGTTTTTATAAAGTTTGTCTTTTACAGGTGAGTCATCGAGTAACCCTACTACTAAAACACCGTCACCTTCTGACTCAACATCATAACCCAAAGTGTCTAGTGCTACAGCTATTGCAACATTTTCAGAAGTTATCATATTCTGAATACTTATTTCTGAAAGTTCTTGTGGGGTGACACCATCAGGTAAAATAACCTCTCTTGGATACAAGTCAATTTGACTATTTAAATTTGCCCATGCGTACACAAAATAATTTGCTTCATCACGCCTGACAGTCAATTGATACAAATTACCATCAAAATCATAAGTTTTCTGATCTAGTATTTCAATTTCCCACTGATAGGGTGGTCCTGGAGACATAAAATAATAATCAGTTTTTACAAATCCAAATGGGAAAATTGCAACTAAATAAGCAACTAAGGCAATCTTTAAAACCCTGTTTTTTTCAAAAAAACCTTTCATAGGTAAATATTAATTTATTTAAATAAATAAAAAAGAGCCGGCATTGCCGGCTCTTTAATAATCTATATATTTTTTATATTAATAACAAGATCCTGTAGTCCAATCATAAGCCTTAGCTGTAGGGCCTACATACTGTGATGCAAGGACTCTCTGACCACTACCAATTGATCCATCAGGTATGCCGATATAAGCTTGTGCGTCAGCTCTATCTTGACCCAATGTTCTTGATGGAAACATTCCATCTGATTCTACTGTTACATTTGCAGCAGCTCTTCTAATTCCTGCTCTTGTAAGGTCTCCACCTTTAACAGCTGCTTCTAGAACACCTTTAAGGTGATACTGAGATGACCATCCTGCTACAAGGAATGAGTTTGCACTATCTACGATTTGACTCATAGTAGCTCTCATAACTGCATGACCTGGTGTATCTGCTTCATAAGGAGCAACACCAAGACCCATTGCATAAATGAGACCTGATTCAAATAATCCCTTAAGAGCAAATCCTTCTTGAACAAATGCATCATTGAATGATGGTCCAGCAAGTATGGCAAATGGAGTTATGCCTTGTTGAGCTGCTCCACCAGCGACTTGTGCCATAAATCCTGCATTTATAGCTGGAAAATATGCATCAACTGGTTGAGTTACCATCAAACCAACAGCTTGAGCAACATCAAATTCTGTTGATGGAGGTGTATATGTCCATGCAACTGTTAATCCGTTTGCTTCTGCTGCTTTTGCAACGCCTGCAGCCCAGTCTGAGCCATAGTCACCGGCGAATCCCATAATTCCTACAGTCTTGATATCACCAAGATTTGCAAGAGACCAGTCAACAGCATTCATACCATCAGCACAGTACTGACTTCCAAATTCAATAACTAATCCTCTGTCAACGTCTTTATAAGACCAACCTGAATACCAGCTCATTGGAACTGCAACCATGTTGTCTTTATCCATTTCATCCAAAATAAATAATGTCTGAACTGTTCCTAATGACATTGATAATGCCGCAACATTTTCTTTGAGTTGTGTATATCCTTCAAGATGTTTTTGTGGGTTAAACCCAGCATCAAAACTTTCTCTAATGGCAACACTATAATCTCCAATTCCTCCAGCTGAGTTAGCCCATAGCCAAAAAGCTCTTTGAGCAACCTCTAGTCCTGGACCAGCTGGTGCAAATGGACCTGTAAAGTCGTTAATCATACCTAAATAGATACAACCTTTGCTTTGATCAGCGCCTGTAGGCACTCCACCAATTTCTGCTGGACATGGTTCTGCTGTAACACCGGTTCCGGTTTTTACAGCTGTTGCTGTTGTGACTGCTGGAGAATCTAGTGATTCAACTACTGCTTCTTCTACGGTTTCTTCAACTACTTCTTCTTCAGCTGCTCCACCACATGCAACAATAACCAAGGAAAGAATTGAAAATATGATAATTCCTCGCTTACGCAATGAATTCATTTTCTCCCCCTTAAATTATTAGTACTAATGTACTTAGATTACTAGAAAAATTTCAAGTTAGTAGGAAAAAGGCCAAGCTTTAAAATAATTACGTAACCTGAACCAAATACCCCATATTCCTCTTGGTTCAAATACGAGAAAAAAGATGATGAAAAAGCCAAAAACTATTCTTTCAATCTCACCAGCATTAAGAAAAAACCCAGTATCTGCAACCCCTACAGCATGTAATATAGTTTGGATAATACCAGGTAGCATTGTGAAGAAAAATGCACCATAAAAGGGTCCCATTACTGTTCCGACTCCACCAATAATCACAATTGCAATAAATGTAATAGAATATAATAAGCTGAAAGTCCCTGGTTCAATCCCTCCAGAAATAATAAATAGAAGAGAGCCTGCTATACCTGCATAGAAACTAGAAAGTGCAAATGCATACATCTTGTATCTATATAAATTAATTCCTAAAGCTTCAGCGGCTATGTCTCTATCCCTAATTGCCGAAAATGCTCTACCAATTTTTGTCCTTGTTAAATTTTTGGCACCTAAACCAAGAAAGATACAAAGAATGAGTGAAAAATAATAAATGACATCATTTTTTTCCAAAATCATACTTCCAATTGATAGTCCAGAGTCTAAATCAATCCCTAAGAATTTTAACTTTGCAGCTTTACGACCTAAACCCGCTCCGCCTGTGATGAATTTTAGATTTGAAAAAAAATGTGAACCAATAAATACAATCGCAAGAGTTACTAATCCTAGGTTTAATCCTTTTAGTCTTGCTGATACTGGAGATATAATAATTCCAACTAAAGCTGCAATAATTCCTGATAGGGGAAGCCAAATGATCATATCTAGCTCAAATCCTATAACACTTGAAGTTGCAACACCACCTATAACAGCAGAAGTATATGTTCCTATGCCGACAAAGACTCCGTGAGCAAGATTAATTTGACCAGCCATTCCTGATACAATATTTAATCCCCATGACGCAATTGCAATTAATAATGAGGTTGTTACCAGTAACATCCAATAGGGTGAAAAATAAAATGGAACGATAAGAGACAGCAAAATTAGAAGTACAAACCATACTTTTTGGGTTGATGTAGAAAATATTGCACTTTCACTCTTATAGTTTGTATAAAGGTCAGGTCTTTTTTTCATACACGCTCAACTTCTTCACGTCCAAAAAGACCATCTGGCCTAATAAGCAAAATAAAGAACATAATCAAATATGGGGCAATTAGAGAGAAACCGCTTCCTAACGGTATTCCTAGAAAATTTTCAATATTTATTTGATAGTAAGCAACGTAGCCTTGGGTAAGCCCAATAATTAGGGATCCAACAACTGCTCCAGGAATAGAGTCAAGACCTCCGATTACTACCGCGGGTAAGGCTCTAAGTGCAGAGACAAAACTTGCTTGAGTAAGGGTATTAAATCCTCCAGTAATAAAGAAGCCAGCAAACCCTGCCAATATTCCAGCTATTAACCATACAAGACCAAAAATTCTTCCAACATTTATTCCTTGTGCCAGTGCAGCTTCCTGATCGTATGAGGTTGCCATCATTGCTACACCATATTTTGATTTTTTAAAGAAAACAGTTAGTAATGAGATCATGATTATCGCAGTAAATAATGCAGCTAATTCAAGATATTTTAGAGTTACACCATTTAGCTCTAAAGATCCAAAATTTCCAAAGCTTGGAAATGGGTCACCTAAATATCTTGGATTTAAACCTATCCAATTATTGAGAATCGTTCTTAGAAGAATATCAATACCAATTGTAAGAATAGCAACAGAAAATACTGGCTCCCCAACCATTGGACGTAAAAAGGTTCTCTCTACAATTAATCCGATTAAACCTGTAGCAATAATCCCTATAATAAATGCAAGCCAAAAAGGTACACCTCGGTCTACAGCGAGTGCACTAATTAACCCAGCTCCAACAACAACAAGTGCTGGATGTGCAAAACTTAAAACATCAGTTGCTTTGTAAACTAAGACCAAGCCAATTGCAACTAATGAATATACAGAGCCCAGTGACAAGCCCTCAAATGTCGCTTGTAAAAAAATTGTCATTTATACATATCTTCAATTAAGTCAGAAAATTTATCCATTATTACATTACGTTTCGCTTTTTGAGTTGCAGTAAGATCTCCATCTTCATGATCCAATTCTTTTGTCAACATTCGAAATTTTCTTATTGGTAACGAAGATGTATATTCATTTGATTTTTTTATCTCTTCCCAAATCAGATTTTGAACTTCTTCATTCTCTGAAAGATTTCTATACGTAGTGTGCGCAATATTTTTTCTAAGTGCCCAGTTTGATACTATATCAAACTCAATACCGATTAAGGCAGATAGAAACTTTCTATCATCTCCAATAACAATTGCCTCTTTTATAAATGGAGAAGTTTTGATGTTATTTTCTAATTCAGACGGGGATACATTCTTACCTCCGCTAGTAATTATGATGTCCTTTTTTCTATCAACAATTTTCAGGAACTCACCATCGTACTCTCCTACATCTCCTGTATATAACCAACCATCATCGGTAAGAACTTCTTTAGTGGCTTCTTCGTTTTTATAATATCCAACAAATACACCGGGATGTCTGACCATAATTTCACCATCATCAGCTAATTTAACCTCTACCCCAGGCTGTGGAACTCCGACTGTTCCAAGCTTTACCTTATCCGGAGTATTACCTGTGGCAACAGCTGAGTTCTCTGTCATTCCATAACCTTCATAGATCGGTACTCCGAGAGACATAAAAAATCTTAAGATCTCTGGTGCTATAGGTGCTGCTCCTGATACAGCATTATCAACATTTAACAAACCTAATTTTTTTCTTAAAGATCGGAATGCTAGCCCTTGTGCAATAAAATTTGTAACCTTTGCGATAAAATCATTCGAATTTTCCAGCCTTCTTTTCGCAGTTATATCTCCAAAAAAAGTAGCAACTGAAAAGAGTATTTTTTTAAGCCTTGAAGCATCTTTCATCCTGACTAATGTGCCTGCGTGCATTCGCTCTAAAATTCTTGGTACAGCTGGAAATATAGATGGCTGAATTTCTGCTAGGTCTCTTTGAACAGTGTCAATTGATTCAGCAAAATTAATAGTACCTATAGAGTTAATAGCTATGATTTCATCAACTAGCCTTCCAAATACATGACACAGTGGAAGATAAGATAAGTATTCTGGATTACTTATATTTGGAGTAAATGATAAATCAGGAATTATAGATGCAGTCCATTCCATATTTCCGTGAGAAAGCATTGATGCTTTTGGAGGACCAGTAGTTCCAGAAGTATAAATCATGAGCGCTACATCTTCACTTTTTATTTCATCTATACAGAAATTTACAAAATCCTTGTTTTTTTCATACTCTTCTTTACCAATTTCAAGGAACTCATCCCACCTCATTAATTTTTCACTATCGTAACGAAATAAACCCTTTTCTTCAAAATAAATTATTTTTGATAGGTTAGGAACTTCATCAAGAACCTCTAAAGCTTTATCTACTTGTTCTTGATCTTCTGCGAAGAGTATTTTTGATTCAGAGTGACTTAAAAGATACTGTACTTCTGCTGGTGGATTAGTTGGATATAGTCCAACAGTTATTCCCCCAATAGCTTGTACGCCTATATCAGCAATTAGCCATTCAGGTCTGTTTTCCGAATGGATTGCAACTTTTTCAGTTTTCTGAATACCAAAATAATTTAAAGCGCAACCAACATATTGAACTTCCATCCAAAATTCTTTATAAGACATCTCATTCCAGATACCATACCTTTTATCCCTAAAAGCAATTTGCTCGGGAAATCTATTTGCAATATCTCTTAATCTTCGAGATGGTGTCATACCACCATTAGTTTCTATTTCTTCAAATATTTCTTTCATTGTTTGCATAATCATCCAACTCCTAAATACGCATCTATTACTTTTTGATCTTTCGCAGCATCTTTCGGATCGCCTTGAAATAATTTTTCACCAAAATCCATTGCCACTACCTCTGTGGCTATATCCATTACCATGTTCATGTCGTGGTCTATTAATATAACTGTGATTCCTAGTTCTTCGTGTATGTCTAAGATGAACCTTGCAATGTCTTCAGTTTCCTCATTATTCATTCCTGCTGCAGGTTCGTCTAACAAGAGCACTTTTGGCTCCATTGCGAGAGCTCTACCTAGTTCTATTCTTTTTTGAATACCATATGGAAGAGATAATATATATGAATATCTGTATTCCTCGATTTCTAAAAAATCAATTACATCTTCAGATATTTTTCTTGCTTTTTCTTCCTCTATCCTTACTTTTTTTGAATAGATAAGACTTCGGATAGGTCCATAATTTACATGCTTATGAGCCCCAATTAAAATGTTGTCTAACGTTGTCATATTTTCAAAAAGTTCTATGTTCTGAAATGTTCTTGATACACCTAGGTTTGCTATTTCATCTGGGTTTAAATTTGCGCTATCTTCACCAAATATGTTTATATTGCCATTCGATGGCTTATATATTCCATTAATGCAATTGAGTATAGAAGTTTTACCAGCACCGTTCGGCCCAATAATGGCAAATAATGAACCTTCATCAATGTCGAACGAAATTTCTTTAAGGGCTTGAACACCACCGAATTTTAAACTTACATTGTCAAAAGAAATAATTTTACTCATGACAACCACCTTTTTTTTCTTTTGTAATGTTTTACGTCTTTAAATGATTTTCGATCTGTACCTTCAGTGTTTAGGCCTAAATAAAATTCTTGAACATCTTTATCTTTCATAAGTTTTTCACTTGGATTATCCATTACAACATTTCCTGTTTCCATAATATATCCATGGGAAGAAATTTTAAGAGCCATATTTGCATTTTGTTCAACTAGTAAAACTGTTACACCTTGTGAGTTAATTTCTACTATTAGTTCTGAAATTTGTTCCACTAATTTTGGAGCAAGTCCTAAACTCGGTTCATCCAAAAGTAAGTATTTGGGATCTGACATCAAGGCTCTTCCTATCGCTAACATTTGTTGTTCACCACCAGACAAGTAGCCTGATATATTTTTTGCTCTTTTCTTTAATATTGGAAATAACTCAAAAACCCTTTCAGTATTTTCTGGTACGCTACCGTCATTTGTGAATCCTCCAAGTCTTAAGTTTTCATTAACAGTGAGCTCTGAGAAAATTCTTCTTCCTTCTAATACTTGGGCAATTCCTAAATTAACAATTTTTGATGGTTCAGCATTTGTAATATCTTGATCCTCTACAGTTATTTGTCCCTTTGTAATATCTCCATTTTGAGTATCTAATAAACCAGTAATCGCTCGTAAAGCTGTAGTTTTGCCAGAACCATTACTACCAAGTAAGGAAACAATTTCACCTTTTGGTATTTCAAAAGATATACCTCTAAGAACCAGAATTACATCTTGATAAACAACTTCTAGATTTTTTACCGCTAACACTTATCTAATTACTTTAACTTATAAATATAGATTTTACTAAAAAAACCAGTAGTGATTTTAAAAACATGTACAACAGGAAGCTATTTAAGATATATGTATGGAAGATAACGAATTTCAACAACAGGAGCTTTTTGAAACAGAAAAATACATTTCTGATTTAGTTGAAGAAAAAACAAAAATGAAAACCTCTACATTTAATATTATTTTTTTATCATCTTTTTTTACAAGCACAATAGTTCTATCCTTCTTATTCTTTTTTGGAGTGTTTGATGAAGAAGAAATTGTTTTACCAGATCCGGTAACTATTACAGAAACAATTAAAGAGAAGGAATTGGTAATGCCGCGTGTTGATTCCACTGAAGTTGTTTCTATAGCTGAAATTGCCACTAAAACTATTGTTCAGCTACAAGTTGGGGAACGTAATCAAGATGATGAATTTATATCGATTGGTGGAGGCTCTGGTGTAGTAATTGATAAAAGAGGATTAATAATTACAAATCATCATGTTATAGAGGACGCAAGTGACGTTAGAGTAATTTTTGAAGATGGACGAATGTATGAAGCATCAATTGTTGGATCAGACAGACTTACAGATATAGGTGTAGTAAAAATTGAAAATGAGAATTTAACACCCATCAATTTCGGAAATAGTGAAGGAGTTTTTGTTGGGGATCTAGCCGTAGCTATCGGTCATCCATTAACACTAGGAGCAGCTCCAACTGTTACCACCGGTGTCATATCAGCACTCGATAGGAGATTAGATGTTGGAAGTGAGAGTATGAATAATGCTGTTACTTTATTTGGACTTATCCAGACCGATGCTCCAATTACAAGAGGATCAAGCGGTGGTGCATTATTAAATCAAAAGGGTGAACTAATTGGCATCACAACTGCAATCGCAACTGCAGATGTTGGAGCTGAAGGATTAGGTTTCGCTGTACCTATAAATCTTGCTTTAGGAATCGTTGAAGATATTCTTGATGATGGAAAAGTCCTTCATGCATTTTTAGGAATCCTTGGTGCTCAGTATTTCGAAGTTGCAGATGATGGAGCAAGAATATTTTCAGGGGTATTAATTGAAGAACTCTATGGGCCTGCAAATGATATATATGCAATTGGTAAAGCAGGTGCCTTACCAGGAGATGTCATTAAGAAAATTAATGACATAGATATTTCAACACTTGATCAATTAATTACAATTTTAAGAAACAAAAGGGCTGGGGATGCCATTACAGTTGAAATATTAAGAGGTGAAAATACTATATTTTTAGATTTCACTCTTGATTTAAGACCATCTGATGTTTAATGTCTGAGGATATTTTCTCCCAATTCTTTAATCTTTTTAATAATGAAGAATCTGGTGTTAATTGGGAACTGGCAAAACAAATCAATAATCATATAACAAAAGATGAAGAAGTCTTACCGCTAGAACTATCCAATAATGACATAAATTTTGAGCAAATTTTTAGGGTAATTGAGCTTCAGTCTGAGGAGTTTTTAAGCTACGACTTTAGTCCTAAAGAAATAAAATTAATGACGCCTAGAGAATATGGACAATGGTTCATTGAATCGATAAAACATTTTGATTTTGAATCTATAGAATCTCCTGAATTATCTATGTTTGGGGGGATTGGTGGAAATAATATGAAATCATCTATCTTAGGAATGCAATTTGGAAATCTTGCCGGATTGTTGGGTAAATTTTCTTGGGGATTAAGTCAATTTGGAATCATTCTTCCAAAGTCAAACACGCTTGCTGTAAATCATAAAACCTTTAATGCTAAAGTTAACAATTTTGAAGCAAACGAAAACGACTTAAGCCTTGCATACTTTACTGTCGAGTACATGGCTTTATGTCTAGGAGAATATACTCAGCCTTTCGAAAACATCATGAATACAATTTCAAAAAGTTCAGAGGATATGATTAATAAACTCAAAGATCTAAATCTTGATATGGGTCCAGAAGCAATCAATAATCCTCAAGAAATGTTTTCAAATATTTCAGGAGTAGAGGGATTAGACCCAAATCAAATATTTGAGAGCATTGCAGCTCCTCTTAGTTTTTATAGATCAGTTATAAAACAAAAATCAAAAGAGCTTAATCTTTTACATGACAACAGTATTTTTGATCTATTAATGGATTTGTCATTTTCAAATTACGAAAGCCCTACAAAAGACATTGAAACAAAAATTTCAGAATTAGATTTTTACTCTGACGGTTTCTTAGATTATCTTAAAGATTCTCAAGCTACGTTTACATTGGACGATATTCTTGGTTCGACAGAATTGATTCCAACTTTAGATGAATTGCATGATCCTATTTCATGGGCAGCCCGTACATCTTTACCTCCTATATAATCATTACTGTTAAAGTAAAAAGCAAAAGGAGAAAATAAAATGAGCTTAAACATAGGTGATCAAATTCCAGATTTTTCATTAGTAAATTATGACAAAGAGACTTTCAAGTCAGAAGATTTTCTTGGAAAAAAAACTATGTTTGTTTTCATGCCATTTCCTTTTAGTTCTGTATGTGATGGAGAAATATGTGAACTTAGAGACAATATGGATGCATTTAAATCTGCTGATACTGATACAGTAATGATTACTGTTGCAGCAGGCCCAACAAACAGAGCTTGGGCAAACCACTACAACATAGATTTCCCAATCTTGGCAGACTTTTGGCCACATGGTGAAGTTTCAAAAGAATTTGGATGTTTTCATGATGGAGTTGGAATCTCTTTAAGGTATACCTACATCACTAACGAAGAGAATGTAATAACTGAGATAATAAAAAGTGATGAAATTGGAGTTGAAAGAGACTTCGAAGCTTATAAAGAAAAATTTAGTATTTCTTAACCAACGTCTCTAATGTCTGTGTCGTGAATTCTCTGACGTTTGATTCTTCTTCTTTCTCGTTCAGAAAGTCCGCCCCAGATTCCAAATTTTTCTGAGTTTTCAATAGCAAACTCCAAACAGTCTTCTTGTACAGAACAAGCTCTACAAATTGATTTAGCTTTTCTAGTCGAGGCACCTCTTTCAGGAAAAAAAATATCCGCATCGGCTCCTTTACAGTTTGCTTCTTCGGTCCAGGAGGGCATTCCACCTATAAGTTCTTCTATTATTGAATTTTCCACATCACCCCTTTAACTATTGAAAACTAAATCACATATGTGTAATTTATTATTGTTATATCGTTATGTCAAGGGGCTAATCTTCTAATTAATTAACAGTAATATACCTTTTGTAGGATAATTAATTAATGGCATATCAACGAATTGTTTCTACAGGTTCGATTTATAAAGGGAAGACTGGAATGTGGCTCTATATATTTCATAGAGTTACTGGTGTTGGTCTTTTTGGATATCTTCTCTTACACATAATATCAACAGCATTGATTCTTCTTGGACCAGAAATTTATGAAGGTGCTGAAGCAATTTACAAAAACTTCTATTTTAGAGTTGCCGAAATTGGACTAATGGCTGCAGTCCTTGGTCATGCTATAAATGGATTAAGAATAATTGCTGTAGATTTATGGGCTAAAGGTTCTGATTATCAAAAACAACTAAATTTTGCATCATTGTTTGTATTTTTGATAATTTTTGTACCAACCACCTACAAAATGACTACTTCATACTTTGACTTATGTCTTGAAAAAAGCTCAGAGGGCACCACCATAGTAGATTGTATGATTAGGCCGATACCAGATTGGAAGACAAAATAATGCAGACAACAAGAACTGATTGGGGAAGACGTCAACCACCTGTTGGTGGATCTAGTTTTGAGCTCCAAGCGTGGTTTTTTATGAGGGTAAGCGGACTTGTACTTGTATTTCTTGCTGTTTGGCATATGTTCATTATGCATGTCTTTAACGACACGTTGAACTTGGATTATGATTTTGTGGCGGCAAGGTGGGAAACTCCTTACTGGAGAGCATTTGATTGGCTTTTATTAACATTAAGCCTTTTACATGGAACAAATGGATTGAGGGTAGTTATTCATGACAATCTAGCTGATAAAACAATTCGAAAACTTGCACACAGTGCTCTTTACAGTACATCTTTAATTTTCTTTATAATAGGAACATATGCAATTGTTGCATTTGTAAGACAAGTATGAAAATAGTAAAACATTCATTTGATGGAGTAATCGTTGGTGCTGGTGGGGCCGGTCTTAGGGCTGCAATAGAAGCAGCACCTCACATGAAGCTTGCTGTCATAACAAAACTTTATCCTACAAGATCTCACACAGGTGCAGCTCAAGGTGGGATGAGTGCCGCTCTTGCAAATGTTGAAGAAGATAACTGGAACTGGCATGCTTTTGATACCGTCAAAGGTTCAGATTACCTTGCTGACCAACCTGCAGTAGATATTTTATGTAAAGAGGCAATTGATGCCGTAATTGAATTGGAACACTGGGGATTACCATTTAGTCGATTAGATAATGGAAAAATTGCGCAAAGGAGATTTGGTGGTCACACTGTAAAAGAAGGTGAGTCTCCTGCTTTCAGAGCTTGTTATGCAGCTGACAGAACTGGTCACATGATTCTTCAGACGCTTTATCAAAAATGTGTCTCTATGGGAGTAACTTTTTTTGATGAATTTCAAGTTCTAGATATCAAGATTGAGGATGGTATCTGCCAAGGTGTTATTGCCTATGAACTTGCAACTGGAGATATACATATTTTTGAAACCAGAGCAGTTACATTTGCAACTGGTGGATTTGGTAAAATATTTAAAGTTAGCTCTAATGCTCACTCATTAACTGGTGATGGACCAGGGATTCTCTATCAAAAAGGTATACCTTTGGAAGATATGGAGTTTTATCAATTTCATCCAACTGGAATATATAGATTAGGTATTTTGCTTTCAGAGGCAGCTAGAGGTGAGGGTGGAATTTTAAGAAATAAAGATGGAGAAAGATTTATGGAAAGATATGCTCCGTCAATTAAAGATTTAGCACCTAGGGATATGGTTTCAAGAGCTATAGCTACTGAAATAAGTGAAGGTAATGGTGCGGGTCCTGATAGCGATTACGTTTATTTAGATTTGACTCACCTCGGTGCAGAGACAATAAAGAAAAAATTACCTGACATAACTGATTTTGTTAGAACATATGTGAAAATTGAACCGATTGAAGAACCTATACCTGTTCAACCTACAGCACACTACGCTATGGGAGGCATCCCAACAGATGTTTATTCACGTGTACTTAGTGATGAAAAAGGAACAGTTCTACCAGGAGTTTATGCTGCTGGAGAAGCAGCATGTGTAAGTGTTCACGGTGCAAATAGATTAGGTACTAATTCACTCCTAGATATAGTTGTTTTTGGTAAAAGAGCAGGTCAAAGTATGGTTGATTACGTAACTCAAACAAAACCAAACAGCATAAGTGACAGTGCCTCTGATGATCTTTCAAAAAAGATACAAAATCTTATTGATAAAGAACATACTGATGAATTTTCTGTGGCAAATATTAGAAAAGACCTTCAAGAATCCATGGAAGAGAATGCAAAAATATTTAGAACTAAAGAGACTTTAGAAAAACAAACAGAGATATTGGAAGAATTAAGAGACAGATACGAAAATGTAACAATTTTCGATAAGAGTAAAGTTCACAATTCAGAGCTTGTCGAGGCTATTGAGTTAGATTACCTATTAGATATGTCTGAGGCTACTGTTGCAAGCGCACTTGCTCGCAATGAGTCAAGAGGAGCTCACTCAAGACAAGATTTTCCTGATCGTGATGATACAAACTTTATGAAACATTCCTTTGCGTTTAAAAAAGATAACACAGCAAATCTTAAGTACAAAGATGTAGAATTAGGAAAATATGAACCAATGGAACGTAAATACTAATGGATATTAATTTAAAAATTCTAAGGTATGACCCAGAATCAGATAGAAAAGGGCACTGGGAAAACTATATAGTAGATGCTGAACCTGAAGAAAGAATTCTGGATTTATTACACAAAATTAAATGGTTTGAAGATGGTTCGCTTTCATTTAGAAGATCTTGCGCTCACGGAGTATGTGGTTCTGATGCAATGGTTATCAACGGTGAAAATATGCTTGCTTGCCAGGTATTAGTTAAAGAAGTTGGAAATCCTATAAAAATTGAACCGATACGTGGCCTTCCTGTTGTCAAAGATTTGATTGTTGATATGGAACCATTTTTTGATAGTTATAAAAAGGTGATGCCTTATCTAATAAATGAAAAAGAACCTGGAGATAGGGAAAGATTACAGTCTCCAGAGGATAGAGATAAGTTTGAAGATACTACAAAATGTATTTTGTGTGCAGCGTGTACAACTAGCTGTCCTGTATTTTGGACTGCAGACACATATGTTGGACCAGCAGCTATTGTAAATGCACACAGATTTGTTTTCGATTCTAGAGATGAAGGCACAAAGCAAAGGCTTGAAATTTTGAAAGATGTTAATGGTGCATTTAGATGTAGAACGGCATTCAACTGTACATCAGCGTGTCCACGAGGCATACAAGTAACAAAAGCAATTGAGGACATCAAGCGAGAGACACTCCTAAATAGTTAATGACTGACCTAAATAGTGATATTGAAGAAGTCATAAAGAACTTAAAACTTTCTGAAAAAAAATCGTTAAACAATATTTATCTTCAATTGATAGATGAAAAAGATGAAAACACTTTTATAAATTTAGATACTGGAGAAATTACAAAAGATCTTTCTCACAATAATTATGGATTGATAATAAAAATGTCTATTCAAACATTTAACGAATTAAAAAATAATGAAAAACATCCAGAAGATTTAATGTTTGAAGAGAAAATTAAGATTTCTGGCGATCTCAAGTTATTACAGTAAAAAGAAAAGACGGCTATGCCGTCTTTTCAAATGATTAAAATCAAGAATTAGTTCAAACTATCTTTTAATCCTTTTGCAGCTTTAAAAGCTGGTGCATTTTTTGCAGCAATCTGGATTGTTTCTCCAGTTGCTGGATTTCTACCCTGTCTAGCAGCCCTGTATCTTGACTCAAACTGTCCAAATCCAGCAATACTTACTTTATCGCCATTCTTCATACCGTTTGTTATGCCATCAAAAACTGCGTCAACAGCTGCTTTTGCGTCTGATTGTGACAATCCTACTTCTGATGCCACTACGCTTGCCAATTGGTCTTTATTCATAGCTGTTTTGCCTTTCTTTAATATTCTTAAGGCAATTATAGTTTTTTTATTAAAAATATCTTAAAAATACAATAAATATTGGGTTTTTTTTGAAAAAGACTGATTTTATTGATTTTTTATGTTATTGAGCTCTTCAACCTTAGCTTTTACAGCGTTTGATGCATCAATTAGTGCATTTTTTTCATGTTCGGTAAGTTCAAATTCTACTACTTCCGTGACCCCATCCTTGCCTAGTTTTGCAGGCACTCCTAGATATACGTTATCAATACCGTATTGACCTTCAAGCCAAGCACAAACAGGAAATATTTCATCTGAATTGTTTATTATTGATTTAACCATGACTGCCGCTGAAGAAGCAGGAGCAAAATATGCACTCCCAGTTTTCAGCAATCCAACAATTTCAGCACCTCCATTAGAAGTTTTCTCAACCAGCTCATTTATATCAGATTCACTCAAAATATCTATAAGAGGTTCTCCTTTCACCGTACAAAGTGATGGAACAGGGACCATTGTTTCTCCGTGACTTCCTAAGGTTAGTGCGTATACATCAGAGGTATCAACAGAAAGCTTTTCAGCGATAAAATATGCGAACCTCGATGAATCTAAAATTCCTGCTTGTCCCATGACTTTATTTTTAGGCAAACCAGAAACATCTGAAGCAAGAGTAGTCATTTGATCAAGTGGATTCGTCACAACAACGATTGAAGGGTTGTCAGAATACTTTAATATTTCCTCAGTCACACCTTCAACAATTTTTGCATTTACCTCTAACAAATCCATTCGAGACATTCCTGGCTTACGTGGTAAACCAGCAGTTATAACGACTACATCACTTCCTTCTGTGTCCTTATAATCATTAGTTCCTATTAGTTTTGTGTTGAATTGTTCAACAAATCGTGACTGATTGATATCAAGGGCAAGCCCTTGAGGAAGGCCTTCAACAATATCTGTCATTACAACTTCTTGTACAATATCGTACTCAGCTATTCTTAACGCTGTCATCGATCCATACTTTCCAGCTCCAACAACTGTAACCTTATTCATTTACTACTTCTCCTTTTTTGAAGTTTTCATATTACTGATTAAAGCATTTGCAAATTCTGATGAAGAGAGAATTTTTTTGACACTTCTTCCTCGAGCAAGATCATAAGTTACTTTTCCTTCGAGAATTGTTTTCTCCATTGAGTTAACAATTAGATCAGCAGCACTATTCCAACCCATATATCGAAACATCATTACTCCTGACAAAATTAATGATCCTGGATTTGTTTTATCTTGACCAGCATATTTAGGAGCAGTACCATGTGTTGCTTCAAAAACCGCTTTTCCATTTTCATAGTTTATGTTTCCTCCAGGACTGATACCAATGCCTCCTATTTGAGCTGCTAAGGCGTCAGAAGCATAATCTCCATTGAGATTCGTTGTAGCAATTACATCAAACATTTGTGGTTTAATTAGGATTTGCTGTAAAAATGCATCTGCAATAACATCTTGTACTAATATTTTATCTCCAGGATCACCACCACAATCCTCCCATGAAACTGCAACATCTGAAAACTCCGACTTTACAAGGTCGTAACCCCATTTTCTAAATGCACCTTCAGTAAACTTCATAATGTTTCCTTTATGCACTAAAGCAACATTTTTTTTATCATTTTCTACGGCATAATTAAGTGCTGCTCTTATCAGCCTTTCAGAAGCAGTCTGAGATATTGGTTTTATTCCAATCCCGCTGTCTATTCTTATATCCCATCCAAATTCCTGTTTTAAAAAATTATTAAGTTTTTCAACATCTTCTGAGGAATTTTCTAGTTCTTTTCCTGCGTAGACATCTTCGGTATTTTCTCTAAATAATGTTATATCTACATCTTGTGGGTTTTTTGTAGGAGTTTGAATGCCTTTGAAATATTTGATAGGCCTCAAGCAAACATATAAATCAAGTTCTTGTCTTATTGCAACATTGATAGATCTTATTCCTTCACCTACAGGTGTAGTTAATGGACCTTTTATACCCACACCATATTCATTAAATGTTTCTAAAGTTTTATCTGGAAGCCACTCAGAAGTTGTATCATAAGCTTTTTGTCCTGCTAAAACTTCTATCCAATTAATCTTTCTATCATTTTTGTAAGTTTTTTCGACTGCAGCATCAAAAACTTTTTTTGCAGCTGGCCAAATATCGATACCAATTCCATCCCCCTCAATGAAAGGAACAGTAGGATTGTCAGTATCAAAAGATTTTCTTGTCTCCTCAATAGCATTAATTAGATCTGTTCTTTTTAAATTTTCAGCCATTTATAACATCTTTCATTGCTTTTCCTATTTCAGTTGGCGTCTTAACAACTATTGCACCAGCATCAGTTAAAGCTTGAATCTTTGCTTCTGCGGTGCCTTTGTTTCCTGAAACAATTGCTCCAGCATGGCCCATTTTTTTACCAGGAGGTGCCGTTACTCCAGCTATATATGACACAACAGGTTTTGTGACATTTTGTTTAATAAAATCTCCTGCTTCTTCTTCAGCTGTACCACCAATCTCTCCAATCATAACGATACCTTCTGTTTCACTATCTGCTTGAAATTTCTCAATTACATCTATGAATGACATTCCAGGTACTGGATCTCCACCAATACCTATACACGTTGATTGTCCAATATTAAGATTTGTTAACTCATGAACAGCTTGATAAGTCAAAGTTCCTGACCTTGAAACTACTCCTATATTTCCCGGTAATGTAATTTCGTGAGGCATAATTCCAACATTTGCCTTACCCGGTGATATTAAACCTGGACAATTTGGACCTAAAAGAGAGGCTTTTGTTTCTTTTTTCAGAATGTCATACATTTCAGCTTCATCTTTTGCTGGTATTCCTTCAGTTATACATACTATTAATTCACATCCACCAAATGCAGCTTCTAAAACTGCATCTTTTGCAAATGCAGGTGGGACAAAGGTGAGAGCAACATTAGCATTTGTTTCACTGACAGCTTTTTCAACATCATCAAATATAGGAATGCCTTCAACATTTTCCCCACCTTTTCCTGGTCTTGTTCCAGCTACAATTTTGGTTCCATAATCTCTATTTCTCAGAGCATGAAATTGGCCTTCTCTACCGGTCAGACCTTGTACTACAACTTTTGTATTTTCATCTATGAGAATTGACATTTAAAGACCTTTCTGAACTGCCAATTTTGCAGCTGAATCCATTGACTCTTCTATGAATATTTTTTCATTAGGGTTTGCTCTTAATATCTCTAGTCCTTCTAAAGAATTCGTTCCGTCTAGCCTAATGATAATTGGCCATACAAGTTCTTTTCCTTTAGTTGCCTCGATTATTCCTTCAGCAACTAAATCACACCTTGTTATTCCACCAAATATATTTATCAATACTGACTTTACATTTTGATCAGCCTCTAAAACTTCAAGAGCGGAACTTACAGTCTCAGCTTTTGCTCCGCCACCAATATCAAGAAAGTTGGCTGCTTTACCTCCATTTTCAGCAACAACATCAAGTGTAGACATTACTAAACCTGCGCCGTTTCCAATAATTCCAACAGACCCATCAAGTTTTATAAAATTTAAACCTTTTTCTTTCGCATTTTTCTCGGATTCAGGAATTGGTATTTCTTGTTCAAAATCATCAAAATATGGATGTTTATATTTTGCATTCATATCTAATGTTACTTTTGAGTCAAGTGCCATTACACCATTGTCTGTAATTGCAAGAGGATTGACCTCTACAAGATCACAATCTCCTTCTGTGAACATCAAATACAAGTTTTCTATTATTTCTGAAAGACTTTCTTCATGATCTTTATTCAAATTAGCTTTGTGAATTAATTCGGAAATAGTTGATGACGTTAATTTTTCTGATGGACTTACATGAAACTTAACTAAGTCATCTGGATTTTCCTCTGCAACTTGTTCAATGTCCATACCTCCTTTAGCACTCAACATAATTAGATATTTTTTTTCTGACCTGTCTAAAGTAAACGAGATGTAGTATTCCTCTAAAATATTTGATGCTTCCTCTAAGAGAAGAATTTCTACCTTGTGGCCTTTTATATTCATACCTAATATTTCTTCAGAATGTTGTGTTAACTCGTTAATGTCTTTAGCTACCTTGATACCCCCCGCTTTTCCTCTTCCCCCAACTTGTACCTGGGCTTTCACAACAACGGGAAAATTAAGATTAATTGGGTCATTTAAATCATTTAGGTTTTTAATTAGTTTTGAATTGGGATGATTTATATTAAATTTTTGATATAAAGATTTTCCTTGATATTCAAATAAGTCCATTACTCCCCCAAAAGATTATATATTACCAAGTTCAAATATTAAAGATATCATTCAAATATTATTGGGGCCCATTCAATATCTAAATGTTTGATTCCATGCTCTCCACCAAAGTTAACTGTGATCTCATTACCATTCACTTCTTCAACAATTCCCGAACCATATTTTTCATGTATCACTTTCTTTCCGAGAGAACCTACAGAATTACTTTTGTTATCGGTTGATTCTTGATGAATTTTAATTTCTTTCAAATAGGGTTTAGCTTCATCGATGAATCTGCTTGGAAGATAATAGTTTGTTCCTCCCCACATAGTTCTGGTATTTGAATATGTTAAATAAAGCTTTTTTTCAGCCCTCGTCATCCCAACATAACAAAGTCTTCTTTCTTCTTGTATTTCAAAATCAGTTTCAGATCTTTGACTAGGAAATATATTTTCCTCCATTCCAGTCATGAATACTACCGGGAACTCCAATCCTTTAGCATTATGTAGTGTCATAAGCAGAATTCTATCTTCTTTGTCTACATCGTCTGAATCTGTGAAAAGTGCAATTGATTCTAAATATTCTCTAAGAACTGTAAATGGATCTTCTATGTCTTCTTCATATAAATTTTCAAATTCAAATGCTGAAGTAAGTAATTCATCAAGATTTTCTAATCTCATTTGAGAGTCTAAAGTTCCTTCTTTAACTAATTCATCTTTGTAGCCTGTTAATTCTAAAGTTTTTGAAATTGTTTCTGAAGGGCCCTGCAATGCAAAGGATTTCAAGTCATTAATTATCTCTTTGAAATTATTTATTTGTTTTTTTACCCTGTCAGATAAATTATTGATTTCATCCAGGTTTTCTATAGATTTTGATAAAGAAATCTCATTTTTGTTTGCGTAATCTCTTAATTTCTGAAGTGTTGACTCCCCAATTCCTCTTTTGGGAACATTTAATATTCTCTCAAATGAGACTGTATCTTCAGGATTTATTAAGTAATTTAAATATGCAAGAATATCTTTAATCTCCTTCCTGTCGTAAAATCTCACATTACCAACAACCTTATAACTTAAACTTAATTTTCTTAACTCTTCTTCAAAGAGTCTTGATTGATTATTTGTTCTATAAAAAATAGCAATTTCAGTAAACGCTTTATCTTCTAAAAGTTTATTTATTTGTTCAGCTATCCATCTTGATTCATCTCTTTCAGAGTTGAATTCAACTAAATTTACATCTGATCCTTCGTCATTATCAGTCCATAATTTTTTATCTTTTTTTCTTGGATTGTTTGATATTACCGCATTTGCAATATCTAAAATTTTTTGGGAAGACCTATAATTTTTTTCTAAAGATATAACTTTTGCATTTTTAAAGTCACTTTCAAACTCTTCAATATTTCTAATATCCGCACCCCTAAATGCATATATGCTTTGATCAGAATCCCCAACAACACAGATATTCTTATGTTTTGATGCAAGTAGTTCAACAAGACGATATTGCACCATATTAGTATCTTGATATTCGTCGATCATTATGTATTGAAATTTTGAAGACCAGTAATTTAGTGACTTGTCACTAGTCTCAAGAAGTTCTACTGCTTTAATTAGTAAGTCATCAAAATCCATTGAGTTAGCTAGCATAAGTTTTTTCTGATACGATGAATAAATCTCTGCGACTTTTACATCAAAAAACGATTGTGCAAATTCAACAGCTTCTCCAGGTAAGATCCTTTGATTTTTTAAAGATGAGATGTGTGCTTGTATTCTTTTTGGAGAATATTGTTTTGTGTCAATATCTGAATCTCGCATACAATTACGAACTAATTTTGTAGAGTCGCTTTGGTCGTAAATAGTAAAATTATTATTAAAGCCAATCAGATGGCCATGTATTCTTAACATTTTGACACAAAGACTATGAAACGTAGATATCCATTTCGGAGACAACTCAAGATTTAGTAAATCACTTATTCTATCTTTCATTTCATTTGCAGCTTTATTTGTAAATGTAATAGCCAACACATTTTCAAAATTTATCCCATATGTTTTTATTAAATGTGCATATCTGTAAGTTAAGACTCTTGTTTTACCTGAACCTGCCCCAGCAATAATGAGTAAAGGACCATTAACATTTTCAATCGCTTCTTTTTGTTCATTATTTAGCAATCCTGACCATTCTTCAGGAAGTGGTTTTAATTTATTCATACCCTAGGAACTAAACTCCAACAACTGCGCTTACTTCATCCATTGTTTTTTTTGCAGAATTTTTAACATCATCAAGATTATCTTTAATCAAAGAGGCAACATCTCCTTCACTTAATGAGTCATATCTTTCTTTAATTGGCTCTAAATAACTTACTACGCTTTCTCCAACCTCAATCTTAAATTCACCATATGACGAATTTTTAAATTTATTTTCAACATCTGCATGAGTAAGTTCATGTAGTGTTGAATAAATATCAATTAAGTTGCTAATACCTTTTTTGGTTTCGTTATCAAATTTTATTTCATTTTCAGAGTCAGTAACTGAAGACTTGAACTTCTTAATAATCTCATCTTTTGAATCATCAAAATATATTGTTCCATTTATATCATCTTTGCTTTTTGACATTTTGTTATCTGGGTGGCGTAAAGACATCAATCGAGCTCCTACTTTGCCAGTTGTTCTTTCAGGTAAAGGAAAAATTTCACCATAAGAATTATTAAATCTTTCAACAATGTTTCTAGTTAGTTCTAAATGCTGAGTTTGATCGTCTCCAACAGGTACTTCATTAGCTTTGTGGATTAATATATCAGCAGCCATCAACACAGGATATGTAAGTATTCCAGCGTGGCTACCCAATTGATCTGCTTTTTCTTTAAATTGCGTCATTCGTTGCAGCTCTCCAATTTGGCAAAAGTTTGATAGGATCCAAGAAAGTTGTACATGCTCAGGAACATTACTTTGGATGTAAATGTTAGAATTTTTTTGATTAATTCCTGAAGAAATAAGGACTTTTATAGTTTCATTAATATTTTCTTGCATTAATGAAGGGTCTGGATGTGTAGTTAAAGAATGAAGATCGACAACACAAAAATAGTTTTTATTTTCCTCATTTGATAAATGTACCCAATTATTTATAGCGCCTAATAAGTTTCCTAAATGCACTTTACCAGTGGGTTGAATTCCTGAAAAAACAGTTTTCATATCTGCTATTCTAATAAACTAAATCGAAATGGAGTAATTTTATAAAATCCAAGTACACAATGTCACCTTATGCAGGTTTAAGAAATATAGTTCTAATTGGTTTCTTATTTGGGTTTCATGGGTTACTAAATAGAAGTTTACTCATTGATAATGTAAGTGAAATTTTTATTGTAACTGCAAGAATTACAATCGTAACTGTTTTACTAGGAATATATTGTGGAAAAGAATTTTTAAGAGAAATTAATTTAAATTTTTTTTTGAAAGGTAGTTTAACCGGAACACTTGCTATTTTTATTCCTGGTTGGACCTTTATTTATGCATTAAAGAATATATCTTCTGGCTTACAAAGTATATTCATTTCTACAATTCCATTGTTTACAGTGTTTTGGGTTCTATTACTTTTTAAAGAAGAAAAAATAACAAGATTAAAAATTATTTCAGTTCTAATAGGACTTATTGGATTAATAGTCTTATTCATGTCTGGTGCTACTGGTTTGTCAGGTGAGGGTGATTTACTTACAGGAGGAATCTTAGCTTTAGTAGGGGTTCAAGGATTAGCACTCAGTAACATAACAAATAAAAAAGACTCACAATATATTCCAGCTAAAACATACCTTTTTACTCAATGGCTATGTGGAAGCCTGATTTCAATGGTTTTATTTTTTGCTCTTGGTGGAGAAATTGAACCACTTAATTCGTCGGCAAACCTCAGACTTATGGGTCTCGTATTCATAGATATATTCAATTATTCACTCTTTTTCTACACAATAAAAAGACTCTCAGCAACTTTTACAACAATGGTAGATTATGTCGTACCAATCACTGGAATTACCCTTGGTTATATCTTTTTAGATGAAATTGTAAATAATGTTTTTTACCCTACACTGCTGTTAATTTTTGTGTCTTTATACTTGGCTGTAAAAGATGAGGCAAATAATTTATACTAAATTAACTCCAAGTAGCGCTCTTGTCATGTAAGCTGTTGCACCCCATAGGATTTGGTCTTGAAAATTAAAAATCCAATCATTTTCATAATTTCCTCGATAGATCCAATTATCCGAATTCTCTAAGTCTTCAATTTTAAGAAAATAAATGTCTTGAACTTCGTTCTCATTAAATCTATCTGGTTTGTCAGAGGTTTCACAAATTATTGGAAAGACTTTAAAAGCATACTCTACAGTATCAACATGATTTAAACTTCCAAGTGGTTTAATTGATGACTGTTTAATAAAAAGTTCTTCTTCTGCCTCTCTCAGTGCTGTTTCAACAATATTTTTATCTGAATTCTCTTTTTTACCACCAGGAAAAGCAATATGACCTTTATGAGTCGGCAAATTTTCCGATCTTTTTATAAATAGGATCTCCTTATCGTCAACTATCAGAATTGCAACAGATGCATAATCCTCCGAAAAAGAAGGGTATGGTTGAATTAATTTATCAAATTTCAATCTTAACCAGAAGATTTTTCAGCAACAAAGTCTATTTCTATTCCGATTGGGTTTAATACCTCCCATGCATTGAATTTAGTTGGGGCGTCGAAACCAAACCAGGTCGTATCAACTTCAGTTATTCCTGAAATAAAAATATTATCGTCTTGCATATATGCTGTAATCGAAAACGGTATATTAACTTCAATGTTTCTTATTGTTAAAACACCAACAACTGTTTCATCTATTTTTGAATCGAAATTATTGTTAGGCAAAACTAGTTCATCAATTTTATATATTGCACTAGGAAATAATTTTGACTCTAACCATTGATTTTTAATTGCACCATCTCTTATAGAGTTACCACTTTTTAAAGTGGATAAATCAACTGAAATGAGTAAATTTGAGATAAACAAACATGAATCAGCTTGATCACAATCATCTAAAGTCAATTCGAACCCGCCAACAATTTCATTGGTTGTGCCCCTGACGATCTCTAAATTTGAGTTTAAAAAGTCTTTTGGTGCAAGATAACTAGCTGTACTTTTTTCTTGGTTTATTGTATATAAATTATCACTAAATTTTTCAATTTGCTCAACTTCTACTGTACTGGAGGTATAATTGCTCTCTTCATTTTCTACTTGTGTAGTAGTTACTTCTTCAGACGTTTGATTTTCTTGATTTACTGGCTCTGCTTGTTGTGAACAGAATGTAACAAAAATCGCTAAGACTAAATATTTTGTTTTTCGAATCATATACTTTTATTTTAACTTCTACAAAATGTTAGATTAAATTATGTCGTTGGTTGCAAGAAAATATTTACAAGCAATCCTAGGAATTACTCTAATTGGTGTAGGTGTTGCTTGTAACTATACAGCTAATTTAGGCCTTGGTCCTTGGGGTGTTTTCCATGATGGTATCTCGAAAACTATCGGTGTAACTTATGGCCAAGCTGGAATCCTAACTTCTTTGATAACACTTTTTTTGTGGATTCCATTAAAACAGAAACCAGGAATTGCTACAGTCTTCGATGCTTTTTGGATAGGCTTAACTGCAGATTTTGTAATAAATATAATAAGTTTCCCAAATCAAGTATTTATCCAATATTTAACACTTTTTTTTGGTATTACGCTCATTGGATTAGGAACAGCTATATATGTAGGTGGGGACCTTGGCGCTGGGCCAAGAGATGGTGTAATGGTTGGGTTAGAACAAAAAGGTCTAAAAATAGGTACTGCAAGAACAATAATTGAAGCTGTTGCTTTTTCATGTGGCTTTTTACTGGGCGGAAAAATAGGAATTGCGTCAATAATTATTGTATTTTCAGTTGGAAGAGTCGTTCAGTATTTTATTCCATTTTTTGATTTGAGAAAAAAGTAATATAAATTCATTTCTAAATTTCAATATTATAAACTGAGCTTATGAATCCCGTAAGTTTTGGAACAAAATTAAAAACACTTTTTATGTTTCCATTATTCCTAATTATATTTAGCTTTTTAATAATTCTTATAATACTTACGGTCTTTATTCCAAATGGAAAGTTATTAGCTACAAAATATTACAAATTTTTTGGATGGCTAGGATTAAGAATGGTTGGGATTAATTTAACCGTTTCTGGTTTAGAAAATATTGATACCGACAAAAGTTACGTTGTAGTATCTAATCACCCATCAACTCTTGATATATTTACCCACATTTATGGGTTACCAATATCTGTAAGATTCCTAACTAAAACTGAACTTTTTCGTATTCCTTTCTTTAGTAGAGTATTAAAGATTCTGGGTCTTCCAAGAATTGATAGAGGTAGTTCATCATTAGATCTTGATAAAATTAATAATTCGATACAAAGTGTTATAGATGATGGTAATTCAATAATGATATTTCCAGAAGGTAAAAGAAGTAATCAAAAAAATCTTTTGGAATTTAAAAAAGGAGCTGCACATATTGCTAAAAAATTCAATTTATCTGTTCTGCCAGTTGTTACACACAATGCCCATAAATTAATGATTAAAGGTAAAGTTTGGTTTTTATCTGGTGATATACATATGGATGTTTTGAAACCTATTGACGATATACATAAGTATGAAGTTGATGAATTAACAAATCTATTTTTTGAAAAAATAAATGAGGTTTTAACTACGAAGAAATGATTCTATATAGCTGAAGAAGTCTTTACTTTTGGAATCATCAGTTAGTAAATCATCAACTTTATCTTCTTCATTAAATAAATAAAAATTTTCGTATACGTTTAATCCATAATTGCTAAGTTGAGCGCCAAGTAAATTAAATGCATTCTTTGCATTGTTGCCCTTACCGTCAACTGAACTAATAATTGCAACATCCTTATCTTTAAACAATTCATTGTAAGAATAGTTATCGAAACTTATTGAAAGCCAATCGAGTAAATTTTTCAAATGGGAGACATAACCTCCATTGAAAACAGGACTAAATATTATTATTTTAGAAGTTTCAATTAAATCATCTCTTACTTTTATGACATATTCAGGTTGTTCATCATTGTAATCTCGGAGAAAAGGAACATTTTCATAAAAATCATCATATAGATTACAAGATATCTCTAAATCACTTAGGTAGCTATTTACGATACCTGCGGCTTTATTATTTTTTGATTCTGGTCTTGTTCCAGCCGATAAAAGCAAAATTTTTGACATAGGTTAATTATGTTATAAGATACTTTTTATATGGATAGTAATGTTGAAAATTTTGCAAACCTAGACATAAGAGTTGGTCAAATTTTATCAGCTGAAGTTTTTGAAGAGGCAAAAAAACCTGCATACATTTTAAAAATAGATTTTGGAAATGATATAGGTGAAAAAAAAACAAGTGCTCAAATTACAAATTATCAGCTAGATGAACTGATTGGAGTTAGATGTATTGGAGTAATCAATCTTGGTGACAAACAAATTGGTCCGATAATTAGTCAATGTTTAATTCTTGGATCGATCAACGATAATGGGGATGTTTTACTGCTTCAACCCAGTCCAGAAGCTGATTTAGGTGACAAAGTTTCTTAACTAACCAAAGAGTCAAACTTCTCAACATTAAAAGTACCGACCCTTTTATAAATTTTATCTCCATGTTTGTCTACAAGAACATATGTTGGTGTATATTTAAGATTATATTTTTCAATAGTCTCAAGATAATCTTTTTTTGAAGCATTTACGGATACAATTGGTATTTCTTCATGCTTTTTTTTGAATTCATTAACTATGAATTTTGAAGCAGTACAACCTAGTCAATAGTCAGAGTAAAATTCAATTATTGTATATTCAAAGTTTGAAAAATTATGATTATCAACAACTAAACCTCGCTTTGAATTAAATAAATACAATCCAAAAAAAGAACCTATTACAAAAAAACTTAATATATATAGAACGATTGAAGGCTCAAATGCGATAAAAAATATCACTAAGCCAAATATCCAGCCCAAAGGTAAGTAAATAAGGCTGTATCTATTGATAAACTTTAAAAGAATTTTTTTCATATATTTACATTCTTTTCACAAATTATACTTTAATTATGGATCTGATTAATAAACTCAGAGATAATGGTAATCGTATTACTGAGTCTAGAAGTACAATTTGTAAAATTCTTGAGGAAGCAGGTCATGAGCATTTTACAGCAGATGAACTATACAAACTAGCCTTAAACAGGGTTCAAGACATTGATTTAGCAACCGTATATAGAACACTAGAAATTCTTGAGTCATTAGATCTCGTAGAACATTCACACCAGCAACATGGTTCAGGAATTTATTATCTTAAAAACCAAGAAAGAACTGCTCATATAGTTTGTAACAGTTGTAAAAAGATTAAAGACATTTCAAAAAACGTCATCAACGCTGTCGAAAAAATTATTGCAAAAGAATCAAATTTTAATTTAATTGACAATCATTTCGTGTATGCGGGAGTTTGTAATAAATGTAAATAACTATTTTTATTGCAAATTGATTGCATTAAAATATTGTCATGTATCCTACAAGCCACCAACATCATTTATCAATTCATGAAAATTCTGAATTAAAGAATATTAAACCCCAGCAAAAAGTATTAGGTTGCTTTTTAATTGTTTTGTCTATTGCATTTTCTGATGTAAGAGATCTATTTCAAATATTCATGCATATATTTTTAGTTTTTTATATTTTATCACTGACAAAAATTCCAACTAAAACTTATTTAAAGAGATTAACTTTAGATATACCTTTTATTTTATTTGCATTATTCCTTCCATTCCTTAGCAGTGAGAATAATGACAAAATATTTGAAATTTTTTCATTTAATGTTTATCAAACAGGTGTAAATGATATGTTTACAATTTTATTCAAAGCAACTTTAGGTTTGACCGTTGGAATAATTCTTACGGGAGTAACTTCAAGCATGGAAATAATTTATGGTCTCCAAAAATTAAAAATTCCAAATATCATTATTGCGATCATGTCCTTCACGATACGATATATTGATGTATTCATTGATGAGTTCAAACGAGTTAAAATTTCAATGGCATCAAGAGGTTATGTTGAAAAAGGTTTAAAAACCTTAATACCTATTGCGTTTGCATCTGGAGCCCTATTAATTCGAGGATATGAAAGAGGTGAAAGAGTTTATTTATCCATGATATCAAGAGGGTTCAATGGAAATATAGATTTCAAATCTCGAAATTACGAAATTTCTAACAAATTTAACTTTTGTGTTATTTTATCAATCATAACTTTATTGTTGGACAAGATACTATGACTAAATATTTAGAAGTTAATAATTTAAGTTATTCCTATCCAGACGGTCATGAAGCATTAAAAGATATAAGCTTTGATCTTGACAACAAAGAGTCATTGGCAATATTAGGGCCTAATGGTGCAGGAAAAACTACTTTGATTCTTCACTTAAATGGGATTTTAGGAAATCTAGACAAAGATATAAAAGTAAGTAATTTTGAATACACAGATGAAAATATCGCAGATATTAGAAAGACTGTAGGTGTGGTTTTTCAAGATCCTGATGATCAATTATTTATGCCAACAGTAATAGAAGATGTTATGTTTGGACCAAAAAATTTTGGATACAATGATACAGAATCTGAAGAACTTGCAATCGATGCACTAAAACAAGTTAATATGATTGATTTCTTAGATAGACCACCACACCACTTAAGTTATGGACAAAAACGTAAAGTTGCTATTGCAAGCGTTTTAGCATCAAAACCAAAATTATTAGTTCTTGATGAGCCAGGATCAAATCTCGATCCATCATCTCGTAGGGATTTAATTGAAATACTCAATGATCTAGAAGTTTCAAAAATTCTTGTGACCCATGACTTGCCTATGGCATTAGAAATCTGTGAAAGAAGTATTGTTTTAAATGATGGAAAAATAACTCGTGATGACAATACATTAAATATTTTAAAAGATGAAACTTTTATGAAAAATAATAGACTAGAGCTTCCATATGGATTTGCATTTCATCATTTAGGTGAAGAATAAGAATTATCCTTTACAAATGAAACAATCTTCTCTCTAGCCTCTTGGGATTCTTGAATTGGAAAAAATTGCCATCCATGCCATAAATTTTCCCATGTTTGCAGCTCATAAGGAATATTATTTTTTTCTAACTTTTTACAAAACTCAATTGCGTCATTGTATAGAAGTTCATCAGAACAAACTTGGATAAGAGTATTTGGAAATGTTTCAATCTCTGCAAAAACTGGAGACAAAATCGGATTTGTAACTCCATATTCTCCAGCATAATATTCGCCAATATTTTTAACACCATCTATTGCCAATAAGATATCTTTGTTTTTAAGATATTTTCTATCTTTATTCTCATCTGATAAATCTAACCAGGGTGACATTAGAATTAATTTATCAGGGCTTATATCAAATGTTTTATCAACCAATATACCGGTAGCTAGTCCACCTCCTGCTGAGTCTCCCATCCAAATTGTTTGTTTACTAGTTTCAAGTTTACTTATGATTTCAACAGCTTTTTTTGCATCTTCGTGTGCTGCAGGAAATAAAAATTCTGGAGTTAATGAGTATTCAAAGTAATACATTGGAATCTGAAGCTCATAAGTAAATTGAGAAACAATATTTTTGTATGCTGTAATGCTTCCGTTGTAATATCCACCTCCATGAAAATAAATCCCGAAAGTATCCTCCTGAGAATTGTTAGGAGTAAATTTATAAATATCCATCTCACTGGTAGCAATTTTCTCAAAATGAACATTGTCATTAAATTTATTTAATCTTGAACCTGTATAGTCATAACCTATTCTGGCAGTCCTGGCGAAATCAATTCTATCCTGAAACGACTGTTGACTTTTTGGTTTATTTAGTAGAACTTTATCTTTTAACTTTCTGATTGGAAGAATATTTTTATAAAGTTGTGTTCTTAATCCAATAGGAAGACTTGGAATATAATCAAGCGTAAACTTTTCCAAAATTTTTAATAATATATTTATCACATATCAATTATACAATTTTTCAAGAATGAATAAATACCTATAATAGTTTCTATGCAAGAAGTAAATGGTTCAATTGCAATACTTGGTTCTGGAGAAACAAGTCCTAATTTAGTTTCTGTGCATAGAAATTTGATAAATAAAATTGATGGTGAAGTAATTGCTTCCTTAATAGATACGCCTTTTGGATTTCAAGAAAATGCTGATCAGTTAGTTGATAAATTGATTGAATTTTATGATGTAAGTCTAAATTTAGAAATAAACTTGGCTAGCTTTAGAAATAAAAAGTATTTTAAATCGGTTGAATACTTTGAGTTTTTAAAAAAAATTCAAAGTTCAAATTTTATATTTTCAGGACCAGGTAGTCCAAGCTACGCAACAAAAAATTGGATAGATACAGATGTACCAGAAATTTTTAAGGAGAGACTTTGCTCTGGAAGTAGCTTAATATTTGCCAGTGCAGCAGCATCGACTTTAGGTATTAGAACAATTCCAGTCTATGAAATATACAAGGTTGGGATTGACCCCTACTGGGAGAAAGGTATAAATCTTCTTGAAGTTTTTGATATTGATTGTGTAGTTGTTCCACACTTTAATAATAAAGAAGGTGGAAACCATGACACAAGCATAAGTTATCTTGGTGCTAAAAGAATGGAGATTCTACAAGAGATTCAACCAACTAATATATTAGGTATTGATGAGCATACGGCTCTAATAATTGATGCAAAAGAAAACCTTTTTGAAGTTGAAGGGTTAGGACAAGTCACTGTCATTAATCAAAATGAAACTCAAAACTTTAAGAATGGAGAAAAATATAGTTTAGATTATCTCAGAAAGTTATTAGAAAATACTGAAACAAAATCAATTAAAGAAAGTGCTGACAATGATCAAAATTCTCAAGATGAACAAATTGAAGATGTTTTAAGAAAAGAAATAGCTGAGTTAAGACTGGAAATTGAAAAGAATAATAAAAATTCAGAAAATATAAATAATTTAATCAATAAATTAATTTCTTATCGGATAGAACTTAGATCATCTCAAAAATATGAAGAATCAGATATCGTCAGAGATTTTCTCACAGAATCAAATATAGAAATTGAGGATGATAAGAATTCATCTAGCTGGAAGTTTAAAGATTAATTGATCCGTATTCACCCAAAATTTTAAATTCTTTGGCTACTTGGCTAAGATTATCCATTAAAAGTTGGTCAATTTTTTTGTCAGTATTCTGATAATCTACGTAAAACTTGTATTCCCAAGGAGACCCCAGAATTGGTCTTGATTCTAATTTTATAAGATTTAATTTTAGAACATCGAAGACAGTTAAAGCCTTAAGTAAGGAACCAGGCTCATCCGCTGCTACAAGAATTGCAGAGCGAATATTTTTTTCTTCAGAAATTTCAAATGGTTTTATTCCTGTTAAAAAAAATCTTGTGTAATTTTCTTCGTGATTAGATATATTTTTCTCAATTATTGTAAACCTTTCATCATTAGCAAAATGATCACCTGCTATAGCCCCAATATCAATTGATTTAGTCTCTAATAAGCTAATTACACTTCCTGCAGTATCAAACACTGGTTGTAGTTCAACATCTAAATCATTTAAATATTTACTACATTGTTGGAGTGCTTGTGGATGAGATATAACTTTTTTTATATCTTCTTTTTTTGTTCCTTTAATACCAATTAGGGCATGGTTTATCTTCTTTTTTATCTCTAAATATATTTCTAAATTGTGTTCAATTAAACTTTCATAAGCTTCTATTACTGTTCCAACAAGAGAATTTTCAACTGGTAAAAGCCCAAATCCTTCTTGAGTCGTATTTTTAGAAACCTCTTGAAAGGTTTTGCAAGAGACTAATTCGTAATCTGGAAATAATTCTAATAATACAGATTCAGAGTATGAGCCTTTTGATCCCTGGTAAAAAATTTTTTCATTTTTCATTTATATAATCAATTCCTTTTTTGTAACCCTCAATACCCAAACCTACAAATGACTCTTCACATACATCATAAATTAAATTTGTTTTTCTAAAGTTTTCCCTTTTTCTAATATCTGTCATATGTACTTCCACGATAGGTAAATTTAGAAGTAGTAATGAATCTCTTATTGCCACACTTGTGTGTGTATATCCCCCAGGATTAATTATCAAACCGTCAATCGTTTCATTATTAAAAATGTTTTGGATAAATTCACAAATTTCTCCCTCATGATTGGATTGATAAAAAATTAATTCATCCTTATTGTTCGTGTAGTCTTCAAGTTCAGAAATTAATTCCTTATAAGTAGTTGTTCCATATTTATCAATTTCTCTTTGCCCAAGAAAATTTAAATTTGGACCATTGATGATTACAATTTTACCCATTAATTAAAACCTCCAATAGATCGTTTATGTGTAAATCAATCAGAATAGGTTTTTCAATATCTTCTATTAATACGAATTTAATTATGTCATTTGATACTTTTTTATCATTTGAAATTATCTCTTTGAGATAATTGTTGTCATTTGAAAATTTATAATCTGTTTTTAGTGATTTTTTATTCAAAAAATCTTCAAACTGATGTTTCACACTACTATCAAGATGGTACTTTTTCTCAGCTATTTCAAGGCCTTTAAGAATTCCAATAGCTACAGCCTGTCCGTGGGAAACACTGTAATCCGAATCTTTTTCAATTAGATGTCCTATTGTATGTCCTAAGTTTAGAAACATTCTTTCATTACTTTCTTCAATATCATCGTGTAATATGCTATTTTTCACTTTTACACTTTTTTTTATTATTTCGTCGATATTTTTCATAAAATTATCAACATATATCAAATCAAGTATTGTTCTATCCCCTAAAAGGCCAGCCTTAATCGATTCAATTATTCCATTATTAAGTTCATTTTCAGAAAGGGAATCTAAAAATTCTGAGCAAATCAATATTTTTTCTGGAATAAAAAAGGTTCCAATCTGATTTTTACCATAGTCGTTGTTAAAACCATTCTTACCTCCATGAGCGGCATCTACCATCCCCAGCAACGTCGACGGTATTAAACATAGTTTTGCCCCACGTTTGAATGTACTAGTTGCAAAACCCACTAAATCACTGAGTACACCTCCACCAATCCCAATAACTTTAGAATTTCTATCTAAAGATTGATCAAACATAATTGACCAGAGCTTTTGTATAGTCTCTAAGCCCTTGGTTGATTCATTTATATCAATTTCAAAAATATTTAAATTCTCATCTAGGTTGAGAATTGATGAAAGATTAGAGTCAAGAAATACCACATGATTATCAGTATTTATATAATTTTTTAGATCTATATCTAGATCATTAAAGTTATTTGAGTAATCTATTTCAGATAACTTCATTTTTTAACCACGTATTTTGAATAATTGTTTCCGCTATTATTTTCTCTTTTTTATTTTTGATATCGATAATATGTTTTGACTGATTATATAAATTTTCGCGCAATTTATAAAGTTCTGATATCTCTTCTTTACCTTTTTTTACAAGTGGGCGCTCTGAATTTGAAATTCTTTTCCATAAATTTTCAAATGTATCTTTTAGATAAAAACTAAGTTCTGAATTTTTGACCTCATCTAGAATATGTGAGACTTCAAGAGAGCCTCCTCCAAGAGCAATTACGGTATCGTTATCTGGCAATGCTTGAAAAGTTTCAAGTTCAATATTACGAAAATATTTTTCACCTTTTGTTTGAAAGATTTTATTTATACTTCCATATTTTTTTTCAATATTTTCATCTAGGTCAATTGTATTTGCATTTACTATCTGTTTTATTTTTTTGAGAATCGATGTTTTACCAGAACCCATGAATCCAACTAAATAGATATTATTCTGTTTCATAGTTCATTTTCCAAGTCTGATTGTCCATGTCAAAATCATCAACATTCAATTTTGAAATACTATTAAAGTTTTTTACAATTTCTTTTTTGCTGTCCCCTCCAGTTTTAAGTAATAAATTTCGTAAAATTTCAAATGCCATTGCGCTTTCGAAAATTGGGACAGCCCTTGGTACCGCACATGTATCAGAACGTTCGTAAACTGTCTTTGTTTCCTCCTTTGACGATAAATTTACGCTCTTTATCGGAGTTAATGTCGTACTAATTGGTTTTAAATATGCTTTAACTATAATTTCTTCTCCGTTAGTCATTCCACCTTCAAAACCTCCAAGATTATTGGATTCTTTTTTGATAGATCCATCTTGTAAAACATATTGATCTTGAACATCTGTTCCAAAGTTTTTTGAAGCTTCTATTCCATTACCTATTTCAACAGCTTTTACACTTTGTATTGACATAAATATTCTGGCAAGATTCGCATCTAACTTTCTATCCCAATGTACAAAACTTCCTAATGTAGGAGGTACTCCTGATGCTATTGTTGTGATTGATCCACCAAGTGTATCTTTCCTTTTTCTTGCTTCAAGTATCTCATTCTCCATATCTTTCCCAGCTTTTTCATCGGGACAAGATACTGGTGAGTCGGTGACTTTTGATTGTAGATCTTGTAAATCAATTATTTTTTCTTGCACATAATCAACTTTTCCAATTCCAGAAACATATCCACAAATATTGATTTCAAAACTTTCTAAAATTTGAGCCGCTATTGCTCCTAGAGCACATCTCATAGCTGTTTCCCTTGCGCTTGATCTTTCGAGTACTAATCTGATGTCCGAACTATTATATTTCGCAGTTCCTATCAAGTCAGCATGTCCGGGCCTTGGTACTACATAAGGTTCAATATCTTTATCTTTCCAATTTTTCCAATCATTATTTTTTATTTTTAATGTGATTGGCCCGCCAGTAGTTAAATTGTTTATTATTCCCGAGGTTATCTCAACTTCATCACTCTCAATATTCATTCTTCCACCTGAACCTTGGCTTTTTTGTCTTCTTTTAAGAAAACTATCAATATAGTCTTTTGTTACGTTAAATCCGGCAGGTAGGCCTTCAATGATACCTGTTAACTCAGGCCCATGGCTTTCACCGGCAGTTAAGAATCTAATCATTTTGACTTTCTAGTAATTTGTATAACTCATCATATATATCTAAAACTTGTAAGTTAAGACTTGTCCAAATGTTAAAAGACAATACTGCTTGGCAAATAAGCATCCCTATACCATCGTAGGACTCAAATTCTGAAATAAATTTTTCAAAAAAAGAATTTTTATAACCATATCCAATATTTAAAAATAATTCTAGATTTGTAAATTGATTTGTATCTAAATCAAGTAATTCCGAAGATAAATGAGACATCCCAACTGGTGTAGTATTAATCACTAAATCAATTTCAGGAGCAAGTTCTTTTGCATTTACATATGAAATTGTCTCATCCGTTTGATTTCTACTTACAACATGAGTTTTTGTTTTATGAGTTGATAAAGCATATTTAATTGCTTTGGAACTTCCACCACTTCCCAAGATTAATATATTTTTTTTGTTCAAATCATATCCAATTTTTTTCAAAAATAGTGTAAAACCTTCAAAGTCAGTATTGAAAAGTTCAATTTTATCGTCTGTTCTTTTTACAGTATTCGTAGATCCTATTTTTTGGACATGTTCATCAATAGTAAAATCTATATCTAAATTTAGTATTTTTTCTTTGTGTGGAATAGTTATATTGAATCCATTAAGATCAGCAATTAATGTATCAACCGATTCTGTTGTTAAATTCTCAATTTTAAATGGTTGATATTTACTATCCAGATTGTTCATATTAAACAAATAGTTCTGAATAATTGGAGAATAAGTTTTTTCAAGTGGCCATCCAATAATTCCATAATTACTCATTTATTTCACCTCCTAATAGCTTTATATCTTCAAAAAAAGAAGGATAAGAATCATTTATACACTCAAAATTATCTGGAATTATTTTTTTATTTAGTCCTATGTTTGCAACTATCGCCGTCATAGCGATTCTATGATCATCAAGTGTTTCAATTTTTCCTTTTTTTAATTTTTGGATACCTTGAATCTCAAACCCATCATCAAGCAACTTAATTTCACCACCTAAATTAAGAATAAAATTTTTCATCGCATCTAATCTATTTGATTCTTTAACTTTTAGCTCTTCCGCGCCAACTACTTTTGTCAATCCTTTGGCTTGTGAGGCAAGTAAAGTAAAAATTGGAATTTCGTCTATTAAATCCGGAATTTCGTCTTTACTAACTGTTGTTCCATTAAGTATTGACTTATTTATTTTTATATCACCTATTACTTCATTGTTTTCTTCTCTAATATTTAACATCTCAATTTTTGCTTCCATTCTTTTTAAGACTTTTATAAATCCCAGTCTTCTTTCATTAATTAGCATGTTGGAAAGAATTATTTCTTTACCTCTTAATAAACCGAGAGCAATTAAAAAAGCACCTGATGATATATCACCAGGAATAGTAATGGTCAATGGTTCTAACTTAGTTGTTGGTGGAATAGTTAATGTATTTCCAAGCCTCAATATATCCACACCCATAGCTACAAGCATTCTCTCAGTATGGTCTCTAGTAGGAACGGTTTCTTCAATAAGGGTTGGTTCATTATGATATAGAGAAGCAAGAATTAATGCGCTTTTGACTTGGGCACTTGGTACTTTGGTATTTTGATAACTGAATGAGTATTCTTTTGGGTTAAAATTTATTGGTAAAAAATTATTTTTTATTTTCATATCAGCTCCATGATCAACCAGCAAATTAGCAATTCTATTCATTGGTCTTTTATTTAATTGAGTGCTGCCAATTAATGTTGACGAAAATTTTTGTTTAGATAATAATCCTATGAGCAATCTAGCAGTTGTTCCAGAATTCTTGGCATTAAGCTCATTTTTTGGTTTTTTTAATCCATTTATTCCCTGACCAGTTATTGAAACTTTATCCTGGATTTTTACATCAGCCCCCATTTGTTCAACGATTTCTAAAGAGGCTTTTGTATCTTCGCTAATTAATAAATTCTTAATTACAGATGTGCCCTCAGCTAAAGCAGAAAACAAAATTGCTCTATGGGATATAGATTTATCTCCAATCACTTGAACTGTTCCGGATAACCCTCGATTAATTAATTTCAACTTAATGGTCTCTCTCCAAACTTTTCTGATAAAGCTCTTCTCCACTCAACTGACGAGGTAAGGTATTCTATTAACTGATTTTTCTCCTGAAGTGACATTAATGAGGATATTTCATCAATTAGTGAAATAAGAAATTTATTTATATTTTCAGAGTTTGTGTTGTACATGTCTATTATCATTTCTGGATTTGTTCTTGTTAGCCTTGTTGCTCCATCGAATCCACCAGCTGCTAAACCCATAATTTCATCTATTTCATAATCTTTTTTAGCTATCCCGACCAATGCTGAGCTTATTAAATGTGGCAAATGACTGGTAATAGATAATATTTCATCATGTTTTTTTCGATCTATCCACACTTCTTTGCAGTTCAATATGTTCACTAAATCTCTGGCAATTTTTTTTGAATTGTCATTCATAGATTCTGTTTCACAGAGTAAAAATGTTGCATCATCGTACATTTCAGGTGTAGGTTCCCAGATTCTATTATCAGCTAAACCACACAAAGGATGGCCACCTATAGAAGGTATCTTGGAGCTATCCATAAGATTGCAAATTGATTCTTTAGTACCACCAATATCAATTAATAATTTGGAATCATCAATTTCATTACCCTCTGATAGAAATGACACTATATTATTTATCGGCATAGATAGAACTGTCACATCATAACTTTCCTCTTTAGATTTTGTATCAATACCAAATTTTTCAGCCCTATTTTCAGCTTCCTTATCAACGTCCTGACCAAAAACATCTATACCTTTACTTTTTAAATTGATTCCAAGATTCGCACCCATCAATCCAAGGCCAATTATTTTTACTTTGTTAATCATATTTTTAATGACCTACCAACTACTTCAGCCATTGAACTTACTTTTTTCCCTAAGTCAGTAAGTTCTGGTGGAGTTAAAGCTTGTGGCCCATCACATAATGCTTCATCTGGCCTTGGATGTATCTCGATAAGAAGACCGTCTGCTCCTGCAGCAATAGCTGCTAAAGCAATTGGAGCAACTAAATTATTTGCCCCAGTCCCATGGCTTGGATCAGCAATAACTGGTAAATGTGTATTCATTTTCAAATAAGGAATAGCATTTATATCAAAAGTATTTCTTGTGGCTGTCTCAAAGGTTCTGATACCTCTCTCACATAAAATAACATCTTCATTACCTCTCATAAGGATATATTCGGAAGCTAAAAGTAGCTCTTCAAGGGTTGCGCTCATTCCTCTTTTTAATAAAACTGGAAGTTTTGATTCTCCAACAGCTTCCAAGAGTTTAAAGTTTTGCATATTTCTTGCTCCGATTTGAAGTACATCAACATATTTTTCCATCATTTCAAGATGCTGAACATCCATAATTTCACTGAATAATGGTAAATTATGTAAATCTGCAGCTTCTTTAAGCAACACTAGACCTTCTTCACCAAGACCTTGAAAACTGTATGGAGAGGTTCTTGGTTTGAACGCACCGCCTCTTAATCCATTTCCTCCAGCTTGAACAACAGCTTCAGCTGTTTCTAACGTTTGTTCTTGATATTCTGCGCTATCTGGCCCAGCTATAAATGCAAGTTCTTTACCTCCCACAACTAAATCTTTGATTTTTACTTCTGTGTTTGACTCTTTATAGGTTTTACTTGCAAGCTTGTAAGATCTTCCGATTGGAATAACCTGATGAACGTTATCTAACAATCGCATAACTCCACGATTATCTTCAATTACCTTTCCATGGACAGCAACTACAGTCCTTTCAACTCCATAAAGAACTTTTGGCTCATGACCTTGTTCAATTGCCTTTGCCTTTACCTTTTCAATGTCTTCCTCAGAAGCAGCTTGCTTCATTACTACGATCAATTTGTTCCTCCTAAAAAAAAATCGGGCTTTTGCCCGATTTGACACAACGTTACTTTAGGGCAGCTTATATGTGCGCTCTAAAGTAAAAGTATGTGTTAATTTTCATTGTGGTAATAATACCATGTATTACAGATTTGCAAATAGTTTTTATCTATCTGGTCTTAAATTCTTAGCTTCACCTAAATAGGTATGAGTTACTTCAATTTCATCCTTGTAAGTTACTAAAACTCTTATACAACCTTCAAGGTCATTAACTACGTTTGGTGCCTTTGTATCAATTGCAGATAATTGATGGTGACCAAGTTCTCTGAGAGCCTTTGCTGGGAAAGCGGCATCAAGATCATTAGTAACAGTAAAAATTACAGAAACTATTTTTGAAATATCAAGGTTGTTATTTTCTACAATCGTATTAAATAATTCTTTTGTAGATTTTAATATATCGTTTTCTGTGTTTTCTACAGTAGCAATTGCTCCTCTTATTCCATTCATGACAACTAATGATAAAAAAAAAGAGTGGACATTGTCCACTCTTTTTTTTAAAAAATGTATGTTTTACATCATACCTTCCATGCCACCCATTCCTCCAGGAGGCATTGGAGCTTCTGGCTCTGGTTCTTCAGCTATCAAGGCTTCAGTTGTTAAAACGAGAGAAGCAATAGATGAAGCATTTTCAACAGTTGATCTCGTAACTTTTGCTGGATCAATAACTCCATCTTTAACAAGGTCTACCATCTCACCATTAGAGGCATTTAATCCTACATTTCCTTTTTCTGCTTTAACTTTTTCAACCATTACTCCACCTTCAAAACCAGCATTTTCTGCAATTTGTCTTAATGGTGCTTCTAATGCTTTTTTGACGATGTTTCTACCGATTACTTCACCCTCGGATCCTCCAGAAATTTTATCTACAGTATCTTGGGCTCTGATTAGAGTAACACCACCACCAGCAACGATTCCCTCTTCAACAGCGGCTCTTGTTGCTGCTAGGGCATCTTCAATTCTCATTTTCTTTTCTTTTAATTCGACTTCTGTAGCTGCACCAACTTTTACTTGGGCAACTCCACCTGAGAGTTTTGCTAATCTTTCTTGAAGTTTTTCTTTATCCCAGTCAGAATCTGACTCGTCAATCTCGGATTGAATTTGTTTTACTCTTCCTTCAACATCAGCTTTTTTGCCTTTGCCATTAACAATTGTGGTATTGTCTTTTTTGACAATTACTTTTTCAGCTTGACCTAACATATCAACAGTTGTGTTTTCAGTTTTCAACCCTAACTCTTCAGAAATTACTTCTCCTCCTGTAAGGATTGCTATATCTTGGAGCATAGCTTTTCTTCTTTCACCAAATCCTGGAGCTTTTACAGCTACGGATGTAAAAGTACCTCTTATTTTATTTACAACAAGTGTCGCTAATGCTTCCCCTTCAACATCTTCTGCAAGAATGATCAATGGTTTTCCTGAATTCATTACTTTTTCAAGAACAGGTAATAAATCATTTACAGCAGTGATTTTTGAATTAACAATAAGAATATATGGATCTTCTAAAATCGCTTCTTGTCTATCAGGATCAGTCACAAAATAAGGTGATATAAATCCCTTATCAAATTGCATACCGTCAGTAAATTCAAGTTCCATTCCAAAAGTTTGGCCTTCTTCAACCGTGATGACACCGTCTTTACCAACTTTCTCCATTGCTTCAGCAATTGTTTCTCCAATTTCAGAGTCTGCAGCAGAGATTGATGCAACCTGAGCAATTTCATCTTTACCACCTATAGATTTTGAGAAACCAGCTATAAACTCTGTTACAGCTTGTGCAGCTTCAAGCATTCCTCTTTTTACTTCCATCGGATTAACACCCGCAGAAACAGTTTTCATCCCCTCATTAACCATTGACTGAGCTAAAACAGTTGCAGTGGTTGTACCATCACCAGCGACATCATTTGTTTTTGATGCTACCTCTTTTGCTAGTTGAGCACCCATGTTTTCGTAGGGGTCTTCTAGATCAACTTCTTTTGCAATGGTGACACCATCATTTGTAATTGTTGGTGCTCCCCATTTTTTTTCTAAAACTACATTTCTACCTTTAGGTCCAAGTGTTACTTTGACAACATCTGCTAATTTATTAACACCATCTTCAAGACCTTTCCTTGCTTTTTCGTTAAATACTAGAGTTTTCTTTGCCATTATTTCCTCCTATTATTTTCCGACTACTGCGAGTATATCTCTACTTGATAAAATCAAATACTCTTCGCCGTCAACTTTAATTTCTGTTCCACCATATTTTGAATAAACAACTTTGTCACCCTTTTTAACGTCAGGTTTAATTTTTTCTCCATTGTCATTAGTTTCTCCAGGTCCTACAGCAACAACCTCTCCTTCTTGGGGTTTCTCCTTCGCCGTATCAGGTATATAAATTCCCGATGGAGTTTTCATATCTTCTTCAGACAGTGGCTTTACAACAACTCTATCTCCCAGTGGTTGAAGATTCATGTTTAATTCCTTTCTAAAATTTTCTACGTTTTGAATTTAATATAGTTATGTTTATAAAGGTATTTATTTTCTTAAATTGTTAGGAAATTATTGAAGATAACCTTATATCGTCAATATTCATTTTATTTGTAATAAGCTCATTTTTTGCAGCAACGCAAATCATTGCTGCATTATCAGTTGATAATCTTGGTGATGGTAAATAAAGGTTTTTATTATTATTTTCGGAAAAAAATACAATTTTTTCACGTAACCTAGAATTTGCCATGACTCCACCTCCACCTGATATATTGTTAACACCGGTTTCTTTAATCGCATTGACAAAAATTTCCATTAAGGAATCGACTATTGCCTCTTGGTATGAGGCAGCAAAATCCTTTTTTAATAGTTGATCCTCTTCTGAAAGTTTCTGTAGAAAATAAACTGCTGCTGTCTTCAATCCAGAAAAAGAATAGTCAAATTTGTTTGAGGTTTTAGGTCGAGGAAGATCTACTTTTTTTGGATCACCACCCTCTGATATTTTTTGTATTGCTGGACCCCCAGGAAAACCAAATCCACAAAATCTTGATAATTTGTCAAAAGCTTCACCTGCAGCATCATCAATGGTTGAACCTAAGAGATTATATTTACCCCATTCTTCAACTAAAACAATTTGTGTATGTCCTCCAGAGACAAGTAATGATAAAAATGGAGGCTCCATATTTGGATGCTCAATAAGAGGTGCGCTTAAATGTCCGACCATATGATCTACTGCATAAAATGGCTTTTCAAGAGCCCATGCCACAGATTTTGCAAAATTGTAGCCTACAACAAGACTACCTGCCAGACCAGGACCATCAGTACTGGCAACAATATCAATTTCACTTAAATCTATACCACATTCATTGATAGAGGAATGAAAAAGATTTCTTATCATTTCAGCGTGTGCTCTGGATGCTACTTCAGGTACTACTCCACCAAATTTCTCATGAATTTCAACTTGTGATGAAATTTTGTTAATTAAGAGGTTGTCACCTTTCATTAAAGCTATCGCTGTCTCATCACAACTTGTTTCAAAACCTAAAATGATTTTTTCACTCTGCATATGCTTTTTCCTTTATAAAAATATCTGCATCTTCAGTGACATAATATTTTTTTCTTTTACCAAAATGTTTAAAGTTGTATTTTTTATACAAACTCTGAGCAGATTTATTAGATTCACGAACTTCCAAGATAATTTTTTCATATTTTGAAACTTCAAAATAACTTATTAATTCGTCCATAAGTTCGGTTGCTACACCTTTTTTTCTGTATTCTTCCAATACACCAATTCCTAGAATCTCAATATCGTGATGTATAAATTGGATACCCAAATAACCTATAATTTCATCTTCATTTTGGTAAATCCAATATTTAAAACTTTTATTATTAATTTTTTGCTCAATAATACTGGCATCCCATGACATAGAAAATAAATTCTGCTCTAAGTTAGACAACTTAAGTGCTGTCTCAGAAGAACAAGATTTTAAACTTTTAATCATAAAACTTCACATTCCCACTCAAAGTATCTTTTGATAATGTCACGTCAGGTTCTCTCATATATTCAAGATTTATTTCATTGAAGTTGGGATAGTCTTTTATTTTTTCACCAACGTTATAAATATTTTCAGCTGTCACAAATCTTGGCTCAGCTAATTTAGTATTACTATCAGTAAGAATTTTTTTATTTTCTATAAGATCCCAATTACCTACTAATAATTTTTTATCGGCATCATCAGAAAGTTTAATTTCTAAGTTTTCAACTGAAATTACTTGAGGATCTGACTTTCGTGTTACTCCACCAGGAACAGGCATATATTCGCAATAAGCAAACTCATTTCGTTTGATATCGATTAACGAACATATTTTTCTGTGACTTGTATGTGCTGCAAACGCAAGAGCGTCGAGACCATTTACTGGAATTATAGGTATGCCTAAAACTGCACCAAGTCCTTGGGAAACTGATAGACCGATTCTAAGTCCAGTGTAATATCCCGGTCCAACATCGAGATAAAGTGCATTAAGATCATTTCTACTTGCCTTTGTTTTATCAAATAATTCATTTATTTGATTTAGCAATATTCCAGTTGAGCCTTTATTAGTTTTTGAAACAAAACTAGCAAGTAATTTTTCCTCAAAAATTGCAGCAGAAACATATTCACCTGATGTAGAAATTGCTAATTTATACAATTTAAAACCTTATCTTTCTTGTTGAATTATCAATTATATCAATATCAATAATTGTCCAATTGCTTAGGTTTGTATTAGGAAGTTGGTTTGACCATTCAACAAAAAATAAAGTATTTTCTTCAAACAAAGGAAGATCTAGGTCAATAAATTCTTGGAATGATGAAAGTCTATAGAGATCAACATGGTAAATACTTAAATCTTCTTTGAGATAATTTTTTACAATATTAAATGTTGGAGAAGTTACATTATCTTCGATACCAAGGTGATAAATTATCTTTTTAATTATTGAAGTTTTACCAGCTCCCAAACTTCCGTTGAATCCAATTACTGAAGGAATTGATAATTTTGTTACGAAATCTTTTGCGAATTCATCTAAATCTGATTCTTTAATCTCGATCTCATTCAATTTCAACCCTTTCAAGTCGTTCATTTATATTTGTAAGGATCTCCCATTCAATAGTCTTATTCCATTTTGCAATATCGAAAACTGTAATTTTAAGTTCATTGTTCTCAGAATTTCCCAAAAGAACAACTTCATCATTAATATTTGCCTCCACATCTGTGATGTCATATAAAATTTGATCCATAGTTACTCTTCCTATCAAATTGCAATATGTATTGTTAACTATGACTTTTCCATCAGGAAATGTACTCCATGGATATCCATCGCCATATCCAACAGGTGATACACCAACAGTTGTATCTCTTTCTAAAGTTAGTGCTTTTCCATAAGAAACGGCTTCACCCTTTTTTCTATGGTGAATATTTGATATTCTTGTTTTTATTGCCATCGTAGGTTTCAGATCTTGAACAACTTCTGCGGGTGTTATATTGCACCCATATACTGCGAGACCAACTCTTGACAGGTTAAACGTAGGATCAAAATTATAAAATGACGATCCAGAATTATCAGCATGTAATAGTAAATTATCTGTATCTACATCCTTGATTGTTTGTTTGAACAATTCGATGGATTCTTCTGTAGGCTCTATCTCTTCGTCAGCTAATGGAAAATGGGTGCATATACCAGCAAGATTTATGGTTTTAGAGCTTGTTATTTTTTCATAAAGGTTTTTAAAATCTTCTGGTTCACAACCAACTCTGTGCATACCAGTATCTATTTTTATATGGGTATTGAATGCTTTACCGGATTTTGCTAGACCATCAATAAAAAAATCATTATAAACTGTTAAGTCGATATTATATTTTTCTATATTGTCTATCTCACCAAGTGATGGCTCGGTAAGCAACAATACCCTTAGTTCATCAGATTGTGCTCGAACTTTTTTTGCTTCACTAATAGCTGCTACTGCAAACCATTTGATTCCAGCTTCCATAGCTGTTTTAACAGTCCATTCAATGCCGTGACCATAACCATTGGCTTTGACAACCAAGCAAAGTTCTTTGTCTGATAGTTGTTTTAATACTTCTATATTGTGTAAATAATTTGTCTTATTTACATATACGTAACCTCTATCCATATTATTTATTCTACAGTAACTGACTTTGCAAGGTTTCTTGGTTGATCAATCGATTGGCCATTCTTGTTAGCTACGTGATAGGCAATAAATTGTAGAGGTATAATCGAGATCACAGTAGTTAGTATTTCATTACTATCTGGTAGTGTGACATAATCATTTGATATATTTTCAAGCTTTTCTGACTCACTATCTCCAATAGCAATTACATATGCTCCCCTGGCAATAACCTCTTGTACATTACTGGTCGTCTTATCAAGTAGATGATTTTGACTGGCAGTAACTATTACAGGGGTTCCTTTTTCTATTAAAGCTAGCGTACCGTGTTTAAGCTCTCCTGCTGCTAATGCCTCAGCATGCAGATAGGAAATTTCCTTTAATTTTAAGGCACCTTCAGCTGCCAAAGCATAATCCAATCCTCGACCAATAAAATAGATATCATTCTTTTTATAGATTTTTTCAGATATTTCTTTTATTTGCCCTTCACAAGCCATAGTGTGGTCTATTAGCTTTGGGAGTTCTGCAATTTCATCAAATGAGACATCTAACTTATTTTCAGCGTCCCAGTGTTTTGCTATGACAAGCTGAGAAACAAGCATGCCTAAATAAGCTTTGGTAGAAGCTACCCCTATCTCTGGCCCTACATGTAGATAAAATACACTATCAGCCATTCTTGCTAATGAACTACCAACCACATTTACTAAAGCAAGAACATGTGAACCATTTTCCTTTAATAATTCTGTAGCAGCAATAGTGTCCATGGTTTCTCCGGACTGGGAAATTACAATACCTAAATCGTTTTTTCCCACGATTGGTTCTCTATATCTGAACTCTGAAGCAAGCTCAACACTTACCGGAACTCCAAGAACTTTCTCAAATAGATCTTTCCCAAACAAACCAGCATGATAGGCTGTTCCGCATGCAACAATCCAAATTTTTTCAAATTTTGAAGCCTCGTCTAACTTAATTGGGATTTCATCTGAAGATGCTTCAAGCCTTCCAGATAAAGTTCTTTCTATTACCTCAGATTGTTCAAGGATTTCTTTATACATAAAATGGTCATACCCTGACTTCTCTGCTTCAGATACCTCCCAATCGATTTCTTGAATTTCTCTCTGGATTTCATTTAATTCAGAATCGAACAACTTATATTTACCATTTTTAATTTCTACAAAATCACCATTTTCAAGAAATATCATTTTCTTTGTATGTTCTAAGATTGCTGCTGAATCAGATGCTAGAAAAACCTCATTATCACCAACTCCAAGGACTAGAGGACTCATTAATCTTCCTGCAACAATAGTGCCCTCTTCTTTTGTTGTAGTCACAACAAGGGCATATGTTCCCTCAAGTGTTTTTGCTACATTCACCACTGTTTTTAAAAGATTTCCATTCCATTTTCTGCTTAACTCTACAGCTACGACTTCCGTGTCAGTGTCTGAATTAAATTTAAATCCATCGTTTGTAAGATCTTTCTTGATTTCTGCATAATTCTCAATAATGCCATTGTGAATGATTGCAAATTCATCATTGTTGTCTGAATGTGGGTGTGCATTCACATCATTCGGTACTCCATGAGTTGCCCATCTTGTATGACCAATCCCTATATTTCCTAAAATTTGCTTATCTTCTAAATGTTCTTTTAAGACATCGAGTTTACCCTCTTTTTTTTCAATCGTTATTTTGCTTCCATCAGAAATTGCTATTCCTGCTGAATCATATCCTCGATATTCCAAACGAGAGAGACCATTGATTAAGATTGGTAAAGGTTCTTTAGGGCCTGAATACCCTACAATTCCACACATTATATCTCCATTCCAACGAGCAGGTTAAAATAAAGACTGCTTTAAATTGTCTCTGTTCAGAAATTTCTCTCTGTTTTTAAACAATTTATATCGACTGCAGAGCCGAGTATGCATCCGCCGAATTTTTCGATAACATACTTCCTCGTCACCTCGTAAAAGGCCAGGCGCTATATTGCTCGTTATAAAGAGTATATCGATAAGTATGGTTAATTTAGGTATTTATTAATTTTTGTAATAAGCTCATCTGAAAAATCTTCCATAGCTTCATTACTTTTAGCCTCTACAAGTACACGCAATAATGGCTCTGTCCCTGAATTACGTATTAAATATCTTCCGTCTAAATCTTTTTTTATTGACATGTCCAAAGCTATCTGATTTATGTATTCTAATTCTTCGTCATTTAATTTATTTTTTAATTCTAAGTTTGTCAGTTGTTGTGGGTATTCATAAAGATTCTCTTTCTTAAAATCACTCAAAGCTACACCAAAGTATTGCATAGCTTTCAAAACATAGATTAATGTAACTAGACCGTCACCAACTGGTAATAGGTCAGAAATAATGATATGACCAGACTGTTCTCCCCCTAAAGCAGCGTTATATTTTTTCATTGCCTCTGCAACATATTTATCACCAACTGGAGTTTCAATAAGATCAAAATTAAATTTTTCTATGGCTTGTTTAAAGCCATAATTTGACATTACCGTACTAACAACAATGTTATTAGTAAGCTGATTTACTTCTGATAAATATTTTGAAAGAATTGTTAGTATCAGATCTCCATTTACAATATCTCCGTTTTCATCAACCATTATCAATCTATCGGCATCACCGTCAAAAGATGCACCAATTTCACCCTTTTTAATATTTTTTTGTAGATTTTCAGGGACTGTTGCTCCACAGTCTTTATTAATATTTAGGCCATCCGGTTGATTGTTAATTATTCTGTAATTTGCATTTTTTTTATCAAACAACTCTTTTATGACAGTTGAAGCTGATCCGTTTGCTGCATCGATGAGTATTTGAAAATGACTAAAATCAATATCTGTAACCTCATCAAGAAAATTCAGATATTCAAGATGTCCATCACTTAAATTAATTATTTCAGCATGTTGATTTGGTAGTTCTAAGCTATCAATATTTTTTTCAATTGATATTTCAACATCATCATCTAATTTTGATCCGTTTTCTTGAATTAACTTTATGCCGTTATATTCAGCAGGATTATGTGAAGCAGAAATTATAATTCCAAGATCGTAATTAAATTTTTTCAAAATTATAGGCATTGAGCCAGAAGGTAAAACTCCATGATTATAAATGTTTACTTTACTTGAAAATCCTATGGAAATCCATTTCAGAATTTCATCTGAGGATGAACGTGTATCTGAAATAACACCAATATTTTTAGGATTTATATGCTGTTCAACAGATGCGGATATTTTGGATATAAGATCTTGACTTAAAGTATCGTTAGGTATCCCCCTAATACCATCAGTACCAAAATACTTCTTCAATGAATTATTATCTTTTAGTAAATTGCTCTGCTCTACGGGCTTTCTTTAGTCCGTATTTTTTTCTTTCAACTTTACGAGCATCTCTAGTGAGAAGACCTGCTTTTTTTAGTTTTGGTCTAAGTTCTGGATCAAATTGAATTAATGCTCTGGAAATACCTAAAGCTACAGCATCAGCTTGGGCAGATAAACCACTTCCATTCACATTAACTTTTAAATTAAACTTTTTTTCCATCCCCACTACGTTAAATGGTTTGTTGATTGTCATCCTCATTGATGGGCTTGGAAAATAGTCTTCGATTGTTTTACCATTGAATTCAAAATTTCCCTCACCTTCACTTAACATAACTCTTGCTACAGATGTCTTTCTTCTTCCAGTTCCTAAAATTGTTTTACTCATTATTCAACTACTTTCTTTATATCAAAACTTAGTTCAGATGGATTTTGAGCACCATGTGGATGAGTTTCATTTCTATAAACATATAATTTCTTTAAAATTGATCTTCCTAGTCTATTTTTTGGAAGCATTCCCCACACTGCGCGTTCTATTATTTTTTCTGGTTTTCTTTTTTTCAACGAATTAAATGATTCTTCTTTTAAACCACCAGGATAACCAGAATGATCGTAATACATTTTTTGCTCAGGTTTTTTTGAAGTAGCCTGAATTTTTGATGCATTGATTACTACAACATAGTCTCCTACATCTAAGTGAGGAGCAAATTGTGGTTTATGCTTTCCTCTTAATATTTGGGCTATCTCACTAGCTAATCTACCTACAGGTAGTCCACTTGCATCAACTAAATGCCAATTTCTTTCAGATGACTCAACACCATCAAATGTCGTTTTTGTACTCATAAAACCTTAAAGAATCGTAACGAAACTTAAGTATAAATTGTATTCATATTTATGGAAACTAGTATTTGATTTTCCATAAATGCAGCCCACTACTTGGAACCATAAATCTGTGCCTGGTATCATTTGGATTCATTAATGACTTTTTGAGCTCTTTGATTGAAATTTTTCCATCGATAACTGCAAGCTGGCACCCAACAATAGATCTAACCATATTATGAAGGAACGAGTTTCCCTCGATTGTGTATATAAATTTTGAATTCTGAACTGACCACTTGCTTAATGAAATTTTTCTCAATGGTTTCTGATTAGTTCTTAATTTAGAGAAATTTTGAAAATTTTTTTCACCCAAAAAAATTTTTGAAATATTATTAAGTTGTTCAAGTTCAAAGTTTTTTTCAATGTAATAGACATAATCTTTTGAAAAAGGTAATTCCTTAGAATTATTAAGAATAAAATACTTATAAACCCTTAATTTTGCATCAAATCTCGGATTAAATTCGTCTTTTACTTTACTCAATTTATTCATTCTTATCTCATTTGTTATTAAGGAATTAAACGAGTGTACAAATTTACTATTTAGTTCATGTTGCGAACGAACAGATATTATTTGTGACTTTGCATGAACACCAGAATCTGTTCTTCCAGAATAATTAAGCTCATAATTATCAATAAGTCTGTCAAGAACTTCTAATATTTCACCCTGTATAGTTCTATTTTTTGGCTGTTGTTGAAAACCATGAAAATTGGTTCCATTGTAGGAAATGTCTATTTTATAGGTAGGCAATTTAAATTATGATTTTTAATGGATCGGATGTCCAAAAAAGTATAAAAATAAATATTGCTGATGCAACTCGCGTATTTCTTTTTTCAATAAAAAATCCCGATTCAAGCGATTTTGAAACAGTCATATAAATCCAAAATATTATCAAAAGAATAAATACTTGATTAATTCTTTCTCCAAAATTCATTAATGAACTTTGAATAACATACCAAAGTGCGACAAAACCAATTAGGCCGTGAGAGTATCCTGTAATTGTTACGACTGCGTTCAAATCTATGTTTTCTTTAAATATTCTTCCAAGGGCAAACCACATTACAAGACTTGAGAATACCCAAGAAAATGTTCCATCAAGAACTCCAAAAAATATTAAATCAAAAATATTGCTTAAATTTGAATTTAAGAAAATTGGAGCATAAAGAGCAAGAAGGCTAATTGTGACAACTAGAAATGCATTACCAGTCTCATATCTGTCTTGGCTTATTTTTAAAATTGTTTCAGAATCAAATCTGATAAATAGTTTGAATTGTTTCCAAACGTCTTTGAAGGTATTCAAGTTAGACTAACTCAAGTACTGCGAGTTCAGCCCCATCACCTTTTCTATAACTTGTTCTAGTTATTCTGGTATACCCACCATCTCTATCTTGATATTTTGGACCTATCTCATCGAAGAGCTTTGCTACAACTGCTTTATTTTGGATAAATTTTAGAACTTGTCTTCTATCATGAAGTGAGCCCTTTTTAGCTTTTGTAATTACCTTATCAGCATAAGGCTTTGTAACTTTGGCTTTTGTAAGAGTCGTCTCTATTTTCTCAAATTCAATTAACGATGCAATCAAATTGCCAATGATTTGATCTTCATGAGAGGATGACCCCCCAAGCAACTTGCCTCTTCTAGGTTTAGGCATCTGAGTTATCGTCCGAATTCAAGTCAGAGCTTGTAGGCAAGCTGAGACCAAGTTCATCTAATTTTGCTACAAGTTCATCCAAACTTTTTTGTCCAAAGTTTGTAAGGTTTAACAAGTCATCTTCTGTGTATTCTAAAATTTGACCAACTGTTGTTATATTTTCCCTACCCAAACAATTTCTAGGTCTCTCAGACAAATCTAATGCATCTACTGATAATGACAAGTCTGGTGAGCTACCCTCTGAAATGGTAAGTTCACCTAATTCAAGTCCAACTCCTTCATCAATATCTGCAAACAGTTTCCACAATTCACCTAAAGTTTTACCGACGGAAGAAATTGCTTCACTAGGTTCAATTGAGCCATCAGTTTCAACATCCAAGCTCAATTTATCGTAGTTGGTAACTTGACCAACTTGGGTTGGTGATACAGCGTAGCTTACTTTTACAACTGGTGAAAATATAGAATCTATTGGAATAAAACTTGAATCACTTGTTTTATTTTTATCAGCTAAGCGATACCCAACTCCATGAGCTATAGAAACTTCCATATCTAATGTTGAATCGTTTGAAAGGGTACAAATTTTTAGATCTGTGTTCACAACTTCAACACCAGCTGGACATTGAATTTGTGCAGCTTTCACCTCTCCTGGGCCTTTAGCTTTTACTGTCAATGTATGGCTTTCTTGATCGTCTACCTTCAAGACTAATCTTTTTAGGTTCAGTAAGATATCAAGGACATCTTCAACAACACCTGGAACAGAAGTAAATTCATGGTTCACTCCATCAATTTTTACTCCAGTTACAGCAACACCTGGGACTCTTGATAATAAAGCCCTTCTCATTGTATTACCTAGGGTTAAACCAAAACCTGGTTCGAGTGGTTCAATAACAAAATTTGCTCTTGACTTTCCAAGATCCTCTTGTGATATTTCAGGTCTTTGTAAAATTAACACTTTTTGCTCCTCTCCTATATTCTATTTCGAATAAAGTTCTACTATTAATTGTTCTTCAATTTGTTGACTTGCGTCATTTCTTGTAGGTTGGTTTAAAACTTCAATATTTTTCTTCTTTTCATCAACTTTTAGCCATGATGCAGGTTCTCTGTCTTGTCCAGTATCAATGGTATGTTGAACAATTATTAAATCATTGCTTTGATCTTTTAGCTCAATTTTATCTCCTGGCTTGACCTGTATAGATGGAATATCTACAAGGTTCCCATTCAATTTAAAATGCCTATGAGAAACTAGCTGTCTAGCTTGCGGTCTAGTAGACGCAAATCCAGCTCTATAGATAACATTATCGATTCTAGATTCTAAAAGTACCAACAAGTTTTCACCGGTAATTCCTGGCATTCGAGTAGCTTCTTTATAATAATTTCTGAACTGTTTTTCCATTACACCGTACATGTATCTGACTTTTTGTTTTTCCTTTAACTGAGTTCCGTAATCTGTTTCACGCATACGTTTCTTACCATTTTCACCTGGTGGGTATGGTCTATCTTGAAGTGCTTTGTCACCTTTTCTATTCTCAAAAACATTAAATCCAATTCTTCTAGAAACTCTTACTCTAGGACCTGTATATCTAGCCATTAGTTTCTTCTCCTCTTTTTAGGACGACATCCATTGTGTGGGGTTGGTGTTATGTCTTTGATAGTTCCTACGTCCATTCCCATATTTTGAAGAGTTCTTACTGCTGTTTCTCTACCTGCACCTGTACCACTAATGATTATATCTAATTTGTGTATACCAAATTCTGTTGCTCGTCTAACAGCCTCTTCTGCTGCAACTTGGGCAGCATATGGAGTTGATTTTCTAGAACCCTTAAATCCAACAGAACCACCAGATGTCCATACAACTGTTTCACCGTTTGTATCAGAAATATTTATTATAGTGTTGTTAAAACTTGCTTTTATATGCGCTACGCCTGAAGGAATATTTTTTTTATTTTTTTTCTTTGATTTTTGTTCAGCCACTATTTCATAACTTTCTTCTTACCTGCAATAGCAAATCTTGGACCTTTTCTTGTTCTTGCATTAGTGTGAGTTCTTTGACCTCTTACAGGTAATCCCGTTCTATGTCTAATACCTTGGTAAGTTCCAATTTCAGTTTTTCTTCTTATGTTTTGTGAAACATCTCTTCTCAAATCACCTTCAACTCTAAAATTTGATTCTATATATTTTCTTATCTTTGCAATCTCATCATTTGTAAGATTGTTTACTCTTGTGTCAGGATTTATTTCGAGATCACTACAAATGTCTTCTGCTCGTTTTGTGCCAATACCGTGTATGTATCTGAGTGAAGCTATAACTCTTTTTTCTCTTGGTATATCAATACCTGAAATTCTAGCCAAACTTAACCTTGCCTTTGCTTATGTCTTGGGTTCCTTTTATTGATAACATATAGCTTGCCTTTACGACGAACTATTTGATCGTTAGGACCTCTTTTTTTTATACTCGCTTTTACTTTCATTTATGTCTCCAAGTAATCCTACCTCTTGTAGGATCATATGGTGATACTTCCATCTCTACTACATCACCAGGTAGAATTCGAATATACTTCATTCTCATTTTTCCTGATACATGTGCTAAGATTTCTGCTCCACTCTCAAGCTTGACCTTAAATGAGGCGTTTGGAAGAGTTTCAGTTACAGTCCCCTGTACTTTAATTATGTTCTTTTCTTTTTCTACCAAAATTACCTGATTTTAAGACCGATTAACTAGATTAGTCTGATTATGAACTATTACCAACAAATTTTGAAAAATTACAATTCTGAAAAAATACATACTTCATCCTCCATTATTCCTATTACGTGTTCCCAGTGAGCGGATTTTTTTCCATCAGCAGTCCTTACAGTCCATCCATCTGCATCAACTTTTGTATCTCCGGTACCTAAATTGAACATTGGTTCAATGCAGATTGCCATACCTTTTTTTAACTTAAATCCTTTATTTTTGATACCGTAATTTGGTACTTGTGGATCTTCATGCATTTCTAGTCCAATCCCATGACCAACATATTCTCTGACAACTCCGTAAGAATTTTTCTTACCAATTTTTTCAATTTTATTACCAATAGTCCCTAGCTTTTGACCATCCTTTACAAGTTTTATTGCCTCGTAAAGGGCTTTTTTTGTAACATCGATTAACTTCTGATCTTCACTAGAAATTTGTCCTATTCCATAAGTGAGAGCTGCGTCTGCATGAAACCCATTTACAGTACAACCAACATCAATTGATAATATATCACCCTCTTCTATAACAAAATTTTTTGGAATTCCATGAACAATAACATCATTGGGTGATGCACAAATGTATGAAGGAAATCCTCTGTAATTTAGGAAATTTGAGACTGCATTTGATTTTTTAATTATCTCTTCTGCCTTTTTGTCTAATGTTTCTATTTTTGTTCCGGGTAAAGAAATATTTTGTAATTCTGCATGAATGGTGGCAACTATTTTTCCCGCTTTTTTCATATTCATAAAATCTTCATTTGATTTGAAAGTAATCATAATTTCATATACTTTGAAATTTCATTGAATATGTCATCAATCTCACCAAATGCATTTACAGAATTTAGAACTCCCTTGTTGCTGTAATAGTCAACCAATGGAGCAGTCTCTTTTTTATAAACTTCAAATCGTACTTTTATGGATTCTTCAGTATCATCTTCTCTTCCACGATCCAACATACGCTTAACTAATTCTTCTTCATTAACCTCAAATAAAATTACGTTTTTAATTTTCAAGTCATCAATCTCAAGACTTTCTGCCTGAGCGATTGTCCTGGGAAATCCATCTAATATAGCTCCGTTATCACAATCAGGTTTTCCTATCCTTTCAATCAACATTGCCGTGACTAAATCATCAGATACAAGATTACCTTTGTTTAAAATGTCTTTAGCTATGAGACCTAGTTCCGTTTCATTTTCAACATGATCTCTTAACATTACCCCAGTAGATATATGGGGAAGCTTAAAAGTTTCAGATAATTTTTCAGCCTGAGTTCCTTTTCCTGCACCTGGTGGTCCAAGAAAAATAGTGATATTTGTCAATCAATAAATCCTTCGTAATTTCTCATACTTAATTGACTCTCTATTTGTTTCATTGTTTCTAGTGCTACACCTACGGTAATGAGTATTGATATACCACTGAAGCCCAAAGGAATATCCCAAATCGCTGACGCAATTGATGGTAAAACAGCTACAGATGCAAGGAAAACTGATCCAGGAAGAGTAATTCTGCTAATTATGTGTGATAAATAATTTGTTGTTGATATACCTGGACGAACACCAGGAACAAAACCTCCCTGTCTTCTTATCATGTCTGATTGTCTGACTGGATCAAATTGGATAGTGGTATAAAAATATGTAAAGAATATTATCAACATTCCTAAAAAGAAAATATAAAACCAGCTAGTACCTTGTGAATTAGCTAGGTTGACATCAATCCAGTTTCTAATTCCTGCAGTAATTGAGTTATCTTGGGGAAGAGAAGTTGCAATAAGTGCTGGAAAGAAAAGTACACTGGTTGCAAAAATAACAGGAATGACACCAGCACTGTTGACCTTTAAAGGTATGTATGTACTTTGACCTCCCATAACTTTTCTACCTCTTACTCTTTTAGCAAATTGAATTGGAATTCTTCTTTGACCCTGCTCTACATAAATTATTCCAACAATCATGAGGAAAAACATAAGTACTAAAAAGCTAAATTGACCTATCCTACCTTGTCCAGCAGTCACTTGATATGCACCACCAAAGCTAGCTGGTAATTGGCTTATGATACTTGCAAAAATAATTAAAGACATTCCATTTCCTATGCCTCTTTGAGAGATTAATTCTCCCAACCACATGATGAATGCTGTTCCAGCAGTCATTGTTAGAACAATTAATCCGACCCTAGACGGCGTATAGTTTGGTATTAAAGATATACCTCCAGTTAAACTTCCACGAGAAAATATATAAGTTAAACCTGTAGATTGTAACAATGCAAGAACAACTGTAATATATCTTGTCCATTGTGTGATTACTTTTCTTCCTGATTCTCCCTCTTCCTGAAGCTTTTGCAACCTTGGAATTACAACTGTTAATAATTGCAAAATAATACTTGAAGTGATGTAAGGCATAATACCTAATGCAAAAACTGAAAATGTCTCTAATGCTCCCCCAGAAAACAAATTTAGTAGTCCATAAATACCTGCTTGAGAACCTGAGTCGGTCAGTCTTTGAACAGCTTCTAAATCAACCCCTGGTACAGGAACTGCTGCTCCTAATCGATAAACTCCGAACATTAACAAAGTGAAAATAATTCTTTTTCTTAGATCAGGAATTTTAAACATGTATTTGAAAATCGAAAGCTTCATATTAAATCTCTATAACTTCTACAGTACCACCAGCATCTTCAATTTTCTTCTTCGCAGATTCACTTACAGCGTGTGCTTTTACGTTGACACTATTTGTAATTTCACCGTTACCAAGAATTTTTACAAATCCCTTTTTTCTTGTTAATCCATTTTTCTGAAGTATTTCTGGATCAATATCACCTTTAAGGTTTTTATCTTGTAAATCAGAAACATTTACAACCACATACGACATTTTAGGAGTATTTTTTAGTCCCTTAAGTTTTGGGATTCTTCTATAGAGTGGAATTTGTCCGCCTTCAAAGTATGCAGGTACTGTTTTTCTTGCTCCTGTTCCTTTTGTCCCTCTTCCAGCAGTTTTTCCTCTTTTTCCAGCTTCTCCTCTTCCTTTGCGAATTTTTGATTTAGTTGAACCTGGGGTTGGCTTTAAATGATGAAATTTAATTTTACTCATTTAATTTCCTCTGTTTCTACAAGGTGTGCAACTTTATTAAGCATCCCTGTAAGACTTTCGTCAACATCTCTTTCAACTGAAGAATTGATTTTTTTTAATCCAAGAGACTTTATAGTTTCTTTTGCTTTAAAACCTTGTCCAATAAGTGACCTTCTAAGTGTAATTTTAACCTTTGGCATCTTCCTTTAACTTTCTTTCGGCTTTTGTATTTTCATATGCATCAACTAAACCTTTTGGAGCAATTTCCATAACATTCTTACCTCTTAATTTAGCTACTTCATCTGGTGTTCTTTGACCTAATAATCCATTAAGAGTTGCTTTCGCAACATTCAAATGAGTAGGAGATCCTAAAGACTTAGCAAGAATATCTTTAATTCCTGCTGCCTCAAGAACTTGTCGAACTGCACCACCAGCAATTACACCTGTACCGGGAGCAGCTGGTTTTAACAAAACCTTAGAAGAGCCATGTTCTCCAGTAGTAGTATGTACTATCGTTGATCCAGCCATAGGTATAGGATGAATGTTCTTTTTTGCGTTTTCAATAGCTTTCTGTATTGCAAGCGGAACTTCCGAACCTTTTCCGTAACCTATTCCAGCATTACCGTTTCCATCACCAACAGCAACTAAAGCAGTAAATGCAAAGTTTCGACCACCTTTAACTACTTTTGCTACTCTATTTATGTGAATAACGTTTTCTTGTAATTCTATTTCAGCCATTAGAACTTTATACCTTTTTCTCTTATACCATCAGCTAAAGCTTTGACTCTACCATGGTAAATATATCCTCCACGATCAAAAACTGCTTCTTTGATGTTGTTCTTGTTAAGAATGTCGCCCATTAATTCTCCAACTTTTTTTGCAGTATCAATACTTAAATTATCACTCTTAAGCTCTTTTGATAATGTACTTGCTGATCCAATAGTTGTTTGATTTAAATCATCAATTGCTTGTACATATATATTTTTATTGCTCTTATATACAGCTAAACGCGGCTTACTTGCATCACCATACACTTTCTTTCTGATTCTAATTTTTCTTTTTGATCTTGAATCTAAACTTTTCACTCTACGCTCCTGTAGTTGCTACTGCTGCTTTACCAGCTTTTCTTCTTACATATTCGTCTTGATATCTGATGCCTTTACCTTTATAAGGTTCAGGTGGTTTAATTGATCTAATATCCGCTGCGACTTGCCCAACCAAAGCTTTATCAATGCCCGAGACATTGATTGTATTTTGATCTGGTACATCAAATGTAATATTTTCTACTTTTTTAAATATAACTGGATGTGAAAAGCCACAAAGTATCTCTAGATCATTACCTTTTAATGTAACCCTGTGTCCAACACCTTGTAGTGTAAGAGTCTTTGAATATCCTTCGCTAACCCCGACAATATTATTTGCTACTAATGATCTATATAAACCATGTAAACTTTTTACTTGCTTCTCATCTGACTCTCTTGTGAATTGAAGTACATTATCAGATATTTCAAACTTTATTTTTTCTTCAAGCACCTCAGTAACCAGTTCACCTTTTGGACCTTTGACGTTGATTTTGTTTCCATTAATATTGATTTCAACTTTCTCGGGTATCTCAATTGGTTTATTACCAATTCTGCTCATGACCAAACCTCACAAATAAGTTCTCCCCCAAGCTTTCTTTTTCTTGCTTCTGAATCAGATAATAGACCTCTTGAAGTAGAAACTACAACAGTACCTAAGCCTCCGTTGTTTCTTGGGAGTTTGTCAAAAGAAGAATAAACCCTTCTCCCTGGTTTAGATAATCTATTTAAACCAGCAATTACAGATTTTCCTTCATCTGAAAATTTGATAGTCAAATTTAAAACTTTTTTTGCTCCATCGCTTTTTACTTCTACGTCACTTATATAACCTTCATCTTTAAAAAGTTTTGCGAGCTCAAATTTGAAATTTGAGTGTGGAATCTCAACATTTGATTTTGACACAAGTGTTGCATTTCTAACCCTTGTTAAAAAATCTGAAATAGGATCATTTACCATCTTTACCACGAAGCTTTCTTTATCCCTGGAAGCTCTCCTTTGAGTGCCAAGTCGCGAAAAGTATTTCGTGACATTCCAAATTTTCTTAAATTACCCCTAGGTCGTCCTGTTACTTGGCACCTATTACGATGACGTGTTGCGGATGCATCTCTAGGCATCTTTGCAATCTTTTTTTGTGCTTCCCTTTTCTCATCATAAGTAGATTCAGGGTCACGAATTACAGCTAATAATTCTTTTCTCTTTGATGAATAAAAATTTGCTGTTTCTTCTCTTTTATTATTTTTAACTATTTTACTTTTTTTAGCCATAATTAATTCTCCCTAAACGGAAAGCCAAGTGAGTTAAGTAACTCATATCCGCCTGAATTATCTTTTGCAGTAGTACAAATTGTTATATTCATTCCTCTGATATCTCTGACTTTATCATATTCAACTTCTGGAAATACCAGTTGCTCGTTCAGCCCAAGAGAAAAATTACCATTACCATCAAATGATTTTTTACTAAATCCTCTGAAATCTCGAATTCTTGGGACTACTACCTGTACAAACCGATCATAAAATTCCCACATTCTATTTCCTCTAAGTGTCACAGAAACCCCTATTGGCATTCCTTCACGAATTTTAAAACCCGCGATTGATTTTTTAGCTCTTTTTATAACTGGTTTCTGACCTGATATTGCAGTTAGTTCATCAACCATTGATTCAAGTGCTCTACCATCTGTAGCAGCTTTTCCATCACCGATATTTATAACAATTTTTTCTAGTTTTGGAACAGCATTAGTGTTTTCAATATTTAATTGTTTCTTTAGTTCGTCAATTAATTGAGTTCTATATTGATCTTTAAGCCTCGGAATCATGCTTCATCTCCAGTTTGTGCTAAAACCCTAAATTTATTTCCATTTTTATCAAACTTATATCTTACTCTTCCACTCTTTTTTTTGACAACCAGTGCAACATTTGAGGCATCTATTGGCATACTTTTATCAATAACTCCTCCTTGCATCGTTTGGCCTTGAGGTTTTTGATGTTTTTTATTTACATTTATCCCTTCAACTAAAACTTGATTCTTTTTTGGAAATACTTGCAAAACTTTACCTTCTTTACCATTGTCTTTTCCAGAAATAATTTTTACTGTATCACCTTTTTGTATTTTCATTACAAAACCTCCGGTGCAAGTGATACTATTCTCATAAATTTCTTCTCTCTTAATTCTCTACCAACTGGTCCAAAGATTCTTGTTCCTCTTGGTTGATCTTGATCGTTTAAAATCACGCATGCATTTTCATCAAACCTAATATAAGTACCATCTTTACGTCTTGTTTCTTTACTAGTTCTGACAACAACAGCTTGTACAATATCACCTTTTTTTATCTGGCCACCAGGAACAGCATCTTTTACGGTTGCTGTAAAAACATCTCCCAAACCTGCATATCTAATTTTTGAACTGCCTTTTACCTTTATGCATAACACCTCTTTTGCGCCAGAGTTGTCAGCAACTTTTAATCTTGATTCTTTTTGTATCATCTTGCTCTCTCAACAATCTCAGTAACTCTCCACATTTTTGTTTTAGATATTGGCTTAGTTTCAGTTATTTTTACAGTGTCCCCAACTTTTGCATCAAAACTCTCATCATGGGCATGAAGCTTTCTTGTTTTTTTAACAATTTTTCCGTACTTTGGATGTTGAAATTGTAATTCAATAGACACGGTAACTGTTTTGTCTCTTTTATCAGAAACAACGACTCCTGTTCTTACTTTTCGAGATGCTCTTGGTTCACTACTCATTATTCTCTTCCGCATTCATGTCATTGATTTTTTGATTTAATATTGTGTTTGCCTGTGCAATTTCTTTCTTTATTTTTTTAAATACTGAAGTGTCTTCGATTTGACTCGTTGCTAACGCAAATCTTGAGTCCATTAATTCTTTTTTAAGATCTAAAATTTTATTTTCAAGTTCCATAATGGATAATTCTCTCAAATCATTTATGCTCATATATTCCTCTTTACAAATTTTGTTTTAATTGGCAATTTATGTCCTGCTTTTCTCATTGCTTCTTTTGCAATTTCTTCAGAAACACCAGATATTTCAAAAATTATTTTTCCCGGTTTTACAACTGCTACGTAGTACTCAACGTTACCTTTTCCTGATCCCATACGAACTTCAGCGGGTTTTTTTGTAATTGGTTTGTGAGGAAAAATGTTTATCCAAACCTTTCCCCCTCTTTTCATTGTTCTTGTAATCGTTATTCTTGCAGCCTCAATTTGACGTGCTGTTATATATGAAGTCTCAACAGCTTGAAGTCCATAATCACCAAATGTCACTTCATTACCACCTTTTGAAAGACCTCTTCTTCTACCTCTATGTGATTTTCTATGTTTTGTCTTTTTTGGCATTAACATATTTATTCTTCTTCCATTATTGATTTTTCTTGTTCAAATTGCTCTGTTGCCTCATTAGGTCTAATCCGATTACCCCCACCTGCCTCAACAATCTTTGATGATGATTCATTTGCTTTTTTACCACCACCAGCTTCAAGAATTCGTGATTTTTTAGTCTCACCTACGGCAGCTTCAACACGAGATTTAACAGATTTAACTCTTCCAGTAGCAGGTCCTCCACTTGCTAAATTAGCTTCAGCTGCAATTTTATCTTGTCTTAGTTTGTTTGAACCTACGACATCACCTTTGTAAACCCAAACTTTTACTCCAATTGAACCTACGGTTGTTTGAGCTGCTGCTCTTCCAAAATCAATATCGGCACGTAAAGTGTGTAATGGGACTCTGCCTTCACGGTACCATTCTCTTCTACCCATCTCTGCGCCACCGAGTCGTCCAGAACATTCAACTCTTACACCTTCGGCTCCAGCTTTAAGAGCACCTGTTACAGCTCTTTTCATTGCTCTTCTAAATGCAACTCTGTTTTCTAATTGGTCTGCAACAGCTCTTGCTAATAATTGGGCGTCAAGTTCAGGCTCTCTAACTTCAATAATATTTAGTTTTACAGGTTGGCTAGATAATTCTTCGAGTCCTTTTCTCAACCTATCTGCTTCTGCACCTTTTCTACCAATTACAACACCGGGTCTAGCTGTATGTATGTCAACTTGGACCTTGTCCCTTGTTCTTTCTATATCTATTCGAGAAACTGCACCTTTAATTAACTGCGAAGACAAGAACTCTCTAATTCTATAATCTTGATTAACCAGTTTTGTGTATTCTTTATCACTAAACCAACGTGACTTCCAGTCATTAACAATTCCAATTCTAAATGCGTAAGGATGTGTTTTTTGTCCCATTACAATTCTCCGTCTGCTGTAGTTAGTTCGATTACCAAGTGAGATGTTCTTTTATTTATCCTTCCGGCTCTACCTCTAGCCCTTGGTCTAAATCTTTTTAGAGTAGGTCCTTCATCTGCAGTAGCTTTTGAAATATAAAGATCACTTGAGCTTAAACCAAAATTATTCTCAGCATTTGCGATTGCGCTTTCGACAACTTGTGATATCTCATCAGCTGCTCTTCGTTTTGTAAATTTAAGAATATCTAAGGCTTCAGAAACAGGCAGTCCTCTAATTAGATTCAATACTAACCTCAATTTGTAAGGTGATTGCCTTACATATTTACTTTTTGCAGTTACTGTTTGATTTTCCATTAGCTTTGTCCTGGGTGTCCTTTAAATGTTCTTGTCGGAGCAAATTCACCTAGTTTATGACCAACCATTGCTTCCGTTACAAAAACTGGAATGTGTTGTCGACCATTATGAATTGCAATTGTTAAACCTACCATCTCGGGGACTATTGTAGATCTTCTACTCCATGTTTTAATTACACTTTTGTTACCACTGTTTTGTGCTTCTTCAACTTTCACTAAGAGATGATTGTCTACAAATGGTCCTTTTCTTAAGCTTCTTGACATGATTAATTTCTACCTTTTTGAGATCTTCCTCTAACAATTGATTTATTGCTATATTTTTTCTTTTTTCTTGTTTTTGCTTCCGGCTTTCCCCATGGGCTTACAGGAGTTCTACCACCAGATGACTTTCCTTCTCCACCTCCGAGTGGGTGATCAACTGGATTCATAGCAACACCTCTTGTTTGAGGCCTCACACCTTTCCATCTTTTTCTTCCAGCTTTTCCAAGTTTTGTTAATTCAGCTTCTGCGTTTCCAACGCTTCCAACTGTTGCTCTACAATCCATTGAGACTGTTCTCATCTCTCCAGATGGGAGTCTTAACAGTGCAAGACCCGATTCTTTACTCATAAGCTGAACTGATGATCCAGCAGACCTTGCCATCTTAGCTCCACCACCAGGTCTTAGTTCAACTGCATGTACAAATGTACCTGCAGGAATGTTCCTTAATGGTAAACAATTTCCATCTTTTATCTCAGCTTTAGGTCCAGACTCTACCATGCTGCCTTCATAAACCCCTTCAGGTGCAATAATGTAACTTTTTTCGCCATCAACATAATGAAGTAAAGCAATTCTGGAATTTCTGTTTGGGTCATATTCTATTCCAGCAACCTTTGCCGGTATACCGTCTTTGACTCTCTTAAAATCGACTACTCTATATTTTTGTTTATGTCCACCTCCTCTGTGTCGAGATGTAATTCTTCCTTTATTGTTTCTACCACCGGTTGACTTTTTTGATTGTAAAAGTTTTTTTTCAGGTTTTGATTTAGTAATTTCACTAAAATCACCTGTTACATGTCCTCTCATTCCTGGAGTAATTGGTCTAATTTTTTTTGATCCCATACCTATACTCCAAATGCCTCAATAGTTTGTCCATCTTGTAAAGTAACAATTGCTACTTTTCTTGTACTTTGTTGACCAATAACATAACCAAATCTTTTCTTTTTTCCTTTTTTATACATTGTGTTGACAGATACAACTTCAACATCAAAAATTTCTTCAACTGCTTTCTTAATTTCAGGCTTTGTCGCACTTGTGTGCACAAAAAAAGTGTATGAATTTGAGTTAGCAATTCTGTCATATGACTTTTCAGAGATAAGAGGAGCTATAAGTATATCTTCTAAATACTTCATCTTTGCTCCAAAAATGTATTTATAGCGTTTTCACTAAAAACTAAGGCTTCATTTGAAATAACATCATAAGTTGAAAGTTTTGTTACGGAAGTAAGCTTTGAATTTGAAAGATTTCTGAATGACTTTACAAGGGAATCGTCATTTTCTCCGTAAACAAAAACAAAGGATTTGGAAATTGATAATTCTTTTATTGCATTTGATGCTGCTTTTGTTGAAGGTGTATCAAGTCCAGCTCCATCTACAACAAAAACTGACTCTTCTAATACTCTGTTTGATACAGACATATATAATGATTTCTTTTTCATTTTCTTAGGTGTTCTGTCTTTGTACACTCTTCCGCCTGGACCGTGAGCTATTCCTCCACCTACAAAAATAGGAGATCTTAAAGACCCGTGTCTTGCTCTACCAGTTCCTTTCTGTACCCAAGGTTTTGCACCTGTTCCAGAGACTTGTGATCTTGTTTTAACACTCGCAGTATTATTTCTTGCATTTGTTCTGTTAGCTTTAGTAACTTGGTGTAAAAGACCTGTATTCATCTCTTCGTTTAGTTCAAAGTCATATTGTTTATTTGAGGTCTTGTTATCTTTTAAAGAAAATGATTTCAACTTAATACTCATGACGAAACCTTTATAGCTGAGCTGATTTGAACGATATTTCCTTTGTTGCCTGGTACTGATCCGTTCACAAGTAAATAATTTTTTTCTTCATTTATTGCAACTACAGTTACTGATTGAATAGTTCTTTTCTGATTACCCATTCTTCCTGACATTTTTGTTCCTTTAAATACATGGCCTGGATAAGAGGCATTACCAATTGACCCTCCAGCTCTGTGAACTTTATGAACACCATGGCTTGCTTTTTGTCCTGAAAAATTATGTCTTTTCATAACACCTGAGTAACCTTTTCCTTTTGAAAATCCGGTTATGTCTACTTTTTGACCAACTTCAAAAAAATCATTAATTTTTATTTCTTTACCTGATTCAAGTGGGGATTCTTCATCAAAAGGTACTTCGAAAAGTCCTTCCCCCGGTTCAACATTGTACTTTTTATAATGTTCTGCAAGAGGTTTGGCTACATTTTTTGCAGAACCAATAGTTAATTGTGCGGCACTGTATCCATCTTTCTCGTTAGATTTTATTTGAACCACTCTGCAACCTGAAACATCAAGCACAGTTACACCCATTGAAATTGAATTTTCATCAAATAGCTGGGTCATGCCTACTTTTTTTGCAATAATTGATTTCATAATTTGATCTCAACTTCTACACCAGCTGGTAAATCTAACCTCATAAGAGAATCAACGGTCTTCGGGGTTGGTTCGACAATATCAATTAACCTTTTATGAATTCTCATTTCAAAATGTTCTCTCGATTTTTTATCTACATGGGGAGAACGAATAACACAATAACGATGGATTTGAGTAGGTAAAGGGATCGGTCCTTTCACTTTTGCTTGTGTTTTCATCACTGTTTCGGCAATTTTACGAGCAGACTCGTCTACAACATAATTGTCATATGCTTTTAACTTTATCCTTATCTGCTGTTCTTGCTTTGCCATTTTTTCCCCAAAAAAAACCGGGAGTAGAATTCTACTCCCGGTTAAGTTTTAATTACTCTATAACTTTTGTCACCTGTCCTGCTCCAACAGTTCTTCCACCTTCTCTAATCGCAAATTTTACGCCCTCTTCCATTGCAATTGGAGATATAAGTTCTACAGAGATTGGAACATTATCACCAGGCATGACCATTTCAGTACCATCAGCTAGAGAAACTTCTCCCGTAACATCAGTGGTTCTAAAATAGAACTGTGGCCTATATCCTTTAAAGAATGGATTGTGTCTTCCACCTTCTTCTTTTGTAAGAACATATACCTCAGCCTCAAATTTTGTATGAGGTGTTATGGAGCCAGGAACAGCAATAACCTGTCCTCTTTCCACATCATCTTTATCAATACCTCTTAAAAGTAAACCAACGTTGTCTCCAGCTCTACCCTCATCAAGGAGTTTCCTGAACATTTCAACACCAGTACAAACTGATTTGGTAGTTTCACGAATACCAACAATTTCTACTTCATCGTTTACATTTACAATACCTTGTTCAATTCTTCCAGTAACAACTGTTCCTCTACCAGTAATTGAAAAGACGTCTTCAACTGGCATTAAGAAAGGCTTGTCTACTACTCTCACAGGCTCTTCTATATATGAATCAACCTGTTCCATTAATTGAAGAACAGCATTTACACCATCTTCTTTTCCTTCAAGAGCTGCTAACGCAGAACCTTTCACGACTGGAACATCATCTCCTGGGAAATCATACTCATTTAAAAGTTCTCTAACTTCCATTTCGACAAGATCTAATAATTCATCGTCGTCAACTTGATCAACTTTGTTGAGGAAAACAGCAATTGCTGGTACACCAACTTGTCGCGCAAGTAGAACGTGCTCTCTTGTCTGAGGCATAGGTCCATCAGCTGCTGAAACCACAAGAATAGCTCCATCAACCTGGGCAGCACCAGTGATCATGTTTTTAACATAATCTGCGTGACCTGGCATATCTACGTGAGCATAGTGACGGTTTTCTGTCTCGTACTCAACGTGTGCTATCTGAATGGTGATTCCTCTTTCTTTTTCTTCTGGTGCTTTATCAATTTCATCGAAAGCAGTTGCCTCACCCGCACCAGCATCAGCCAAAACTTTTGTTATTGCGGCCGTCAATGTTGTTTTTCCATGGTCAATGTGGCCCATTGTACCAATGTTCACATGAGGCTTGCTTCGGTCAAATTTCTCTTTTGACATATTTTCTCCTTCTTTAAAAGTTTAAACTCTGAAACAAAGTTTAAACTTCAACCTCTACTCCACGAACACTTGCAGTTATCTCCTTTGTTATAGCGTCTGGGACGTCCTCATAACTATCAAACTGCATCGTGAATGTTGCACGGCCTTGTGTTCTGGAACGCAAATCTGTTGCGTAACCGAACATTTCTGATAATGGAACCTTTGCACTGACAACTTTTGCCGATCCTCTTTGTCCCATTTCAGCTATCTTTCCTCTTCTTGAAGAAAGATCTCCGACAACATCTCCCATAAAATCTTCAGGGGTTACTACTTCTACAGTCATAATAGGCTCCAGTAGTTTTACTCCAGCTTTTTTTGCTCCATCTTTTAACGCCATGGACCCTGCGATTTTAAAAGCCATTTCTGAAGAGTCAACATCATGATATGTCCCATCTTTTAGTGTTGCTCTCATATTTACAAGCGGATATCCAGCTAGAACACCTGATTCCATTGCAGCTTCAACTCCTGCATTTACTGATGGAATATACTCCTTTGGAATTCTTCCACTTTTAATTAAATCTACAAATTCATATCCATCTTCAATAGGTTCAAGTTCCATAATTACATGTCCATATTGACCTCGACCACCACTTTGTCTAATATATTTTGCCTCAATATCAGTCTTCTTTTTGAGTGCCTCTCTATATGCCACTTGAGGTTTACCAATATTTGCCTCTACTTTAAATTCCCTTTTTAGACGATCTACAAGAATATCAAGATGCAATTCTCCCATTCCTGAAATGATTGTTTGACCAGTCTCTTCATCAGAGTTAACTTTGAAGGTAGGGTCTTCTTCAGCTAACTTTTGTAAACCCTCTGATAACTTTTCTTCATCAGCTTTTGATTTTGGTTCGATTGCAACTGAGATAACAGGTTCAGGGAACGTCATTGATTCTAGTTGAATAGGGCTTCCTGAATCAGATAATGTATCTCCTGTTTTTGCATTTTTAAGACCAACTCCCGCAACAATATCCCCAGTAGAAATAAAATCTATGTCCTCTCTTGAGTTTGAATGCATTCTCAATATTCTTCCAAGTCTTTCGTCTTTTCCTGTTGTCGTATTAACAACTTTGTCACCTTTATTTAAGGTACCGGAATAAACCCTAAAATAAGTTAACTTTCCTACATGTGGATCACTTACAACCTTAAATGCAAGTGCAGAAAATGGTTCTTCGTCAGAATGCTCTCTGCTAATTTCATCTTCTTCTTTACCAGGTGTAAATCCTGATACTGGTTCTATATCTAGAGGTGAGGGAAGATAATCAACAACTGCATCCAATAGAAGTTGTACACCTTTGTTTTTAAAAGCACTACCTGCAAGAACTGGTACAAATAATCCTGAAAGAGTTCCTGTTCTAATTGCTTTTTTTATTTCAGCAACTGAAAGCTCTTCATCTCCAAGATATTTCTCAAGTACTTCATCATCTGCTTCAGCTACGACATCCAAAAGTTCTGCCCGTTTTGTATTTGCTTCCTCAAGTCGATCCTCTGGTATATCTGCAATATCCCATTCAGATCCGTCATCTTTTGTCCAGGTGTGTGCTTTCATTTCAACAAGATCAATTACTCCAACAAAATCTGCTTCAGATCCTATAGGAATTTGAAGAACAGCTGGTTTTGCTTCAAGTCTTTCGATGATTGACTGTACGTCATCATCAAAGTTTGCACCCGTTCTATCAAGTTTGTTGATAAAACAAATTCTTGGTACGTTATATTTGTCAGCTTGTCTCCAAACTGTCTCTGACTGTGGTTCAACTCCTGCAACACCATCAAATACAGCTACAGCACCATCTAATACTCTAAGAGACCTTTCAACCTCAACTGTAAAATCAACGTGACCGGGAGTATCAATAATATTAATTGTGTGGTCATTCCAGCTACATGTAGTAGCAGCAGATGTAATAGTTATTCCACGCTCTTGCTCTTGTTCCATCCAGTCCATAACAGCTGCTCCATCATGAACTTCACCAATCTTGTATGTTTTACCTGTGTAATACAAAATTCTCTCTGTTAAGGTAGTTTTTCCAGCGTCTATATGAGCCATAATTCCAATATTTCTTAGGTTTTTGAGATCTACTGTTCTAGTTGACATATTGTTACCACCTGTAATGAGCGAAAGCTCTGTTCGATTCAGCCATTTTATGTACATCTTCTTTTTTCTTGACTGCAGCTCCAGTATTGTTACTTGCATCCAAAAGTTCACGTCCTAATCTATCAGACATTGACTTTTCTCCTCTTTTTCGAGCAGCATCAACAATCCACCTTATTGCAAGTGTGGTACTTCTTCTATGTGGAACTTCCATCGGAACTTGATAGTTAGTACCACCGACCCTTCTGGATTTTGTTTCAATTTGAGGTTTAACATTTTCAAATGCAGCTTTTAATACATTCAATGGATCTCCACCAGCTTGTTTTTCAACAAGTTCTAATGATTTATATACAATACTTCGTGCAACGTCTTTTTTTCCATCTAATAAAACTTGATTTGTTAATTGTGATACAAGAACGCTATTGAAAAGAGGGTCTGCTTCAGGCTTTCTTTTAAGTGATGGTCCTCTTCTCATGATGGTTAGCCTCTCTTACTTCCATATCTAGATCTTGCTTGTTTTCTGTCAGTCACACCTGCTGTATCTAGAGCACCCCTAATCACTTTATATCTAACACCAGGAAGATCTTTTACCCTTCCACCTCTTACTAAAACAATTGAATGTTCTTGTAAATTGTGTCCTTCTCCTGGAATGTATGCTGTAACTTCAGTACCAGTTGATAGCCTCACTCTGCAAACTTTTCTTAAAGCTGAGTTTGGTTTTTTTGGTGTAACTGTATATACACGCGTGCAAACGCCCCTCCTTTGTGGAGACCCCTTGAGACCAGGTGTTTTCTCTTTCATCACCTTGGACTTACGTCCTTTTCTCACTAGTTGCTGTGTTGTAGGCATAAAAATTCCAATCTAAAAAAGTTAATTTTTTATTACCGAAAAAGAAGTATATGACAGATTTGAACTTACAACAATGAATTCTTTATAAGTTTTTACTCTGTATCTTCATCTCCCTCTTCGCCTAACATAGCTAGCCATTGTGCTGGATTTGGTAGACCATCGTTATCTGATTCTTCTGATTCTGATGGTGCTGTCGCAAATCCTATTTCAGATACCTCTTGAGCGCCAGGTAAGGTAGGAGCTAATTTTTGATAAGCTTCTGAACCAGTACCAGCAGGAATTAAAGTACCTATGATTACATTCTCTTTTAATCCTGACAATGCATCAGTACTCTTTTTCATTGCTGCCTCAGTTAATACCCTTGTTGTTTCTTGAAAAGATGCTGCAGATAACCATGAATCTGTCGCTAAGCTAGCTTTTGTGATACCCATCAGTTCAGGTCTACCTTCGGCAGGTGTTTTACCATCTTTTACAAGTCCTTGATTGATGGTTCTAAATAAAGTTGCATCAATCAATTCGTTTGGTAAGAAGTCTGAATCGTTAGGTCTAACAATTCTTACCCTTCTTAACATTTGTCTTACAATCATTTCAACGTGTTTATCATGAACTTCAACTCCTTGATCACGATAAGTTTTTTGTACTTCGTCTACCAAATATTCTTGGCATGTGCGAACTCCGTTGATTTGTAAGACTTCTTTTGGATCTTTTGGACCAGTTGTTAATGCTTGTCCAGCTTCAACACTGTCTCCTTGATTAACGAGAAGAGTTTGTCTTCTCAAAACTAATAATTCAATTTCTTCTTTCTCATTTTGAATAGTAAGGATTCTGTTGCCTTCTTCAGTTTGATCAATAGATTTGATTTTTCCATTAATGAGTGATAAAACGGATTTACCTTTTGGTGTTCTAGCTTCAAAAAGCTCAACAATTCTTGGGAGGCCAGAGGTAATATCCAAACCAACAACACCACCAGTGTGAAAAGTTCTCATTGTAAGCTGAGTTCCAGGCTCTCCAATTGATTGAGCAGAAATTATTCCAACAGCTTCACCTTCTTCAACAGGTTTTCCAGTTGCAAGGCTGAAACCATAACATAGTGGATCCATAGATTCAGGATCGAGTGAATTGAAAGGTGTAAGAACATTTACTGATTCAACTCCAGACTTACCAATTACATCTAGAGCTTCTGCATCAATATAAGTACCTTTAGTTAACTTTTTACCATCTCCAAACTCTATTGCTTTTTTATCCTTTTTGACGTCCTCGCTAAGCACTCTTCCAAATAATGTTGAATGTAAATATTTGCTAGGCCTTCCTTCTTTATCAACCGTAGATTTGGTTGTACCGCGCCAGTCAATGTTTTCATCACCCTTATTTTGTACTACAATACCTGCAGCAACATCAACTAGTCTTCTTGTTAAATAACCAGAGTCTGCAGTTCTTAACGCTGTATCTGCAAGTCCTTTTCTAGCACCGTGTGTTGAAATGAAATACTCAAGAACAGACATCCCTTCCCTAAAATTACTTTTTATCGGCCTTTCAATGATGTCACCTTTTGGATTAGCAACAAGACCTCTCATGCCTGCAAGCTGTCTTACTTGCATCATATTACCTCGAGCTCCAGATTTAACCATCATATCAACAGGATTGAATCTTTCAGATTCTAATTCTGCACTCATCGCATACTGAACTTGGTCTGTAGCTTCATTCCATATTTCGATAATTTTTTGTTTTCTCTCAGTCTCAGTAATAATGTCATCAAGATAAAGCTTTTCTACTTTTTCGGCTTCATTTTCATACTTTTCAAGAATTTGATTCTTTGTTGGTGGTGTTTTAACATCTGTCATCGCAACGGACAACCCAGCTTTTGCACCAAAATTAAAACCAACTTTTTTCATTGAATCTAAGAACTGTCTCAATTCAGCTTTATTATATGTTTCAATAACCTCTGAAATGATTTTTTTCATTTCTGGTTTTCTTACTGATGCCTCAATATATGGAAAGTCATCAGGCAATATAGAGTTGAAATGCATTCTTCCTAATGTTGTGTTAGTTAATGTGTCACCAGAAACATATTCGGAAGTAAGTAGTTCAGAAAATCTATTTTTTATCTTATTATATATGTCTTCAGATCCAGCTAAATTTCCAACCCTTACTTTGATTGGTGTTTGTAAAGAAATATGTCCTGCTTCATAAGCTAGCTGCGCTTCGTATAAGTCAGCAAATGCATACTCAGCAGTATCTAGCTCGTCATGACACTCTGTAATATAATAAAGACCTATTACCATATCTTGGCTTGGAGATACTATAGGATTACCCGAAGCTGGTGATAAAACGTTGTTTGTAGCTAGCATCAAAACTCTGGCTTCTGCTTGAGCTTCAGCTGATAAAGGAACATGAACTGCCATTTGGTCACCATCAAAATCAGCATTAAATGCTTCGCAAACCAACGGATGGACTTGAATAGCTTTACCTTCTACAAGGATTGGCTCAAATGCTTGAATTCCAAGCCTATGTAAAGTAGGAGCTCTGTTTAGTAATACCGGGTGCTCTTCAATTACTTCTGCAAGGACATCCCATACTTGAGCACGAGATCTTTCAACCATTCTTTTTGCAGATTTAATATTTTGAGCAAGACCAAGTTCAACTAGCCTTTTCATAACAAATGGCTTGAATAACTCAAGTGCCATCATTTTAGGCAATCCACATTGTTGTAAATCTAAATGCGGACCGACTACAATAACTGACCTTGCAGAGTAATCAACTCTCTTTCCAAGAAGGTTTTGTCTAAATCTTCCTTGCTTTCCTTTCAACATATCAGAGAGTGACTTCAGACCTCGTCCACCTGCCCCTGCGACTGCTCTACCTCTTCTTCCGTTATCAAAAAGAGCATCAACAGATTCTTGCAGCATTCTTTTTTCGTTGCTAATGATTATGTCTGGGGCACCCAGTTCAATTAATTTTTTTAATCTGTTGTTACGATTAATTAATCTTCTATATAAATCGTTGAGATCGGAAGTAGCAAATCTACCACCATCTAGTTGAACCATTGGACGCAACTCTGGAGGTATAACTGGTATCACTTCTAAAATCATTGCTTCAGGTGGGTTTTTTCCGTCAGCGAAAGGTTTTATAACTTTCATTCTTTGTATAGCTCTTTGTCTACGTTGTGCTGATTTTGAATCTAGATCACTTTTAAGTTTTTCCATTTCAGCTTTAAGATCTACTAATTGGACAAGCTCTCTAACTGCTTCAGCTCCCATTCCACCTGTAAAATACTCATCATATTTATCAATCATTTCACGCCAAAGAGTATCATTTTCAATTAAGGTTTTTGGCTTTAAAGTTTTCAAGGTAGAAAATGCTTCTTGGATAACTTTTATTTCAGCATCGGATTTTGCTTGCTTTTGTTTGATCTCTTTTTCAATCTCTTTAGTTCTTAACTGGATCTCAGCCTCTGGAACTTTTGCGTTTTCCATAGCCTTAATCTCAACTTTCATTTGCTTAAGTCTTTTAACTTCCCATTCAGTAAACTCTTCTTCTACAATTTCTACTTCTGCTTCAACAGCTTCTTCAATCTCAGATAAATCTTTTGTTCTCTTTTTGTCATCGACCGATACAACAAGATATGCTGCAAAGTAAATTACTTTTTCTAATTCTTTTGGTGACATGTCAAGAAAGTAACCTAATCTGCTTGGAACACCTTTGAAGTACCAAATATGAGTTACTGGTGCAGCTAACTCTATATGACCCATTCTTTCTCTTCGAACTTCACGTCTTGTAACTTCAACACCGCATCTTTCGCAGACAATACCTCTATATCGAATTCTTTTATATCTTCCACAAGAACATTCCCAGTCCTTAGTTGGACCAAAAATTCTCTCATCAAAAAGGCCTTCTTTTTCAGGTTTTAAAGTTCTGTAATTTATTGTTTCAGGTTTTTTTACTTCTCCAAAAGACCAACTTCTCATTTGATCAGATGTAGCAAGACTTATGCTTAATTCGTCAAAAATTTTTTCCATTATAGTTCAGCCTCATCTTCCTCAGGTCTTGTCATATCGATACCCAATGTTTCAGCTGTTTTGACATATTCGTCACTGATATCTTTCATAGAAATTTCTTCACCAGCAGATAAGATTTCAACATTTAGACATAAACTTTGCATTTCTTTTAATAAAACCTTAAATGACTCTGGTATCCCTGGTTCTGGAATATTGTCACCTTTTACAATAGATTCGTAAACCTTTACTCTTCCGACTGTATCGTCAGATTTTATTGTTAAAAGTTCTTGAAGTGCGTAACTTGCACCGTAAGCTTCAAGAGCCCATACTTCCATTTCACCAAATCTTTGACCTCCAAATTGAGCTTTTCCTCCGAGTGGTTGTTGTGTAATCATTGAATAAGGGCCAGTTGAACGAGCATGGATCTTTTCATCTACTAAATGAATGAGTTTTAATATATATGTGTATCCAACTGTAATTTTTGAATCAAACTTTTCACCAGTTCGACCGTCATATAGATCGGCTTTTCCATTTTCATCAACAAGTAATTTACCATCCCTATTTGGGTTTACATTTCTCAAAATTTCATGAATTTCATTTTCATCTGCCCCATCAAATACTGGAGTTGAGACTAACGTTCCTGGTTTAGCTCCATCTGATGCTTTAGATTTTCCTTTAAAATCTTGCCAACCTTCGTTTGCTGCCCAACCGAGGTGTGTTTCTAAAATTTGACCAAGATTCATTCTGCTTGGTACACCTAAAGGTGATAGCAATATATCTACAGGTGTACCATCTTCTAAAAATGGCATATCTTCTACTGGATTAATTTTTGAAATTACTCCTTTGTTACCATGACGTCCTGAAAGCTTGTCCCCGACTTGAATTTTTCTTTGTATAGCTACGTAGACTCTTACTTTTTGATTTACACCAGGTGGAAGATCTGCTCCATCATCTCTTCTTAATATCTGTACATCGATAACCTTTCCTCTTTCACCATGAGGAACTCTTAAAGAAGTATCTCTAACTTCTCTTGCTTTTTCACCGAATATTGCTCTTAACAGTCTTTCTTCAGGAGTTAACTCTGTTTCTCCTTTTGGAGTAACTTTTCCTACCAAATAATCACCAGGTGTTACTTCCGCACCAATCCTAACGATTCCCATTTCATCAAGATCCATCAATACTTCTTCTGCTACGTTTGGAATATCTCTAGTTATCTCTTCTTCTCCAAGTTTTGTATCTCTGGCTTCAATTTCATGTTCTGCAATATGTACAGAAGTTAATACATCCTCTTTAACTAAACGCTCTGAAATCACTATTGAATCTTCAAAGTTGTATCCATCCCATGGCATATATGCAACTAGTAAATTTTTGCCTAATGCAAGTTCTCCACCTTGAGTGCTTGGGCCATCAGCGAGTACATCACCTGGTTTTACTTTTAGGCCCGCTTTTACCAATGGTTTTTGATTTACGGAAGTAGCTTGATTTGATCTTTTAAATTTTCTGACTTCAAAAGTATGTTTTTTATTTGTCTCTTGTTCTTTAACAACTATTTCATCACCAGTTACTGACATTACTTCACCAGAAATTGGAGAAATTAAAGCTTCACCTGAATCTCGTGCAACGTTCTCTTCCATACCAGTTCCAACATATGGTGCCTCTGTAGTTACCAATGGCACGGCTTGTCTCTGCATATTGGAACCCATCAAAGCTCTGTTTGCATCATCATGTTCAAGGAAAGGGATTAATGCAGTTGTAACAGAACAAATTTGTTTCGGACTCACATCCATGTAATCAATTTCTTTATCACTAACGAAAGAGACTTGTCCCCCATTTTGTCTTGATAAGACTCTTTTGTTTTTAAAAGTTCCATCATCATTTAAAGGAGCATTTGCTTGAGCAATTGTATATTCATCTTCTTGAGAAGCAGTGAGATAAACTGCGTTGTTAGTTTTTACGATTCCATTCTCTACTTTCCAATAAGGAGTTTCGATAAATCCAAATCTGTTAACCCTACCATATGTAGCAAGTGTGCCTATAAGCCCAATATTTGGTCCTTCAGGTGTTTCAATAGGACACATTCTTCCATAGTGAGAAGGGTGAACATCTCTAACTTCAAACCCTGCTCGTTCTCTAGATAACCCACCTGGACCCAAAGCTGAAAGCCTTCTTCTGTGAGTTAAAGCTGCAATTGGATTAGGTTGATCCATAAACTGACTCAATTGACTTGTACCAAAGAATTCTTTCAAAGAGGCTTGGATTGGTCTTATGTTAATTAATGATTGAGGTGTTATTGCTTCTGGTTCCTGAGTAGTCATTCTCTCCCTAACTACTCTTTCTAATCGACTTAGGCCAACTCTAACTTGATTTTGAACAAGTTCTCCAACTGTTCTAATTCTTCTATTTCCAAAATGATCAATATCATCAAGCCTTACAGGAATTGTTCTTCCAAGTTTGTTTTCAAATGATTCTTCCCCTGCATGTAAAGCTATAACATATTTGATGGTGTCAATAATATCCTCGATCTGTAACATACCTTCAACTTCAGTCGAATAGGTCTCAGCATCCTTTTCTCCATAATCTCTTCCAAGCTTTTGCTCAACTTTATACCTGCCAACTTTTGTTAAGTCATATCTCTTTGGAGTGTAAAACATTTGCTTTACAAGATTTCTTGCAGATTCAACAGTAGCTGGTTCACCAGGTCTTAGTTTTCTATAAAGATCAATTAAGGCAGCTTCAGAGGTAGTGTCTGGGTCTCTTTCAATTGTATTTTGAATTGATGGGTAATCACCAAATAGTTCAATAGCTTCTTCTTTTGTTTCAATGACTCCTAAAGCTCTTAAGAAAGCAGTTATATGTTGTCTTCTTTTTCTGTCAACTCTTACACCAACAGTGTCTCTTTTATCTGTATCAAATTCAAGCCAGGCACCTCTTCCAGGGATCATTTTTCCTATGAATATCTCTTTATCTGAAGTTTTATCTATTTCTTGGGAGAAATAAACACCTGGTGATCTCACAAGTTGACTTACAATTACCCTTTCAGTTCCATTTATAATAAATGTTCCTGTGTCTGACATTATTGGAAAATCTCCAAGAAAAACGGTTTGTTGTTTAATCTGACCAGTTTCACGATCCAAAAATTGTGCAGTCACATATAAGGGTTGTGAATAAGTAGAGTCTGTTATTTTACATTCTTCAAGACTTTTAAGTGGTTCTTCAAAGAAATGGTTTAAAAATTCAAGTGAAAATCTCCCAGAAAAATCTTCAATAGGAGAAATTTCATCTAAAATTTCTTTTAATCCTTCTTCAATAAACCATTTAAACGAATCTTTTTGGACAATTAATAAATCTGGAATATCTAGAACTTTGGGAATTTTTGCAAACGAAAGCCTAGAATTCTGAACAGCGGACAACAAGCCTCCTCAAAAATGTTAAATGTGTTACCGAAAGATTCAGTATATTAGTACTTAATATTTAAGTAAACAAATAAGTTAAAAATTATTTAAGTTCTACAGTTGCGCCAGCACCCTCAAGGGCTTCTTTAGCTTTTTCAGCATCTTCTTTAGAAGCACCTGTGAGAATATCTGATGGAGCACCGTCAACAAGTTCTTTTGCCTCTTTTAGGCCAAGGCTAGTTAATCCTCTAACTTCCTTGATAACTTGTATTTTTTGTCCACCAGCATCTGCTAAAACAACATCAAAAGAATCTTTTGCTTCGTCTCCTCCAGCAGCTTCACCGCCACCAGCAGGTGCTGCAGCAACCGCAACTGGTGCAGCAGCTGTGACATCAAATTTTTCTTCAAAAGCGTCCAAGAACTCTTTAAGCTCAAGAACAGACATTTCTTCAAAAACGCCTAATATTTCTTCTGTTGTCATTTTTGCCATTATTCCTCCTCTTTACTAATTTCTTCGCCAGACTCTTTTTTTTCAATAAGAGCCTGTAAAGCAAAACTTGTTTTGTTTGTAAGACCTTTCAAAGCATATGCAAATTTATTCAATGGAGCATTAAATCCGCCAGCAATTTTTGCAAGTAAAACTTCTTTTGGTTCGATTGATGCCAGTACATTAAGTTGATCAATAGAAAGTGGCTTTTGATCCATTAACCCACCTTTAACGACAAATGACTCATTGTCACTTGAAAAATCTCTTAATACTTTTGCTGCTTCAACTGGATCTGACTCAATAACAGTAACTGCCGTTGGTCCTGAAAAATAATCTAAGATATCATCAAACCCAACATTATACGCAGCTCTTTTTGCAAGACTCATCTTGACAACATTAAAAGAAGCTCCCGCTTTTTTCAGGTTTCTTCTTAATTGTGTTTGTTGACTTACAGTCAGTCCTCTATATTCTGATAGTATAAGAGTGTTTGCTTCCTGAAATAAGGCCTCAAGCTCTTTTACTTTATCTTTTTTATCTTTTCTTACCATAAAAAAATCCTTGCAACCAAGGACCATCTTTTTACCTGCGATAGAAATTAAGGCAAGCCACTATCGGTCTTTGGTTTTAATTGTTATTGAAGTATATATGTTAATGCAAAATAGTGGAAGTGAATTATGAATTTATCTCAATAGGGATCGAGGGGCCCATTGTCGAGGATATAAATACTGATTTAATATAATCACCTTTTGCAGAGGCTGGCTTTGCTTTATTGACTTCAGCAATGACCTCATTTAAATTCTCGAGAAGACTTGATTCTTCAAATGAAACTTTTCCGACGCTTAAATGTATATTTCCTAACTTATCATTTTTAATCTCGACTTTTCCTTTTTTAAAATCCTCAACTGCCTTTGCGACATTTGGGGTAACTGTCCCAGTTTTTGGATTTGGCATTAATCCCTGAGGTCCAAGGATTTTACCAAGTTGTCCTACCTCAGCCATCATTTCAGGAGTGGAAATCACAATATCAGCATCGAGTTTTTCTTCAGACGAAACTTTTGTTGCTAAATCTTTACCTCCAACAATATCTGCACCAGCTTTTTCTGCTTCAGTTAAAGCCTCTCCTCCTGCAAAAACAGCAATCCTTACATCTTTACCAGTTCCATTTGGTAGTGATACAGTTGTTCTAATATTCTGTTCTGGATCTTTTGTGTCTAAATTTAAAGAAAAGACAACATCAATGGACTCATCAAACTTTGCATTAGCAGTTTCTTTACAAATTTTTAAAGCATTGGAAATTTCCTGTTTTTCCTCAGGAATTTGGTTTTTTATAGCTTTATATCTTTTACCTTGTTTTTTCATTTTTCTCCTTTTGGTACAGTCGACTTTTGTCTCCCAAAATATTAGTTTTCTACAGTGACTCCCATTGATCTGGCTGTTCCTGCAATAATTTTTACTGCTGCTTCTAAATCGTTCGCATTTAAATCTTTCATTTTTGTTTCCGCGATTGTTTCAAGTTGTGATTTAGTAATTGATGCAACTTTTTCTTTATGTGGTTCAGGAGACCCAGACTCTAAACCAATTGCTTTTTTTATTAAATAAGATGCAGGAGCTGTTTTTGTTTCAAATGAAAATGAATTATCTTCATATATAACAATTTCAACAGGAACTGTTTCACCTTGTCTGCTTGATGTATCATTATTAAAAGCTTGAACAAAGTCCATTATGTTTACACCATATTGTCCCAATGCTGAGCCTACAGGTGGTGCAGGTGTTGCTCCGCCACCAGGAATCTGTAATTTTAATTTTGCTTTAACTTCTTTTGCCATAATTTATTAATTTTTAACTATATCTGTAAAGCCTAGCTCTACAGGAGTTTCTCTTCCAAATATATTAACTAATACTGTAACTTTTGATTGGTCTAAATTTATTTCCTCTATGATTCCATTGAAATCTGCAAATGGCCCTGTAGTCACACGAACAGTTTCACCAACCTCAAAATCTGGTTTGAATTTTGGACTTTCCTTCTTAACTTCGATTTCTTCATTGGTTCCAAGAATTCTTTCAACTTCTCTTTTTGAAAGTGGGATAGGAACTTTACCAGAACCTACAAAGCCAATTACAGAAGGAGTGTTTCTAATTTCGTACCATGTTGTGTCATCTAAATCCATTCTGACAAGGACATACCCTGGAAAGGTTTTTTTCTCAATATTGACTTTTTTCCCGTTTCTAATTTCTACCACTTCATCAGTGGGAATGATAACTTCGTAAACTTTTTCTTCGAGATGTAAATTCTTAATTCTTGTAAGTATGTTTGTTTGAACTTTTTTTTCGTGACCAGACTGAGCGTTTAATACAAACCATTCTCCTGGAAGATCATAAGGATGTACTGAAACTTCTTGATCTTCTACTTCTTCTACTACTGTATCTTCGCTCATAATTTATCCTCCAAGAGATAACATGCTAATTAGAGTATTTTTAAAACCAAAATCCATTCCAAAAATAAGTAAGGTCATTGTAATTATTGTGACAATAGTAACAATGGTAAATGTTGAAAGGATTTGAGTTGAGGGCCAATTTACTCTCTTTAATTCAGTTCTCACTTCACCCATATAACTAGAGATTCTTTTAAATCGAGAAACTTTTTCATTGTTGTATTTTCCAATATTTCTATCAGCCTTTTTTGCCAAGCGTTCCTCACGCTCAGACATTCTTCTCATTTCTCTATTCATTTCATTCATAATTACCTCTTAGCAGGGGCGGTGAGATTCGAACTCACAACCTCCGGTTTTGGAGACCGGCGCTCTGCCAGTTAGAGCTACACCCCTAATCTTTTTCAATATCATTAGTTTCGTTAGAAGAGCGCTTTATTCCAAAAACTAAAATTAGTAATGATATTAAACCAATCAAAGACAATAGTATTATTTTTGTACCCTTATTAGTAGTCGTTTTTATTTTTTTATCTAAAGAGTCAATTACTTTGGATGCAAAATCATTTGGCACTTCAACTTCTTTACTTATCTCAGATTCTAGTTCCTCCCTAAACGCTTTATATCTTTTTCCAGAAATCTGGCATTTAGGACAAAAAGAAATATGATTATCTGAATCGAACATGAAATATTTGCCACTCAAATAAGTTTTCATCATAAGACTTCTTTTTCTTCTACAAATTAAATTATCTCTTATATTTTCAAATAGATCTTTCATGCTTCAATTTCCTCAAGTATATTTCTTAATTTTTGGTGAGCTCTGTGCAGTCTTACTTTTGCAGCCGTGACACTGATATCCAAATAATCTGCAATCTCTTTATGTGATCGGCCTTCGATATTTTTTAATTCAACAATAATTCTTTGTTCCAAAGGGATTTGATTTAATGCCTTCCTCAAAACTAACGATAAGTCAGAGTTAATAGCAACAAGTTCAGGATCTTTTTTCTCGTCAACGACGACTGGTTCTTGAGTGTCTTCAATATTAAGTGAGTAGTGTTTCTTTGCTTTTTTTCTTAAAGTCCAAGCTGTATTTACTGTAATCCTGTAAATCCATGTTCCAAAAGTTGAGTCACCTCTAAATTTTCCTATTGCTTTCCATGCTCTAATAAATGCTTCTTGGGCCACATCATTAGCAAGTTCTCGATTTCCAGTTAATTTAAAGGAAAGTGAAAAAACTAATTCTTGATGACGCTTTACAAGTTCTTCAAAAGCACTTTTGTCTCCAAGTTGTGATTTTTTCACAAGTTCGGAATTTGAGACGTCTTCACCAAAGTGATTTAGTTTTGCGATATTTTCCATCAATATTAAGAATAAAGTAAATTTCTAGTTTTTCTATCTTTTTTCTCTATGCAAAGTGTGTTTTCTCAATCTTGGACTATATTTCATTAACTCCAGTCTATCTGGCGTATTTGTTTTATTTTTAGTAGTCACGTAATTGTGATCTCCAGTTTCAGTACAGACCAATGTAATTGGTGGTCTCTTATCTGAAGCCATTATTTTCTCCTTTATTTTGTTGTAGCGGCGGGCAGACTTGAACTGCCGACCTCACGATTATGAGTCGTGCGCTCTTACCAACTGAGCTACGCCGCCAAATCTAAAATTAATTATAGACTTGTGAGCCCTCTTCCGGGATTGAACCGGAGACCTCTTCCTTACCATGGAAGTGCTCTACCAACTGAGCTAAGAGGGCGTGTGCCGGGAGAAGGATTCGAACCTACGTAGGCATAGCCGGCAGATTTACAGTCTGCTCCCTTTGGCCGCTCGGGCATCCCGGCAAAAATTAGTCATTTTTAAAGTTTAGATTAAATATGAATTTTCGTAAGAGGTAATTTAATTTGATTAGGATTAGTTTGTGGATAAAAAAATTCAAAAAAAACTAAAAACATGGCTTGATAATGATTTAATAACTGAAGATGTTTTTTCTTCGATTGAAAGTTTTGAAAGTAGTGAGCCACAAAAAACAGAAAAAGGAACCCTTTCAAAAACAATAATTCTAATTGGAGGACTTTTAGTTTTTAGTGGAATAACTCCACTTATCGGGCAAATTCCAGATTGGGCTCAATTAATATTGTTAATTTTATTTACGTTTGTACTTTTTTATTCAGCTTTTTATATTGAAAAAAAATATCAAGGAAACACATTTTTATTTGATTCGAATGAAACTTTAAGAAACTTTTTATTTTTATTAGCTACAGGAGCTTCTGGTTTTACATTCTTATTTATTTTTGAATTTTTCAACACTGCAGAAGAAATTACAAATACAATAACATCTTTTTTAATTTTTATTTTGTCTATATATTTATTCAATAAGACAAGATATTTATATCAACAATTTACACTCTTTGTTAGTTCACAAGTACTTTTATTCAACCTTTTGGAATTTTTATCCTCTGATACTTTTAATGATTTACTTTATGGTGCTTCTCAGTTATTAATTGGTTCATATTTTTTAAGGTATACATTTAAAGAATTTGAACCAAAATGGCTAGGATATTTTCTTTCAAGTATCTCATTAGTGACTGGTATGGGAATTATTGATTCATACCTTGGCAGTGATGAATTAATCGGAAAAATTCTTAATATTTTACTCTCAACTGTTTTGATATGGTTAAGTGTTCGATTAACGAGTCAAACTATTCTTTTTGTAGGATCAATTGGTTTATTAATTAATCTTTCGTTTTTAATTTATGAAATATTTCCAGAACTTGGTGCTCTACTCTATCTTGTGATTGGAACACTTTTTATTTTTGCTGGTCTTTATCTCAATAGGCTTCGAGAAGATATAAAAAAAATTTAAAGAGTGAAGGGTTTTTCTGGCCTTACTCCAATTTCACTAATTACATGGGCAGCGCTTTTATTTGCAATTAATGCGGTCTCTTGCATGGATAATTTTTCTTCTATTCCAAATAAATATCCTGCAGCAAAATAATCCCCTGCACCTGTTTTATCAACAACCTTTGCTTCTGTAGCTTCAAAAAAATACTGTTTATTTTCTTTCATAACTATGACCCCATTAGCTCCTAATGTGCATATAAGTTGATCAAGTTTAGGAAAATTTTTACTTATAAAATCTAAAGACTTTTCTGTTGAGTCCTGTTCTGTAAGAGCTTTTATTTCATCTTCGTTACAAAATACATAGTCTATATTTTCTTTTATTAGATCAATAAAACTGTCCCTATGTGCCTCAACACAAAAAACATCGGACAAGGATAAAGCATTTTTTCCACCAGATTGTTTATTTATCGATGATGCATACATAAATGCTTCCTTGCTTGGTAACCTGTCCCACAAATAACCTTCCATATATAAAATGTTGCAATTTTTTATAGACTCCTCATTAAGATCTCCCATTGATAATTGGGCACCAGCTCCTAAATATGTATTCATTGTTCGTTCACCATCTGGTGTTATAAAAATTGCACACAATCCAGTTTGTTCATTCTCTTCTCCAAGAACTGTAAAGTCACTGAGTCCATGCTCAGATAAGCTTGACCTGAACTGTTTTCCAAGTTCATCATCTGAGATTTTACCAATAAATCCTGCGGAGCCTCCTAAGGCCGCTATCCAATAAGCAGTATTTGCTGCAGAGCCTCCTGCAGCATAAGTTGGATTTGGCATATTGCTAAGTAAATAGTTTGATCTCTCTTTATCCACAAGAGTCATTCTTGCTTTGTTAAGGTTTAGTTTATCAATAACATCTTCATCGATTTGTTGAAGTGAATCAACAAGTGCATTTCCAATACAAATAATCACAAATTGATTTTAAATGATAATACCTGGATTTCCATCAGAACTGATAATTTTATTTGATTCATTTGAAAGCTTTTTCATTCCACCAATAAGATTATATGATTGGTAACCAATCGAATTTAAAAACTCTGAAACCTTGCCTGATCTATGACCTGATCTACATACAATAATATAAGAAGATTCCTGATCAAATAATTCTAAGCTTTCTGGTACTTCACTCATCTTTACATGTTTTGCTTCTTCATGATGTCCATACGTCCATTCATCATCTTCCCTAACATCTATCAAGCTCCAGCCTGATGATAATTTAGCATCTAGTTCATTTGGAAAAACACCTGTTGAGTCTCCGGTATTATCTATATCTAATTCCACTAGCTTCCTCTCTAAGCCTTCTTACTCTTTCTTTAGTAGGTGGGTGAGTAGAAAATAATTTTCTCAATCCGGAACCAGTAAATGATTTTAGAGGATCAGATATAAACAACTGACTAACCGCAGGATTAACATTCAATGGGTTTTTTGAATACATCTCAATCTTTTCAAGAGCTGAGGCTAATGCTAGTGGATTGCCAGATATGGAAGAACCTGTTTTATCTGCGCCATATTCTCTTGTTCTTGATATTGCCAATCTAATTATTAAAGATGCAATAGGCGCTGCGATAAATGCTATCAAGATAATAAATGGATGTGTTCCTCTATCCCTTTGTCCCCCACCCCAAAAAGCTATTCTTGACATAAATGAAATTGCAGCTGCAAGCATCGCTGCGATACTTGATACCAAGATATCTCTATTTTTGATATGTGATAATTCATGAGCTAGAACACCCTCAAGCTCGTCTCTGTTTAGAACTTTCATAATCCCTGTTGTAACAGCAACAGCAGAATTTTTTGGGTTTCTTCCTGTTGCGAACGCATTTGGTTGGTCACTTTCAATTACATAAAGTTCAGGCATTGGCATTTTTTCTTTTTGTGCAAGAAAAGTAATTATTTCTCTAACCTCATCATATTCTCCATCTTCAAGTTTTCTTGCTCTGGTTGAAGCAAGTGCTATTCGAGATGAATAAAAATACATTATGAAATTAAAGATAAAAGCAAAGAATAAGGAAAAAATAAGATCAAAACCCAATGCTTGAGCAGTAAATATTACTAAAACTGTCATAAGCGTCAGTAAAGTAGTAGTTTTTAAAACATTCATATTTTTAATTATAATTTATCTGGCTTATAGTTTTTTGGCCTCAATACAATAAAAACCTCCTAAACCACGATCATTATGTATTGCTTCTAGCCCAACAATATCTGATTTTAATTTAAGTTGGTCTACGCCATAAGTTTCAACAAATTGGTTTTTTAAACTTGAATAATTTTCCTGATAACCATATTTATCAAGAAATTCATATTGTTTCATAATCTTGTATTCAAAATTATTTTCTTCAAAATATTGTTTTAAAAAGGAAAAATTTACATCGTACGTGATATCGGTCTCCGTAGGCATTTCTATTGGATCACTTGAAAGATGGTGTTCTTTATAAGTTCTAATTAATGATTTATATGGTTTTAGATTTCTCTCTTCGTATTCGAATCCATAATCAAAAATTAGTAGATGATTTGGGTCAACTTTTTTGATGAGTTCGTCTAAAAATTGTTCTGTATTGTATTGAATTTCAAGCTCATTATCTTGGTTATCTAAAAAATTATATTTTTTAATCCATTTAAGATTTGATTCACGCATTTCTACTTTTCCATATCTAAGTTCATTATCTTTTGTTAATTCAATTGTTTTTTCATACCAAGTATTGTCTACTTCTATACCGACAGAACAAGGTATATTATCTAACACTTCATTCATATAAATAGTTTTTATCTGAGATGCACCATAGTTGTCTAAATTGCTATCAACCAAAAAATTTTTACTTTTAAGTGCTTTTAGGGCATTTAACGAAATTTCGGAAACATAGATTTCTTTTTCAAGATACTTTGACACCTGATTCGCAAGTGAACCTGTTCCTGCTCCAACTTCAAGTATATTTGAATCACTATTGATTCTATTTTCTTTAATCCAGTTTGAAATAAATAATCCAAAGTAATTAGATACTTCTGGTGAGGTTAAAAAATCACCAGATTTACTGGAGCGGACTTCGCCCTTTGCAAAAAATCCATAATCAGAATAAAGACATTCCTGCATGAATTCATCAAAGTATAAATAGTTTTTACTGTATTTATTTTTGAGGTAATCAATAAATATTTTTTCTACCACTTAATTAGCTATTAAAAAATATTGATGAAGCTTCACCTAGATTGCTGAATATGCCTGGAAAAATTCCAGAGACAATTGTCAAAATTAAACTTACAAAACCAACAACTTTGAGTGGGCTTGGGATGATTGAATTTTCGGTCTTTTGAACATCTTCTTTTGGACTATCCATCCATATAATTTTTGAAATTCTTGAATAATACACCAAGCCTATTACAGCATTAATAGCACCAACTATAGCTAGAGATAATCCAAAAATTTCACCTGTGCTTAGTAAGCTTCTGAAAACTACAAATTTTGCAAACCATCCTCCAAGAGGCGGAATTCCTGCAAGAGAGAAGAAAAATATTACTGCAAAGATTCCTGCTAATGGTGTTTCTTTTGCAAGACCTCCCCAGTCATACATATTTTCTGAGTCAATATTTCTTTGTAACAAATTAATCACTAAAAATGCACCTATATTCATAAATGCATAAATAATTAGATACGTAACACTTGCATAAACACCATCTTCAAAATTATTTGTTATGTTTGCAACAGCTATCGGCGCAAGAATAAACCCTGCCTGTGCAATCGATGAATATGCTAGAAGTCTTACTGGATTTGTTTGTTGTAAAGCTGATAAATTACCAACAAACATTGTTATACCAGAAATGAATACAAGTACTATCCCTAATCCATCTCCAGATTCAAAAAATATTTTTGACATCAAAATAATTAATGCAATAAAGCCAGTCGCTTTGGAGCTAACAGATAGATAAGCCGTTACTGGTAAAGGTGCTCCTTCATAAGTATCAGGTGCCCAAGAGTGAAATGGAACTATTGATATCTTGAAGCCTATACCCGCCAAAATAAGTATTGCGCTTAGTAAAGCAACAGGTGATTGGGCAAGATCTTGCTGAATTAAAATATTAGCTATATCTGAAAAAACTAGCTTTCCAGTTACTCCATAAAGTAGTGAAAAGCCATAAAGAATTAAAGATGCTGATAGTACTCCCAGTAAAAAGAATTTAATTGAACCTTCATTTGATTTTTGATCGCCTTTTTTCCAGCCAGATAAAAGAAACATTGGCGTTGAAGCTAATTCAATTCCAATAAACATTGTTAGTAAATCTCTTGAAGAGGTTACTACTAATGCTCCAAGCAGAGAACTTAACAGAAGAAAATAATATTCTCCCTGGTAATATTCATCACTTTCCACAAAATTTACGGACAATAAAAATGTCAGATAAGTAACCAAGATAAATAGACCTTTTAGAATCAAGGAAAATTTATCAATTACATAACTTCCCTCAAACATAATCTCTGGAGTTGTATAGTTGGCAAATTGAAAAATAATTGGAAGGAATGCAAATAGCGATCCAAGAATTGATACCATTGCAATGATGAATTTAAATTTTCTTGGTAAAAGTATATCTAATGTTATAGCAGCCACAATCGTTAGGATTACTATTAATTCACTTGATATAGCGAAATAATTAATATTAATTTTTAGCCTCCGAACGCTTTAGATACCAAAGCAATAACTGCATCATTAGTTGCTCCAAATATAAGTTTTGGAAATACTCCTATCAGAACAGTGAGTATTACTAAAGGTATCCAAGCAACAAGTTCATAATTGTCTGCATCATGAAGCTCTTTATCTAACCATTCTTCTTTAGGCTCACCAAGATTAACTCTTTGAAGCATCCATAGTAGATAACCTGCTGTTAAAACAGTTCCAATTGCACCTGCAACCATGGAGGATCTAAAAATTGTAATATTTAAACCAGGTAATGGATTGTATGCTCCAAGGAGAGCCATAAATTCTCCCCAAAATCCTGCCAATCCAGGTAAGCCAAGTGACGCCATAGCTGTAAAAGCTAAAATAGCTCCAGTCTTTGGAAGAAGTTTCATATTTCCACCTAATCTTCCCATGTCTCTAGTGTGATAAGTATGTGCCATAGAACCAGAAACAAAGAATAATAAACCAGTAATTATTCCGTGGGCAACCATTCCAATCATTGCAGCATTAATACCTATTGAGGTTAGTGAAGATATCCCAAGCATTACAAAGCCCATATGTCCTACTGAAGAAAATGCAATCAATCTTTTAAGGTCTGTTTGTGCCAAGCAAGCAAGAGAGCCATATATTATTCCAATTGCTGACAGCACTGCAATAGCTGGAGCCCAAGCAACAGCCTGTTCTGGAAGAATAGGTAAAGCAATTCTTACAAAACCATAGGATCCAAGTTTTAATAAAATTGCAGCTAATAAAACAGATCCAACAGTTGGTGCAGCTGTGTGTGCATCAGGCAACCATGTATGTAGTGGCCACATTGGTACTTTTACTGCAAAACCCAAGAATAAAACAGCAAAAACTAACGTTGCAAATGTACCTGTGAATGCTCCACTAGAACCAAGCTCAATTAGTTCGGGAATACTAAATGTTCTATTTCCCCTGAAATATAAACCTAGGAATCCTAAGAGCATGAAAGCAGATCCAAATAAAGTAAATACAAAAAACTTAATACTTGCATAAAGTCTTGTTTCAATATCATTCTTAAGTCCAGAAACACTTCTGACAGTTTTATCTCCCCAAATACCAATCATGAAATACATTGGTAGTAAAACAAGTTCAAAGAACACAAAAAATAAAATTAGATCTAATGCCACAAATGTACCATTCATTCCAGTTTCTAAAATTAAAATCAAAGACATCATTCCTTTTGCATTTTTTGGTTCAGGTAAATGTTCAAAAGAATAAATAATTGCTAATACAGAAATGAAAGTAGATAAAAGTAATAAAGGTAAAGAAATACCATCTATACCTATTTCATAATTTGAATTAATACTACTAATCCATGAGACCTTAGTACCAAGCTGAAGGTCACCAGCATTATTAAAATCAAATTGCAAGGCAACAATTAAACTTACTCCAAAAGTAAGAAGTGCAGATCCAAGAGTTACTAATTTAATTAGCATCTCTTGTTTCTTAGGTATTAAGAATATAAAAATTCCAGATACAAGCGGAAGAAAAACTACTATGGTTAAACCTAATCCACTCTCCAAAAAAGAAAAACTACTCAATATTTACCACTCTCTCTCATAACACTAACAAAATTATTAAGCTAATAACTATCACTCCTATTAAAAAATACATTAAGTATTGTTGAGTTTTACCAGTTTGAATTAATTTGACTTTACTACCAATAGTGTCTGTACCTGTTGAGGATAAATTAAGTACCTTGTCAATACCTCCTTGGTCAAGATTTGTATATACAATTCCTCCTGCTTTTGAAGCAGTTGTCCCAACACCATTAACAAACCGATCAAGGACATTTGAATTAAATGAGTCAACAAATTTAGCAAAAGTTATTTTTACTGGATCAATTATGAATTTGAAGTAGAAAAAATCTAAATAGTATTTATTTTCCAATAAATTCCATATTGGTTTTATTTTAATTTTTTCATCGCCGTCAGTTGCATTTCCTGAAATTTGATAGACGTAGTAGGCAAGTCCAATACCCAAAAGTCCGGATGTAAGACCACTGAACATAGCAACCAAATCAAATGATTCAGGATGATATTCTACAATGTAATTTTTCCTGGTTGTAACCCATTTTGTAAATCCTGTATAAACACCAGGTATGTTTGCCCATCCTGCAACAATGGCAAAGCCTGATAATATTATCAAAGGAATTGTCATCATTTTGTCAGATTCGTGAGGGTGTCCATCACCCCGATAGTCACCAAAAAATGTTAAAAGAACTGCTCTTGTCATATAAAACGCAGTGATAAAGGCTCCAAGAACTGAAATAATAAAATATAAATTATGCCCTTCATGATTGAGTGATGCGAGTATTTCATCTTTTGAGAAAAATCCAGCTAATGGAGGAAGTCCAGCAAGAGCTACAGTTCCAATAATGAAGGTTGAAAATGTTCTGGGCATTTCTTTCCTTAGGCCACCCATTTCAGACATGTTATTTGTGTGCACTGCATGAATTACCGAGCCAGCACCTAAAAATAATAAAGCTTTAAAAAATGCATGAGTCCATAAGTGAAAAAGACCTGCAGTGTATGCACCTGAACCCATTGCCGTAACCATGTAACCAAGTTGACTTACTGTTGAATATGCAAGAACTTTTTTGAGATCATCCTGGACTACAGCAACTAATCCTGCTCCAAGAAGTGTTATTACTCCAAATAAAAGAACTATATCTAAGGCTTGTGAAGCCATTCCTTGGTAGAAAGGAAACATGCGGCCAAGAAGATAGACACCCGCGGTGACCATAGTTGCTGCATGCATTAGAGCAGATACTGGTGTTGGTCCTGCCATTGCATCAGGTAACCATACATGAAGTGGAAATTGGGCACTCTTTCCCATTGCACCTATAAACAGAAGTACTCCACCTAAATATGCTACGGTTTTGATATCTGCATAATCATGAGTTGATTGATACAATATCTCAGAAATTCTCAAGGTTTTTGTTGATAATGCAAGAACAATGATTCCAATCATTAACCCAACATCAGCAATTTTATTAGTTATAAATGCTTTCATCGCTGCGGAAGAATTTTCCTTTTTTTCCCAGTAATGACCAATTAGTAGATAAGAACAAACTCCAACTAATTCCCAACCAATCAACAATTGCAAAAGTGTTGGAGAAGAGACTAAAACTAACATACTCCCAGCAAATAATGTGAGTGATGTAAAGAAGAAAGTATATCTTATTTCACCTTGCATATAATTTGTTGCATATATAAAAACTAAAGATGAAACAGTACCAACTACGAAGTACATCATGATAGACAATCCATCTACGACCCAGCCAAACTCAAGATCATAAGAACCAATACTTCCTACGTTGATAAAAAATTCATTGGCGATTCCTTTTGTCGAATGCTCATAAAGTAAAGCTGCGCTAAATGAAAATATGAATAAAACTGTTCCTAAAGCAAGCTCTGCACCTTGTAAAGGGAGATATTTTCCAAAAAAAGTAATCAAAATTGCAGCTAAAAAAGGAAGTACAACAATCAACCAAGTAAATTCAGCGAGTACACCGCCATCAGTATATTCTGGCTTACCTTCAGCGAGTAAATTTATAAAATTCTGATTCACCATTTCATTAAATCAAATTCATTAATATTGGCTGTTTCTCGATTTCTGAAAAGCATTAGAACAATAGCTAATCCAATACCAACTTCTGCTGCTGCAATTGTGATAATAAATATTGAAAAAATCTGGCCATTTAAAAAAACATCTGAAAGCATAGCATTGAATGCAACAAAATTTATATTTACTGAATTGAGAATCAGCTCAATTGAAAGTAAAACCATTACTGCGTTTCTTCTGACAAGAATTCCATAAATACCTATCGAGAACAAAGCTGCTGCTGCAATTAGTAATGGTTGAATGCTCATATTTGGTCTTCGTCCATTAATGCATTATCTTTTCTCGCTAGTGTAATGCCACCAATTAAAGCTCCCAACAAAACAAATGAAACTAGCTCAAAAGGAAAGACAAATCTACTCAGTAAAATTTCTCCTAATAATTTAGTAGATGTTCCTTCACTAATAACAACTGTTGAGTCAAATGTTTGTAGAAGAATATATGTAAATATTCCAAAAATTGAAAGTGATATTACAGCAGCCATTAATTTATTTTGATCATTATCTAGTTCAGCGTTTGGACCTAAAGGAGCTCTAGTGATCATCACACCAAATAAAAATAGAACAATAACTGCTCCTATATATACAAGTATTAGGACTAAAGCTACAAATTCAGCGGATAATAATATGAATAAAACAGCAGTAGTAGCAAGAGTAAATACTAAAAATATTGCAGCGTGTATAACATTTGAAGTGGTAACAACTTTTACTCCACTTAGTAATAGCAACAGCAAAAGAAAATATGAAAATATGTCTATTGCTTCCATTAGCTCTCTAAACCTGGACCTTCAGGAACTGTCTTTAACCATTCGTCAAGCCTGTCTTTATCATGGAGCATATCGCCCATAGAAAATTCTGAATATTCGTATTCCGGTGACCAGAACAATGCATCAAATGGACATACTTCAACGCATATCCCACAATACATACAAAGTGCATAATCAATATCAAACCGATCGAGTACTGCCCTGCTTCTCTGACGTCCTCCTGGTTTTGAGGGAGGTTGTAGTTCTTTGTGACCCTCTATGTAAATACACCAGTCGGGACAAGATCTTGCACACAACATGCAACTTGTACATGCTTCAGAATCTAAAGCAATGACACCCCTAGTTCTCGGTGCGAGTATTTCTTTTTCAAATGGATAATTAACGTTAGGATTTTCAAAAAAAGGAAGAAGGGTTTTAAACATATTGCCAATAACAATTTTTAGTCCAGTTAAAAATCCAGGAATCCTTGGTTTGAATTTTTGCATTAAAAAACAACTTTCATGATTGCTGTAGCCATTATATTCAAAAGAGATAGAGGTATAAGGATTTTCCAAGCAAGAGTCTGAAGTTGATCCTCCCTAAATCGTGGAAAAGACCATCTAATAGCAATGAGGATAAATGCTAGTAAAAATGTCTTTCCAATTAGAACCAATGGACCATAAAAATTAACCCATTCTGTCGGTAAAAGTGGGACATGATAACCCCCCAAAAAAAGAGTTGAGGCAATCGCACACATTACAAATAAATTTATATATTCAGAAATATAAAAAATAAGAAATCTAATCCCAGAATATTCTGTAAAAAAGCCCATAGTTAATTCAGATTCGCCAATTGGCATATCAAATGGTGTTCTCATCATTTCAGCAGTTGCAGCAATCATAAAAATAATAAAAGCAATACCCTGTCCTGCTATTACAAAAGGAAAACCAAATTCAATCTGTTTTTCAACTATTCCAACTGTTGACATTGTTTCAGCTTGTATAACGACACCAACTACAGATAAAATAAGTGGCAATTCATAAGCAATAAGTTGACCTGCTGCTCTTAAGCCACCCATTAGAGAAAATTTGTTTGCAGAAGACCATCCAGCGGTAAGGACTCCAATGGTGGAAATGGAGCTAATTGCAAGTAAAAAGAAAACACCCAGTTCCAGATCACGAACAATTAATGTGGGACTTAATGGAATAATTGTGAATAGGCCTACTACAGCAGCTATAACCCAAGCTGGCGCCCACTTAAATACGGGTTCGTCAACATCATTTGGAATGATTGTTTCCTTTTGTAGATATTTTGCAGCTGTTGCGAGTGGAAATATAAAACCTCTTAAACCAACATGAAGAGGACCTGGTCGCCTTTGCATCCAGGCAGAACCTTTAACCTCTAGCAATGTAAGTCCTAAAGCCATAACTGGAGCTGTAGCTAAAACAACCAAAACTTTGATAAGCAACTCGGTACTAAAACTCATCTGTCTACATCTCCAAGAACAAAATCTAAACTACCCATTATTGCTATCAAGTCAGGAAGCAAGGCCCCCTCAAGCATGATTGGCAAAATTGAAATGTTACTAAATGAAGCTGTTCTTATTTTTAACCTATAAGGTCCTAAACCACCTTCAGAAATAATATAATATCCCATTTCACCCTTTGGGTTTTCTGCTCTTACATATGTTTGCCCTTTAGGAACTTTTATAACTTTTGGTACCTTTGCTTGGATTGGTCCAGAAGGCATGTCTTCAATTGCTTGTAAAATAATTTTTGCAGATTCTCTCATTTCGGATGTTCTTACAGACCATCTATCAAAACAGTCACCATTTTCACCTATTGGTATTTCAAAATCAAATTTGTCATATGGTAAGTAATTTGATTGTTTTCTCAAATCAAACTCAACACCTGATGCTCTCAATATTGGACCAGATACTCCATACTCTTCGGCAACTTCTTTTGGTAATACACCAACATTCTTTGTTCTAATTTGAAATACTTCATTTCCACCTATTAAATCTTCAAATCTATCAACAGCTTCAAGTACTTTTTGCATTGCAACTTTGGTATCGTGATAAAAACCTGCAGGTAGATCCTGTATGTCTTTTTTTGTTGTTGGCCCAGCACCTGCGGCAGGTTTTACCCCACCGATTCGATTAAAGTTTGGATGAAATCTTCCACCGGTAACTGATTCAAGCAAATCAAGAACCCTTTCTCGATCTTCCATAGCTAAAAATATAGGTGTAAGTGCGCCAATTTCGAGCGGGAAAGCTCCATTAAAAACAAAATGTGAACTTATTCTTGCCATTTCAGTCAAAATCAGTCTGATGTATTGTGCTCTTTCAGGTACTTCGATTTCCATTAATTTTTCTGCACCAGCGATAAATGGAATTTCATTCGCAAAACCTGAAACCCAGTCAATTCTATTTACTAATGTTGTTACTTGTGGATAAGTTCTGACCTCTGCAAGTTTCTCATATCCTCTGTGCATATATCCAAGTACAGGTTCAACACTGGATATTTTTTCTCCATTAATTTTAGCTACTAACCTCAAAACACCGTGAGTCGATGGATGTTGAGGGCCAATATTTAAAGTCATATCTTCTGTTTCTATTTCAACAGAAACTGATGCTTCAGATAAGATTGGCATATTGTTTGGATCCATTGTTTGAGCCATTAGCTACCTTCTTCTGAGACTACGATGTTATCTTCTGGCATACCTTCTACATCAACTTCACCTGGCCAAGGTTTAACTTCTCTACTTATCAACTCAAATGATTTAAGTAGAGGATTCCCTTCATAAGCATCAGGAAGATAGAGTTTCTTTAAATTTGGATGGTTCAAGAAATTTATGCCAAACATTTCATAAGCTTCTCTTTCATGCCAGTTCGCTCCACCAAAAACTTCAACTAATGAATCAATCTGCGGATCATCTTTTGAAATCTTTGTAGATGATATAACTAAGTCGTCAGAATTTGTTTTTGATAAACAACTTAATATTTCAAAACTTGGGGTTACTGGTTCTTTTGGTGCGTCGCCGGTCTTTACATCGTTATCCCAGTCAACAGCAGAAAGCCAATTAAAAAAATTTAAGTTAAATTCTACTTTCAATGTTTTATGCGTATCAACCCAAGACTGAGAATCTACTTCAATTTTTAATGTATCAAATTCAACTGATGAATTTTGAAATTTACTTTGAATTGAATTTACGAATTCGTTTTGATCAGACTGGTTCAATGTCTTTTTCTCTCCACTTTTCTTTCATATCTTCACCTTTTATTTTTTTCTGTAATAAAACTATTCCTTCTTGCAAAGCTTCCGGTCTTGGAGGACATCCGGGAACATAAACGTCAACTGGAATTAATTGATCTACTCCTTTTGTAACAGAGTAAGAATCCCAATACGGTCCCCCACTGTTTGAACATGAACCCATTGAAATTACATACTTTGGTTCCGGCATTTGATCATATAATCTTTTAACTGCTGGGGCCATTTTGTCGGTCACGGTACCTGCAACTACCATTAGGTCAGCTTGCCTTGGCGATGCAGGAAGTGGAATTATACCTAATCTCATAAAATCATGTCTCGGTCCACTTGCTGCCATAACTTCAATGGCACAGCATGCTAAACCAAATTGAAAATACCACATATCATATGCTCTTGCCCAATTCAATATTTTAGAAATAGGCTTGGGAATTCCAAACTTTTCAATTACTCCCATTTGAGGACATCCTTTCTAATGGCATATATCAAACCAAGTAAGAGAATAAAAATAAAGATAAACATTTCAACCAAGCCAAAGTATCCAAGATTTTCAAGATTTAGTGCCCATGGAAAAATAAATACTGCCTCAACGTCAAAAATTACAAATAATAAACCAAATATATAGTATCTAACATAAGTTTGGCTCCATCCACCACCTACTGGATCTACTCCGCACTCGTATGTTTTAACTTTTTCTGGAGTTGGTTTTTTGGGACTAAGTAATGCAGATACAGAAATAAATACTAGAAACAAGACAAGTCCGAGACCTATCATCGCCCCAACAGTAACGTAATCCTGAAAATAAGAAATCATATAATAACTTTAGTATGCTCTTAAAAAGTTTAGTTTTATTTCAAACTTCAGAGGAATTCTTTTGTAAAATTTTTTTATGGATAAAAATAATTTTTTTCTAGATTCTCCAAATTTAACTGATCTTGTTCAGGTATTAATCAATAACATTTGTTCAGAAAAGATATTTAGTGTTAATCCAAAATTAGTTCTAAAAAAGTACGATAAATCAATCAAAAAAATAAATTTTATTTTAGTTGATGGCTTAGGTAGCAAAAATATCGAAAATTTAGATAATTTATTTACCAATAACCAAACCGATGAGATTGTCTCTACATTTCCCAGTTCTACAAGTGTTGCCTTAAGTTCTATTAATTTTGCTTCTAAACCAATAGATAATGGTTTGATTGGATATTTTCATTTTGATAAACAGGAAAATAAATTAATCAATACCTTAAATTGGAAAGGTTCTGAGACTTACCTAAAAAATAATGATTTCTTCTCTTCCCAAAAAACTATTTGGAATATATTGAGTCAAAATAAAATTAATTTCAATGTTATTCAACCTAAAAATTTGATTGGTAGCCCTCTATCTGATCACATATATATGGGTGCGAATCAAATAGGCTATGAAAATTTAAGCGAGCTTGAAAATATTTTATCTTTACCCGAAATATTAGATAATCACTTTAATTACATATATTATCCAGTGATTGATGTTGCAGCACATATATATGGAACAAATAGTGACGAATGGCAAAATGAAGTTAACATCTTTTCAGATTTTTTATCAAGAATGATAAAAATAGATTCAAATAGATATACATGTATAACTGCTGACCATGGAGTTGTAAATATTGAAGACCAAAACAAATATAGACTTAAATATGATGAATCTGTAAAAATTTATGGCGATCAAAGAGCAGTATATATAAATGGGGAAGTTGAAAAAATTGAAAAAGTATTCAAGAACGTTCCAGGGTATTTTTTAGAAAAAGAAGAAATAATCTCTTTATTAGGTACACCTACTAATGAACATATAGAGAATTTTTATCCAGAGCAAATTTTTCTTCTTGATGATGGAAACATAATTTTTCCAAATCATCTAAGTGCAAACTTAAAAGGCTATCACGGAGGAATTTCTAAGACAGAGGTCTCTATACCTTTGATTGAAATAATAAATTAATTATGGTCTTGTCTTATATAGGTATGTTGTTTGTCTTAATTATGATGATTTTTCTATTTAGAAAAATAAAGTAATTAGTTTGGTTGGTAAGTCCCAAAGAAGACTTGCCAGGCAAGAGCAGTCTTTGCTAATAAGCTAAGCCATATATATGCCCTCTCACCGTAAAGATAATCTTTCCATTTGCCTACACCTTTATATTGGAGAACCATGTTTATTGAAAAAGTGTTAAAGAATAAAAATATACTTACAAAAATCCAGACAACAAACTGAGGTACACCTTGTGGGTTTGAATCTGTTGCAACACCATCCCCAATTAAATTGATAAATATGAAAATCCATGGTGCAACACCTACAAGACAACCCATAATGTAACTTGTCCAGTCGACTTTTTCAGTATATTGATTGTTGACTTCCATCATCCACCCAAACCAACACATTGCAGCATTCATAAAAAATATACCAAGTAATGCCCAGATATCATAAATTCCAACTAGTAAGGCAATTAAAACTATCATGACAGAAGCACTTATGGAGTATTCAATCCAACGAACTTTATTGATTCCTTTTCCAAGGTCTTCTTGGTATTTATTGTAAAAAGGACCTGATATCAAAAAATGTGCAACTGCGGATGCTAACAAGAAGGTTGCAACAGCAGGTCCAAAGTTTGTTACTTCTCTCCATATTTCTAATTTTGGTACTAAAGCAAATGATGATGGATCATTTGGACTGCCCTCTCCGACCAATTGTGTAAGAGTTATTGGGACTACAAAATCAGAATTTACTACAGTTCCTAACCAAAATAATGCTGATCCTTGGACAAGGTGCATAAAGCCCATAATGATATTAAAACGCCTTAATTTTCGGATTTTTTCAGATATCAAATTTCCCCCCTTTGACACTCATATATTAATATGGAATTTACAAACATCTACCAAAAATGAATAAACAAGAAATTTATCAAGAAATTCAAAAAATTCTACATGAAATTAATGATATTTCAAAGTCTTTATCTTCTTCAAGAGAGTTTATATCTGAAGATTCAAATAAAAGAGCTCAAGTAAGACTGGCAGAGATCGAGAGTGACTTGCAAACTATTGCTGGAAGAATAGCAAAAATTAGTTCAGTTCTTTGAAGGAAATGTAGTGACTTCAGTCACATCTATACAAACTTTATCACCTGGTTCAAAAATCATAGATGGCAAAGATCTTGCTCTAAATATCTCACCGTTTTTGTTTTCAAATGAAATTACTTGATCATGCCCATAAAAAATACATTCTTTAACGACATAATCCCCATTGGAATCTAGGTTGACTTCAATACATTCAGGTCTTATCGAAACATCTAATTCTCCATCATAAGCAGAATTGAATGTTCCTAATGATGTTTTAACTCTTCCGTTTGTTGATACTCCTTTTATGATATTTGGATCTCCAACAGAGTTTGCAACAGTTTGACTTATTGGATTGAGATATATTTCCTGCGGAGTAGCACTTTGGATCACTTTACCATTTTCAAGAACACTCACAATATCACAAACTGATAGTGCTTCTTCCTGATCATGAGTAACTATGATTCCAGTTGTTTTAGTGGCTCTTAATAATGAAACAACTTCTTCTCTTAAGTCTCTTGCCATCTGTGCATCTAAACTTGTGAAAGGTTCGTCTAGCAAAACCACTTCTGGATTTGGAGCCAATGCTCTTGCTAGCGCTACCCTTTGTTGTTGACCTCCTGATATATCCTGTGGAAATTTTTTTCTGTATGAACTTAAGTTTGTCATACTTATTACCTCATCGAGTCTTCCGTTTTTAATTTCTTCTTTACTTAAACCAAAAGCAATATTTTTTTCAACTGTTAAATGAGGGAATAGTGCATAATCTTGAAATACCATACCAATTTTTCTTTTTTCAGGTGGTACGTTAGTTTTCTCATCAAATATAACTTTGTTATGCATTTCGATTGTTCCTTGATCTGGGTTTTCAAAACCAGCTAGAAGTCTTAATGCTGTTGTTTTACCAGAACCAGAGACACCTAAAATTCCAAATATTGATCCGTACCAAATGTCAATATTGAAATCCGTTAAAACATCTTCACTGCCATAAGATTTTGAAAGGGATCTTGCTCTTATAATTAAATTATCGAATACCATATTTAAACTGTTAAATTCCTTGTACTTAATATATAAGTAGGGATTGCACTTATTGCCAACAATATAAAGGCAGAAAATGCAGCTTGTGTAAAGAGTGCTTCTGAAGCAAAAGACCATACATCAACAGCCATCGTACTAAATTCTGTTGGTCTTAATAAAAGTGTTTGTGGAAGTTCTTTCATAGTTGAAAGAAATACTAGTGCTCCACCAGCAAATAATCCTCTATAAATTAATGGAAATGTAATCTTTTGAAAAGTTTCAATTTTAGACAAGCCCAGGCCAAGACTTGCCTCAATATATGACGATTTTACTTGTTCCATTGAGGCCTGGCCACCTCCTATCGCTTGTGGAATAAATACAATTAAATAGGAAACAACTAGTGCGAAAAAACTTTGATATATACTTGGAAATATTTTTACAGAAATAAACAGTATTGAAACTCCAACAGCAATATGTGGCAACCCATAAAGTGATAACATTAATTTTTCAATAATGTCTCCAAATTTTGATTTATATTGAGAAATCAAAATCACAATTGGCATTGAAATAATGATGGCAAATATGGAAGTTACTATCCCCGCAGAAAATGAACCAAATATTCCGGGCAACGATGAGCTGACATCATTTCCGTAATAGATTCCACGTAATAACCAAAAACTTAATACAGATATTGGAATAATCAGTCCAAGCATGATCACAAAGCCAAGAAAGCCATATGTAAGCATTTTTCCACCACGCTCTAATTTTATTTTTTTTGGAACTTTTGGTGTTCCCGATACTTTCGCAGATCTAGAGGTTGCTGAACCTCTTTGAACAAAACTGATAATCAAGGCCAACACAATAAGAAGACTTGAGTAAAAAATAACAGGATCACCTAGAATACTAAATTCGTAATATGCATATATTGCTTTTGTTACAGTTGAATATCTCATCAAAGAAACAGCACCAAAATCAGATATGACATAAAGGCCTACTAACAGACCTGAATATATTATCGGTTTCTTTAACCTCGGTATTACAACATTTGTATAGACTTTGAGCTGACTCACTCCTAGTGATCTAGCAGCATCTTCAACTGTTGAGTCAAGATTTCTCAGTGCGCTACTACAAATTAGTTGAACATATGGATATGTGAATAAAGTTAGAACTAGCCAACTACCTAAAAATCCATCAATACCTGCGATTTCTTCTAATCCGAAACTATTAAAAAGTTGTACAAATAACCCTTTTGGAGAGAATGCAGAAATATAAGTTAATGCTCCTATATATGATGGAATTACTAACGGTAGTGCACATAGGGTAAATAAAATTTTTGACCCTGCAAACTCGAACCTAATTGTCACAATCGATATCAATAAACCAACAATAAGACTTGAAATTACAACTGCAATAAATACTGCAATTGTATTAAATAGTAATCCAAAAACATCCCATGATTGAAAGAAACTTGACAGTGATCTTGAAAAATTAATAAATCGCCAAAGCATATAAATTACAGGCATTAGAAAAGTAATTAAAATAAACGAATTTATCGAAATTAGACTTTTTGGGATCTTCACAATACTAAGAATATCTTTGATTTTGACTTATTAAAAGAAAAATTCTGGCCAAAGAAACTCTTGGCCAGAATTCTATTCTGTTTCGAGCTTACTAGTTAATTAATGACGGACTAGAAACCTGCTTGCGCAATCAACTCGACAGCTTTTTCCTGCCAAAGTGATAGCGCTGACCAGTTCAAATTTGATGGAGAATTTAAACTGTCAATATCTGGGAGTAAAACGTTTGGTGTTACACCTGCAGCGAGAGGGAACTCATAAACAGAATTAGTAAAATGCTCTTGGGCACTTGTTGAGTGTAAAAACTCAATAAATGCTAAAGCAGCAGGTTTGTTTTGACTTGTAGCCAAAATACCTGCACCCGCTGGCATAACCATAGCACCACAACCACCATCTAAGTACACATTTTTAACAGGACTATCTCCGTTTTCAGCAACTACCCTCAATGTGTAATAGTGATTAATCATTCCAATGTCTAATTCACCAGCATCTGCTGCAGCAACTTGTGGAGAGTTCTTTGGATATTCTGTATATCCAAGTCCATTAATAGCGGTTAGCCACTCTAGAACTTTTTCTTCACCATCAGATTCAATCATGCAAGCAATCATTGCAATGAATGATGAGTTTGTTGGTGCTAGTCCTAATCTATTTCTAAACTTTTCATCTGCAAGACCATAAATATCACTTGGCATCTCTGCATCACTTACATCTCTAGTATCAATTACTAATGATCTTGATCTTCCTGATGTACCAACCCAAAAACTATTTTTATCAATAGCCCAAGTTGGAACATTGTCTAGTATGTCAGCTGGTAATTTATCAAATAGGCCTGCTTTTGCAACAACACCAAGGCTTACCGGATCTTGTGAAAAGAATACGTCAGCTGGGCTAATTGCTCCTTCAAGTTCTAATGTTCCGGCAAGGGCAGCACTCTTTGCATATCTAACTTCAACATCAACACCAAATTTAGATTCAAATTCTGCGATTAAATCAGAAACTAAGCTTTCTTTTCTGCCACTGTATACCACAAGCGTTCCACCGACTTCTGCCTCTGGTTCTGCTAGAGCTGCTTCTACAGCAGAGTCAATATTCTCTTGAGATACTTCGCCCGGTGGACCTGCTTCGCCCGGTGGGCCTTGTTCTCCATCTTGACCAGCACACCCTATAAATACCAATACAAGTAAAGAAAATAATGCAACAGATTGTTTTTTCATTTTTTACCCTTCTTAAATATGTTGTTAATAGTAGTTAACAAAATTCGTTAAGTAAAGTTAAAAATATAAACTGTAATGATAAAAAAATTTTTAATATTTTTTTCTATAGATCAGATTTAAAAACTTTTAAGAATTTAACTTTAAAATATAAGGCGTAAGAAATTCAAGACTTAAGCTTTTGTGAACTGCTTAATTAATGCACGAGGGAATATTTTTCCACCGTTACGCACAACCCACATAAAGGCAACTAATAAATATGCGAAAGGACATGCCATATTATTATTTTACAGCAATGTTAAAATAAAAGAAATGGATAATAACATAAAAGAAATTAACAATAATCCAAAAATTATAACAAAATTTGAACCTCTGCTTTGGATTGCATTTGTAGCATTAACTGCTGTAGTCGGTTGTCCAATTTTTTGAAATATTATTAAATAGCTAATATGTTAACACCTGTTAACATATTTATATGAGTAAACCTCAGAACATACTATCTCATGAACGAGAAGGTCAAGAGTTAATTGAAAACTTCCCAGTTTCATTTTTTTCTCATGCTGAAGCAATCTATCATTTACAAGAAGTTGGTATAGATTTAAAAAAGACTAGGGTTGCTGACTGGCTGCAAACTAGTCGTGCAAATGTTTCTCAAGTCATTGGAAGAATGCAAAATAGTGGTTTGGTAGATTTTGGAGAAAATTTAAAGCTTACTGAAAGTGGAGATTGTCTTGCAAAGATTGTTATTAGACGACATCGAATTACTGAAAGATTCTTATCAGAGGTTTTAAATCTTCCTTGGGCTGATGTTTATAAAGAAGCATCCAAATGGGAAAATGTGCTTAGTCCTCTTACTGAAAAAGCTATGCTAGAAATCTTGGGAAATCCAACTACAGGTCCCTTTGGGAATCCAATTCCTTACTCAAATTACAAAGAAAAAAAAATGTATCCAATCTTAGATGCTAAAGCAGATAACAATTACTTTATTGAAAAGATTACAGAGGAATTAAAAAGAGATAATGAAACAATCTCTTTTTTACAAAACCACGATATGACACCAGGGAAAAAAATAAAGGTCGCAGACTCTGGAGATTATTCAATAACGATAAGTACTGACGACAAAAAATATTTTGGAATAGACAAATTTCTAGCAAAAAGAGTCTTTGTAAGCTCTACCAATTTATGATTAATTTAAATATATTCAATAATTAAGTATGGAAGATTTTTTACAACAATTACCAAGAAATCTATTTCTCTATATAGGTGCTGGTATATTTGCATTAATTTTTACTTATAGGTTCTTTCCAAAAGTATTCTTGAAAATTCACAAACCTTTCTTTTTTACTTTAGGAATTTTGTCTCTATCTCTAGGATATGTAGGGATTTTAATTCCTGGCCTTCCAACAACTGTATTTATTCTTATTGCAGCATGGGCATTTTCAAAATGTTCTGATAGATTTACTGCTTGGCTTGAAAATCACAGACTTTTTGGACCAATGATATTAAATTGGAAGACTTATAGAGGACTGTCAAGAAGAGCTAAAAAACTTGCTATTTTGATGATAATTCCTACTTTTGTCTTAACCATATTTTTAGTATTTTCATTAGTTGGGGACTTAATATTTGGATCTTTTGGAATTGCTCTTTGTGTATGGTTGGCAACAAGACCTGAACCCCCACTAGAACAAAATTAAACTAATTAGCTTCTGGAATTTGATAATCTATTGGTGAAACTTTATCTAGTTCAAAAACATCTCTTGCCTGTGCCTCATAGTTCAAACCAATAGAAATTTGATCACCTTCAGTTACTCTATTTCCATTTTCATCAAGACGAGCGTTAAACGTTGCTTTCTTTCCTGATTTACAAATAGTTTTTAGTTCGATTAACTCATCGGCCCACCCAAGAAGATAAATACTACCGGGAAATGGCTCTCCCCTAAAATCAGTTCTTAAACCATAACAAAGAACGGGTATTTTCAATTTATCAACAACAAGAGATAACTGTAATACTTGTTTAGGTGTTAAGAACTGGGCTTCATCAACTAAAATGCATGAAACTTTTTCTCTCTGATGTTCATGTGCGGTCCAAACATATAAATCATCTTCACCCTCGAATCTCTCAACATCTCTTTCTAGACCAATTCTTGATGTAACTTTGCCTTCTCCAAATCGATCATCTAATTTAGGTGTAAAAATTAATGTTTTCATGTTTCTTTCTTCGTAGTTATGAGCTGATTGAAGAAGGTTTGTACTTTTTCCGGCATTCATTGCTGCGTAATAAAAATAAAGTTTTGCCATATTTTTATATTACCTTTTTATTTTTATCTTTATCCTTTTGTAAGATATAAATATGGAAAATATTTTAAAATTTTCTCACATGCTTGGACTCTCAATATGGTTAGGGTCAATGGTAATGTGGGCAATGTTTGCACCAAAATTATACAAAATTGATCCAACAAAAAATACAACTAATACCTTAAGAAAAACTTTCAGCACTCTTTCTTGGAGCTCTTATTCTTTATCTTTATTGAGTGGTTTAGGAATTTTTCTAGTCATTGACAATAATATGTCAACATGGGGAACTGAACTATTAGTTCTTATTTTTGCAGGAATAGTAATAGGTCTACATAGCTTTGCTTCAAAGTTAAGTTCTGCATTAAGAGGTATGTTGAATGGAGTTATGTTATTAAGTGCTTTAGTAGTTGTTTACCTGGCAACAATTAATATCTAATAAGATTGAATTAGTTCTAATTCTTTCTCAGTGATAATCCCTTCACCTTGGATCAAAATTTTGCTAGTTCCCTCTTCTATTAAAAACCAATAAATTGTTTCTTCATTTGGTATATCAAGATCTTCCTTAAATTCTTCTTTGTTTAAATAAGCAGTTATCGTGCGATTTCTAATTCTATCGTCTCTAATACCAGCTCTCATTACACCATCTAAATATATTTCATTTAACTTATTTGTTTTTCTAATTGTTGGAACTTCAATAATATTGTGAGTTAAATCCATTTCATTATTTTCAAGAAGATTAATTGATTGATCAACTAAGCCTTGATGCCATTGTTGAAAGGCAACAATGATTATTAGATCTTTATCCACAAAATCGTCTGGAACAACTTTTTTTTCTTTATTTAAATTGTTTCCTTCAATTGAAGGAAATTCATTAATTTCTCCACTCATATACATATTCTCGCTTGGTTGACAGCTTATTGTAAGAAGAAATACTATTAAAAAAAGTAATTTAGGCCGGACCAAGAACTGCCTCAAGGTTTTTGATTTGTGTATTCATTAATTTAGTCCATATAGGACCAAAAAATAATCCAACTATTATAAAAATCCCTTTATATTTAACGTTCACAGTATAAGTAAGCTCAGTACCTCTTGAGTTTGCAGATAAAAATATTGTATCAATTAGCGTAAAGTTTTTAGTATCTGCTTTTAATGAGGCTCTCAATGGTGCGCCCCATTCAATTACCTCGTAATCGATAATCATTTCTCTATCATTAAAAGATGTTTTTGCTTTGAATATCGATCCTTCTCTAATTGGCTCATTTGTAATTAGCTCAGCAGTACTAGCTGTTTCCCATTGATCAAGATTTCTAAAATCAGCAACAAAATTGAAAGCAGACTCAATATCTCCTTTTACAGTAATTGTTCTTGAATAAATCGGCATGTTTTTATTTTAAGCTATTGGAAGTTTAGTATGTAAAAATTTATCGAAGATTTAACGACCTGTTTCTAAAACCAATAAATCCAATTGCCAAAAATATTAAAGTTTTTCCAACTACAAGAAATATATCTTCACCAACTAAACCATCTTGATAAGGATTTCCATATGCTCCAAAGGATGAAATATTTTCATCAACCCATTGAAAGAAATCATTAGTTCCTGAAAGTGAATTTGTTAGGTACTCAAAAGCCATTAAGCCTCCACCAAAAGCCCACGCCATTGAAGACTTTCCAGTGAAAGCCCCAAGTGCAAAACCGAGTGCACCAAAGCTTACACCAGCTAATGCTGCTTGAAGTGTTGCTTTCATCAACGGCCCATAATCAAGTGTTTGACTAAGCTCCATTGTCGCAATTGGAATAAACATTATATTGGTCCATGCGAAGGTAACAAACAAGCCAAAGAGCACTGTAATGATTGCTTGTGATAAATATACTGTTGATCTTGTCATTGGTAGTGAAGCAACAAATTCAAAAGTTCCATCTTCCTCAGCTTTTGATCCCAACTTATTTAAAAGAATTATTGTCGCTGTACCAATCAAAAGTGGTACAAATGGTACTAGGAAATAAGTTGTTACCATCCCTTCTAGTGTAAAAACATTATCCCAATCTGATATTCCTAATAAACTCATCGCAGTATCATTTTCAGAGATTCCTCTAAAAGCTTCTCTTTGAGTATCAATAAGTAGACTTTCTACACTTGAATTTGCAAAAGCCAATGGAAGTATCAATAGATAAACTCCTCCTGATATTGCCCAATTTAATATGAATTTTCTAGGTACCCTAATCATATATTTTAGATAATTAAGCATTTGTTTCCTTTCTGTCATAAAACGCAAAGAAAGCATCTTCTAAATCTTTTCCTTCTTCTTGTGCTTTACTTAAAAATGTTTCATAAGTTTCATCATAAACTTTTACACCTTCTCTTAAAACGGCCATCGAGTTAGCAACTTTTTCAACTTCAGAGATTATATGAGAAGACAAGAGTATGGATGCTCCATTATTTGAAAATTCTTCAACTATTTCAAAAAATGACCTCTGATGAAATGGATCTAGGCCAGAAGTTGGCTCATCTAGAATTAAAGCTTTTGGCTTGTGCAGCACTGCAAGGATTATGGCTGCTTTTTGTCTGTTTCCTTTGGACAGTTCTTTAATAGATGGGTCTACTTCTAATTCAAATTTGTCTGCTAATTCCATTGCGTAGTCAGTTGACTGTCCTCTCATATCAGCACCAAGTTTAAATAGTGATTTAGAATTGAGATTTTGTGGAAGCTGTGGGTCACCAGGAAGATATCCAATGATTTTTTTTGCTTCAACTGGATTTTCAATTGTATTGATTCCTTCAACTGTAAGAGAACCCTTCGAGGATTTTAAGAAACCCATTAAGCTTCTCATTGTTGTAGATTTTCCTGCACCATTTGGACCGAGTAAACCTTTTACTTCACCATTATCAACAGAAATACTGATGTCAGAGACGCCTTTTCCGTTTTTGTATCTCATTGTGAGATTTTTAATTTCAATCACGATTTTATTTTAAACTAAAAAAATTTAAAATTAAGTAAAATATAGCTAAATAAAGACTTAATTTTCGCTGTCTTCAGAATTTTGTTTTTTTCTTAGCCATGTAAGTAAAAGTGCTGGAATTAAAAACATTAGCATTTCATCCCATCCACCTTGGTGGTGAAAAACTGGTGGACTATTTGTGAAAATTAAGTTCATAAATAACTACGTACTATCCATCTTGAAATATTTATCAAAGAGCTGGGAACAAGGCCAAAAAATATAGTCAATGTCACTAAAGTACTAATTACTAAATATTCAGATTTTTTTAATTTCAATATCTCTATAGGTGCTTCTGTCTTTTCAATAGTTGCTATCCAAATTGGTCTTAAGTAAAAATAAAATCCTGCAACCGTTGACAATAAAAGAATGGAAACAAGGAGATATTTTTCATAAGCCCATAAGTTTGTTAACAAAATAAATTTTGAGACGAATCCGCTTGTTAAAGGAATTCCCGCTAAACCAAACATAAATACGCAAAATGAAGTTGCAAGAAACCGATTATTTATAAATAATCCCTGAATACTTTGAATGTTAAATTCTGATGATAGTTTTCCATTTATAATTGAAAAAATTATAAATATTCCAATTAATTGGAGTATGTAAGTAAATAGATAAAACATAGATGCACTTGTTCCATTTATACCTGATACAATTCCAGATAAAATAAATCCAGACTGGACTACACCACTATAAGCTAAAAGCCTTTTTAAATCTTCTTGTATAGATGCAAATAAAGAACCAATGAGAGCAGAAGAAACAATAACTATTAAAAAGAAGATATTGAAATTTTCAATAATCAAGTTTGTTGATACCAAACAAAGTCTTGCAATAACAATAAATGATGAAACTTTGGCTATTGAAGACATGAATCCAACATATCCCGTTGGTGAACCTTGATAAACATCAGGAGCCCAGGATTGAAAAGGTGCAGCAGCAATTTTAAATAGTAAACCAATAAAAATAAGCAAAACACCTATTGATGTTGTAAGTGGTACAGAATCAGGTCCAACATAAGCGATACCTAAGGCAAGGTTATAAACACTAAAAACTGAAAAAGATACATAGACTAAAGAGACACCGTAAATCAATATACAAGATGCGAGCGACCCTAACAGAAAATACTTTAGGGAAGCCTCATTACTTAGCTTGTCGCCTCTATTTAAACCAGCGAGAGCATATAAACTAATAGATCCAATCTCCAAACCAATAAATAACATTATTAAATTTTCAGAGTCCACCATTAACATAAAGCCAGAAGCACTCATCAGAGTGAGAATTATTGCCTCCGTTGTTTTTTCTTTTAATTGTTTTGATGAGTCCCAAATAGGTAAAAAATTAAATAATAAAATAAGCGAAATTAAGACATTACCAAACAGAGAAAATTCGTCTAATAATATTTTTTGAGTGAAATATGAACTTACTCCATTCTCTAAAAACAATCCAAACTTTAAAAATACACAAAAACAAGTAATAAGCATTCCCATAAACGTAATTGATTTTTTTACAATTTCATTAGATTCAATAGTGATTGTAAAAAATAGAAGAACCAAGGCTGTACCAACTAAAGCAATGGTTGGAGAAATTACAATTAAATTGAAACCTATTGCTGCACTAATTTCACTCATTGTGAAACTCCTATGAGATTGCTAATTGATTCATAAATTACTGATACATCTTGAACAACGTAGCTTTCTATAAAACTTGGATATATGCCAATGAACAACATTAAAGCAAGTAATGGACCTACTGCTACCAGTTCTTTTGAATTTAAATCTGTCAACACAGCATTTTCATCATTATCTATTTGTCCATTAAACATCCTTTGATAAGCCCAAAGCATATAAATTGCTGCAAGGACAACACCAAATGCTGCAACAGAGGTAAGAACTTTAAAAGTCGGATAACTTCCCATTAAAATCATAAACTCACCAACAAATCCATTGAGTCCCGGTAGTCCTATCGAAGCAAATGAGGTAAATAAGAATATTGATGCATATATTGGCATTGATTTTCTCAAACCCCCAAAATCTGATATTCTCCTTGTGTGTCTTCGGTCATATAAAAATCCAACAAGCATAAATAATGCACCAGAAGTTATACCGTGATTTATCATTTGAATTACAGCGCCTTCAAGACTTAAGTATCTTCCTGCTGAAATACCGAGCATTACAAATCCCATGTGGCTTATTGAGGAATATGCAATTAGTTTTTTAATGTCTATTTGAACAATTGCTACGATTGCACCATAAATTATCCCTACAACAGATAGAAATGCAATTATGAATTGGTACCTAAGAAATCCTTCTGTAAAAAAAGGAATTGATACTCTTAATATTCCATAAGCTCCAACTTTCAAAAGAACTCCAGCCAACAAGATACTTCCAGCGGTAGGTGCTTCCACGTGAGCATCTGGTAACCAGGTGTGAAGTGGAAATAAAGGTACTTTTACAAGGAAACCAAATGTGAATAGTAAAAATAATATTTCTGACTGGTTGGTGGTAATTGGCATAACTGCTATTGATTCAAAATCTAGCGCAAATTTACCAGATGAAATGTAGCTTAAAACTCCCGTATATATTGTTCCAGCGAGGATAAAAATTGAACCAAAGACTGTATATAAAATAAATTTAATTGTTGCATATCTTCTATTACTTCCACCCCAGATACCCATTAAAAAATACATTGGAATTAGCAAGGCTTCAAAAAATATAAATAATGAAACTAAATCACCTGCCAAGAATACTCCATTTACAGCAGCTTGTAAGAGCATGATTGATCCCAGAAATCCTTTACTTTCTGCATATTCTTGATTTACTGAAAGAATTGACAATAATACAAGCAAACAATTTAATGTAATTAATAAAAATGACATTCCAGAAAGTCCAATAATCAAATCTATTCCATATGCTGTAATCCAAGGTATTGAATCAAATTTTAAAAAGCTTGTTTTTAAATTTTGATTTACAAACATATACAAACAGAGACCTAATGGGATCAAGCTTAAATAAACTGTTAAAGGTCTGAAAAGTTCTTTCCTTCTGTTTGGTATAAGAAAAACAAATATTGAATTAATTACTGGAAGCAATATAAAGCTATAAATCAAACTTGTCATGATAAGACTCCAGGTGACAATAAAAATACAAGAATAAGTGCCAGCATGAAAAGTCCAAAATACACAACATAGCTTCTTACAAGACCAGTTTGTGAAAAGGAAATTTGTTGAGATGATTTTAAAAATGACCTTGCTACTCCGTTAATAAATCCATCAATAGTCATACCATCAACACTTACAGCGACTTTTCTTGATAATGATTTCATACCTTTAACAAAAATTAGATTTCCTATTTTATTTAAATAAAGAACATCTTTTGAAAGCTTTTTGAATAGTTTTAAAAAAGGTATTTTTATTTTAAAGTAGCTAAAAATATCAAAGATATAAATCAAGTATGCAAGTGCAAGGCCTGTAAAGCCTGCACCAATTGATAGAAATGCCAAAACTGCCAGAGTTATACCTTTTGGAAGGTGAGTAACTTCTACGTTGTAAAGAGTTTCATGTAATACTTTTTCTAAACCATGAAAAAAAGGTGTATTTATAAATCCAATAAATATAGAAAAAAGGCCAAGTAGAATCAAAGGCCTTGTCATATTTTTTGGTGCTTCATTTACACTGTCTAATTCATTGGATGGCTCTTTTACAAAAATTAATAACCAGTGCCTACCCATGTAAAAAGCAGTCATTAATGCAGCTAAAAGAGATAAAGCCCAGAATCCATAATAAATACCTCCTCTAGCAAATACCGAAGCTAGTATTTCATCCTTTGACCAAAATCCTGCAAGCGGTGGAATACCAGATATAGCTAAAGTTCCAATTCCCATCATTGCAGCAGTTACTGGCATTTTTTTTCTAAGACCGCCCATTTTATAAATATTTTGTTCGTGATGCATTTCATGAATTACAGCCCCTGCTCCAAGAAATAGCAGTGCTTTAAAAAACGCATGTGTTACGAGATGAAATATTGCTGCAACATAGGCTCCTGCTCCAATAGCTATGAACATAAATCCAAGTTGTGAAATTGTTGAATAAGCCAAAACTTTTTTTATGTCGTCTTGATTTATCGCAGCAAAAGCAGAAATTAGAGCTGTTAAAAGTCCAAGACTAATTATTGTGATACTTCCTATTTCTGAAAATTGCAATAGTGGTGAAATTCTAACCAGCATAAACACACCAGCTGTAACCATTGTTGCGGCATGAATCAATGCGCTTGCGGGTGTTGGTCCTTCCATTGCATCTGGTAACCAGCTAAATAGAGGAAACTGAGCAGATTTTCCGAAAGCACCTAAAAGTAAAAACAAAATTATAAGGTCTAAATTTTCAGGTCTTGTTTTTAGAGTGTCTTCAAATATACTCAAAAAGTTAAAGGTTTCAAAATAATTTAAAATCATCATGAGACCAATAAGGAATCCAAAGTCTCCTATCCTGTTCAAAATAAATGCTTTGTTTCCTGCTTTTGATGCTGATTTCTTTTCTGACCAAAAAGATATTAAAAGATAAGAGCTTAATCCAACTAGTTCCCATCCAAAAAACATTACTAAAAAATTTCCAGACATCACAAGCAGTAACATTGAGAAAACAAAAAAATTGAAATATTCAAAGTATTTTGTGTACTTTTCATCTTTGCTCATATATGAGGTTGAAAAAAGTTGAATTACAAGACTTAAAGTAGAAATTAAAACCATCATTACCCCAGATAGTCCATCTAGATAAAATTCAAATACTATTTGTGGATCAGGAAACCACTCAAAGAGCTCGAACTTAAGTGGTTTAAATTTATCCAAAAAAATATATCCAAATAAGAAAAAAGATACAGCAACAGATAAAAGGGAAGCATTCAAAGTTACAAAATTTGTAAGTAACTCATTCATGTATTTTCCAGCAACTTTTAAAAGTAGCGATGTAAGAAACGGAATTAGTAATACTCCTAGAATTAAAATTTCCAAATTTACCCTTTCGAAGAACTTAACATGTCAACAGAGGCTGATTCTTGTTTTTTAAATATTGAGACAATTATCGCAAGACCAACTACAACTTCTGCAGCAGCAACGACTAGTACAAAAAAGACTGCAATTTGACCATCGACTAATCCCAAATGGTTTGAAGCTGTGATAAATGTTAAATTAACAGCGTTAAGCATAAGCTCAATACACATAAACATAATCAATGCATTTTTACGAATCATCATACCGAGGAATCCAATTGAAAAAAGTATGGCTGACAGAGTTAGATACCAATCAGAGGTTACTTCAATCATTGGTCTCTCTTTTTCTAAACTCGTAAGCTAAAGCTAATGCTGCAGTTGTAGCAACGATCAGAAGGATTGATATAACTTCAAAAGGAAAGACCCACGACGTAAACATTGCAGATGCTAAAAGTGACGGTGTACCTTCTAATGTATTTTGAGATTGAGGAAATAATAAATTCCAATTGAATCCATTTTCTAAACCAATAAATACAACAACCGAAACTAATAAAATTAAAGTTCCAGATATGAGTAATTTTTGACCTTTAATTTGCTCTTTGGTTTGTTCTGGTTTGTCAACACCAATCATCATTATGACAAACAAAAATAATGTCATTACAGCGCCTGCATAAACTAACATCTGGACCATTGCAACAAAAGTTGCGTTAAGTGAAATATACAAAATAGCTAGTGATGTAAGTGTTAGTACCAGTCCCATTGCATTGTGTACTGGATTTCTGGCAAAAATTACTATGAGCGCTCCTAGAATTATAAACAATCCAGGAATCGCAAATAGCAGTAAATCTGTCACACTATTCTTCTTCTAAAAATTGACCCTTTTCAGGATCTCTTTTTCCAACTCCAAGGGACCCTGTCCAGCTTATAATATTTTGATAGTCTGGATTACCATTCGATGATGTTGCTCTCATCCATCCATCAGCTGTTTTTAATTCATTAAAATTTGTTAATTTTGTTTGCTCTTCATGAACATTTGGGTTTCCATCATCTCCCACCAATAAGACCTCTTTATCAAAGACTGCTTCATCTCTAGAACCAACACTCATCTCAAATAAAGATGTCATGGTTATAGCTTCAGTAGGACATGCTTCAACGCACAAACCACAATAAATACATCTGAGCATATTTATTTCATATATAAAACCATATCTCTCACCTGGACTTATTGGTTGTTCCTCAGGATTATCCTCACCTCTGACATAAATACACTGGGCAGGACATACTCCAGCACAAAGTTCGCACCCTATACATTTTTCCATTCCATCTTCATATTTATTTAAAACATGTCTTCCATGAAATCTTTGTGGTTTGTTTCTAAACTCTTTAGGGTATTTGTCTGTTACAGATTTTTTGAATAGCTCTTTAAAAGTTACCTTCAATCCTTTAACTAAGTCATAACCTGCACTCATAATTTTCCTAACTCCAAGGTAGTCCAAACTCTCTTATACCAAGCACAATTGATGAAATCATTAGCCATATTAGTGATAGGGGTATAAGTCTCTTCCATCCTAACTCCATTAGTTGGTCATATCTTAGTCTTGGGAGTGTTGCTCTAATCCAGAAGTAAACAAATAAGAGACCGAAAGTTTTAACACCCAACCATATTGTTGGCATTATTGCTGATAGAAACGGTGGTAAAACTCCAGCGAAAGTTGGGCCTAACCATCCGCCCAAGAAAAAAGTTGCTGTTATTGCACACATATTAAACATATTTATATATTCAGCTAAAAAAAACATTGCAAATCTGAAACCTGAATATTCTGTATGAAACCCACCAACTAATTCTTGTTCTGCTTCTACAAGATCAAAAGGAGCTCGGTTTACTTCAGCAATCGAGGCTATGAAAAATATTCCAAAAGCTAAAAATTGCGGAAAAATGTTCCAGTTAGGAATGAATCCAATTATTGAATCAACTATTGGAATGGGGCTAGATAAATATCCTGATTGACTCTCTACAATTTTCGACATTGACATAGATCCTGAATACAAAATAATTGGTACTAATGAAAGACCCATTGCAGCTTCGTATGAAATCATTTGGGCAGAAGCTCTTACACCACCCAATAACGGATATTTTGATCCAGAAGACCATCCTGCTAAAACTACGCTGTAAACTGCCAACGAACTCACTGCAAGAAAAAATAAAACGCCAACATTAATATCTGCTCCTACCATATTAATAAATTGAGATTCCTGACCAATTGTTAAATCAAAACCAGGGCCCAATGGAATTATCATAAATATTAAAAAAGATGGAACCAACGCAATAATAGGAGCTAATAGATACATAGCTTTATCAGCTTTCATTGGTAAGATTTGCTCTTTTAACAAAAGTTTTATCGCATCTGCTAAAGTTTGTAATATTCCAAATGGACCAGCTCTATCAGGACCAACTCTTGATTGCATCCCAGCAACAACTTTTCTTTCTAACCAAATAAGAATAATTGTATTGGTTAATAAAAGTCCTAAAACTAAAAGTGGTTTAATTAATGCAAGAATAATTTCAGGTGACAATTAATTGCTCCCTATTTTTTGCTGCCTCTAATTCCACTTTTTTCTCAGGATTAATTTCTTGGAATCCCCTTCTGTTTATTGGAACTACTAAAAGATTATCAGGAAGATTTTCGTTAATATTAACGTTAACTTGAATCGAGTTATTTTCCTGTATTAAAGTTACAACGTCGCTATTAAGCATATAGGATCCAAAGTAAGTTGCTGAATTCATTTCAATGAATCTTTCAGAACCTAGCATAGAAATTGAGGGAGAATTAATTTGTGATGAAGAATCTCCATAAAGTTTATGAACAAATAATATTTCAAGATTTGTCGAATCAATGTTTTCTACTTCTATATTGATTGTCTTAGAGTTTAAAATTCCATCAAGATTAGATGGTTTATTCAAATTATCAAAAGATGGAATGTTAGCATTATCAATGTAGTCTTTACACAACATGGAGTTTAACTCTGCTTCAGTTCCATAAGATTCTAATAAATTCATTTTGTTTGATAGAATCAACCAATATTCCCATTCATTTAATGCAGATCCCGGAGTAGGTAATATTTTATTTTGCATTAGCGTTCTCATTTCAAGATTTGTGAATGTACCCTCCTTTTCACCAAATGTTGTTGTCGGAAGAATAATATCTGATAGTTCAGTTGTTTCATTTTTAAACAAATCAAGAGAAACTACAAAATCTGCATCAATTAAAGTGTTCTTTATTTTATGGCTATAAATTGAATTATTTACGGGGTTTGAGCCTACTGTGAATACAATATTTTTTTTACTACTATCAAATTCTGTTACAAACTCATTTAGACCCTTTACAATGTCTAAATTTTGTAATGCTCCAAATGTGTTACCTTTTGAAAAACAATTAAGTATTTTTAAAGTGGAATTTTGATCTAAATGTTTAACCAATTGGAAAATTGGATTAACATTTTGGAGTGGAGAGGCTTTTCCTACAATAGCTAAAACATTTTTTCCATCAATATAATTCGAAAAATTTGGTATATCTGATAAGTCGACATTGAATTCAAAATTATTTGTGACAATATTTTCGCCATAATATTCTTCTGAAAGTTGTTTAATTGCAGTATTTGTGTGGCCAAATATTAATAATTTTTTTCCATTTCTGACAGCCTGTTTAATTCTTAGATAAAGAGTTGGAAGATTGTCTTTTATATCTTGTGCCCACAAAATTATGGTGTCAGCAGAATCTAAATCTTTAATTTCTCCAAGTGAGTAATCATCATTGAAAAAACCATTGTATAAATAATCATCACTCAGATAAAAATTTATATTGCTAACTGTATTTTCATTTTCAACTTTATTAAGGTTTTCTGCAAATTTATTTAATGCATAATACTCTTCATTAGTAGAGTTGTGTCCAACAATAAAACTTATGTTCGGATTGTCGCTCGTAAGTATTTCATTACTAATTAACTCCATAGTTTCATTAATGGTTAATTCCTTGTTTGAATTCTTGACAAGTAATGGTGTTTCAATTCTCTTATCCGAATGTAAATATTCAAAGTTGTATCGCCCTTTATCAGAAAGCCATCCTTGATTTGTAAATTCATTGTCCTCACCTAAAATCCTAAGCATCTTATTCTGTGAGACATTTAATTCAACCGAGTCACCAACTGAAGAACAATTAGAGGTTGATGAAACTTTTTTTAAATCCCAAGGACGAGCTTTGAATCTATAAGAAGATGATGTCAAAGCGCCAACTGGGCAAATTTGTACTGTATTGCCTGAGAAGTATGATCTAAAAGGCTCATCAGGAAAAGTATTTACTTGTGTCTTATTTCCTCTTTGTATAAATTCAATAAGTGGATCTCCAGATATTTCATCGGAAAATCGAGTACAACGAGCACATAAAATACATCTCTCCCTATCAAGTAAAATTATTTCTGAAATTGGGATAGGTTTTTCAAAATGTCTTTTGTCTTCGACAAATCTTGATTCTCCTGGTCCATAAGCCATTGTTTGATCTTGTAAAGGACATTCTCCAGCTTTATCACAAACCGGACAGTCTAAAGGATGATTAATCAATAAAAACTCTAAAACTCCTTCTTGAGCTTTTTTTACAACATCAGATTCAGTATCTACGACTAAATCCTCTGAGACTTTGGTTGTACAGGATGGAACAAGAGCTTTACCTCTTGGAGTTTCAATCTCAACCAAGCACATACGACACATGCCAACAGGATCCATACGTTTATGCCAGCAGAACCTTGGTATGTGAATACCAGAATCTTCACAAGCTTCAATTATTAGCTGGTCGGGTTTTGAACTTATTTCAGAACCATTAACATTTATCTTTATTTGATCCGTCATTGTGTAATTGGAATTTTTGTTGGAAGCATATTTGTTATCTCCTCAGAAAAGTTATTTAGCAACGATGTTATCGGAGATACAGCTGAAGGACCAAGTGGACATATTGTTGTCATTTTTGGTGGCCAATCTAATCCAGGTGAAATATTGTCGCAAATATCAATCAACAAACTAATGTCAGAAAGTCTACCTCTGCCGCTCGCAATTCTTTCTAAAATCATTTCTAGCCAAGTTGTCCCTTCTCTGCAGGGAGTACATTGACCACATGATTCATGAGCAAAAAAACTTACGATACTCTTTGCCGCATAAACTAAATTAGTATCTTCATCCATCACAACTACCGCACCAGAACCCAACATTGATCCTGCATTTGCAACATCATCAATTGTCATTTTTATATCTAACTGATCACCGGTGAACCATGGCGCTGAGGCACCTCCGGGAATATAAGCTTTGACATTTTTGTTATTTTTGATTCCTTTTCCAAATGTATCTATAAATTCACCAAAGCTTTGACCCATTTCAATTTCAAAATTTCCAGGATTATTTACGTGGCCTGACAAGCTAAAAATTCTTGTTCCCGTTGATCCTTCAACACCAAGTTTTGAGTACTCTTTTCCCGAATTTTGAATTATCCAAGGAACTGAAGATATTGTTTCTACATTATTTACTAGTGTTGGTTTGTTGTATAGTCCCATTACTGCGGGAAAATAAGGTGGTTTAAGTCTTGGCTCTCCTCTTTTTCCTTCAAGTGAATTCAAAAGAGCTGTTTCTTCACCACATATGTACGCTCCTGCTCCAAGATGAACTACAACATCCAAGGAAAAATTTGTTCCTAATATATTATTTCCCAAATATCCTTTTTCATATGCTTGCTCAACTGCATCCTGCACTCTTCTTGCTGGCTTCGCATACTCACCTCTTATGTAGATAAATGCTTTTTTGATGTTTGAAGCAAAGCATGTAATTATTACACCTTCAATTAGTTGGTGTGGATCTCTCTCAAGCAAAATTCTATCTTTGAATGTACCGGGTTCAGATTCATCACCATTAATTACAAGATACCTGTCCTCATTTTCTGCTAAAAAACCCCACTTTACTCCTGTTGGAAAGCCTGCTCCTCCACGACCCCTTATGTTTGAATCCTTAATCTCATTAATAACATTCTCGGGATTGTCTTCTTTTAGAACTTTTTTGAGTGCACTATAACCGTTATTTTTCTCATAAATTTCAATCTGATGGCTATCTTCAGGAAATTCACGCATATGCTTTGTAAGTAATAAAGTTTCTTTCATTAGCTTTTTTCCTTAGCAGTACCGATATTTTGAAATCCCGGAACAGAATAAGATGAACCTGTATTGTCTTTAATTGCCCAGTCAAATGACTTTACACCTCCAAATTTCTCTTGAAGTTCTTCAGCTATAATTATTTCTGGTCGTTCTTCTTTAAGCCATTCACACATTTGGAGTGACTTTTCAGGTGTCAATCCTTCAACTGTTTCGTAATTAACTTGAACAGCTGGTGCTCCACCGCAAGCACCGATGCACTCAACTTCCTCAAAAGTAAAAACCTTCTCAGTATCTGTTTCATAATTTTCTAAGCCTGTAAAGTTTTTGACAGAATCTATCACGCTTCTTGAGTCATTTATTTCGCATGAGATTGACTTACATACACTTAATAAATACTTACCGGTTTGCTCTTCTTTGTACATAGAGTAAAAGGATGCAACTGACTTTACTTGAACTTCAGTAATGCCAATAAGATTACTAATCTCTACAATTGAATCATTTGATATATATCCGTCTTTTTCTTGTGCTAGATATAAAAGTGGCCCTAAAGCAGATCTTTTTTGAGGATACATATCAATAATTTCTTTTGCTTTATCAATCAATGCTTTTTCCCAACTCATCTGTCAACATCTCCTAAAACTGGATCTAAGGAGGCTATTGCTGCAACTGCGTCTGCAATTGGACTGTCTGACATTACTACTGGTAAAGCTTGAAGATTACAGAAGGATGGTCCTCTTACGTGCATTCTATAAGGTTTTGATGATCCGTCTGAAACAATAAAACAGCCCAACTCTCCTCTAGGAGATTCAACTGTGGTATATACTTCTCCTTCTGGAACTTTAAAGCCTTCTGTGTATATTTTAAAATGGTGGATCAAAGCTTCCATTGACTCATCAAGTCTTTTTCTTGGCGGAGGGGTTATTTTTTTATCTTGAATTTTGAACGGGCCTTTAGGCATATTTCCCATAGCTTGTTCAACAATCTTTAAACTTTCAAAAATTTCTAAAACTTTGATTCTCCACCTTGAAAAGACATCTCCTTCTTCAAAAACCGGAATATCAAACTCATATTTTTCTATACCTGAATAAGGTTGCATTTTTCTTAAATCCCATGCATATCCGCTAGCTCTAAGACTTGGACCAGTTATGCCGTATGCCAAACATTCTTCAGTCGTTAATATTCCAACATTCTTAAGTCTTCCTTGCCAAATAGGATTGTCTAAAAGCATTTCATCATAGTCTTTTAGTTTTTCAGGTATAACTTTCAATATCTTTTCAATATCTTTTTGCCAATTATCTGGTAAATCTGCTGCGACACCACCCGGTCTTATAAAGTTGTGATTCATTCTAAGACCTGTTGTCTTTTCAAAAAAATCAAGAATTAATTCTCTTTCTCTAAACCCAAAAATCATCATTGATAATGCTCCGATATCCATTCCACCAGTTGCTAATGCAACAAGGTGTGAGGAGATTCGATTTAGTTCGGTCATTAATATTCTTATTGTTGATGCTCTATCAGGAACTTCAATATCTAGTAGTTTTTCAGTCGCTAATGAAAAAACAAGTTCATTGAAAAAAGGCGAGAGATAATCCATCCTTGTAGTGTTAGTAGGTCCTTGAAAGTAATTTAACTCTTCTCCCGTCTTCTCCATTCCAGTATGAAGATAACCAATTACAGGCTGTACTCTTCTTACGACTTCACCTTCAAGTTCTACTTGTAACCTTAAGACACCATGTGTTGATGGATGCTGAGGTCCCATATTTAAAATCATTCTTTCATCATCAGAAATATCATCATCAATAAAATAATCATCGATAACTTCTGAACCCATTTGAATTTTTGTAGTTACTTCGTCTTCTTGATCCAACATTTTTTGTGATCCTTCATCAGTTGAAGAAATGTTCCATCCACCCTCTTCTGAATTTGTAGCCCAGAAGTCTACATCTTTTACAGTATCTTTATTTTCTTCCATCATTAATCAACCTTTGGTGCATTTTTGAATTGAACTGGTATTCTTCCTGTTCCATAATCTTTTCTCAAAGGGTGTCCAACCCAATCATCAGGCATAAGAATTCTTGTTAAATCAGGATGGTTTTCAAAATTAATTCCAAACATATCAAATACTTCTCTTTCATAAAAGTTTGCACTTGGATAAAGACTTGTAATTGAAGGAATTGTTAACTCATCATTTAATTTGACTTTGATAGAAATTCTTTTGTTTTTTGAAACGGAGAGAAAGTTTACAACTACTTCAAACCTAGGTTCTTTTTTTCTAAACCAATCTATAGCAGTTAAATCAACCATCATTTCATATCCATCATTTTTCAACTCTTCAACTTTTTGAAAATAATCTTCAATTGATATATCTAGATTTTCTTTCATTATCTATTTATCTCTCTATCCATAATTTTTTGATGAAGTGTTAAGATTCCGTGCATTAATGATTGGGGTCCGGGTGGACATCCAGGTACATATATGTCTACAGGAACTATGTGGTCAACACCTTGTACAAGAGCATAGTTATTAAACATCCCACCAGTTGAAGAGCAAGCACCCATTGCTATTACCCATTTTGGCTCTGCCATTTGGTCATAAACTTGTCTCAATACTGGTGCCATTTTTTGAGAAACTCTACCAGCAACTATCATCAAATCAGCCTGTCTTGGTGATGCCCTGAATACCTCCATTCCATATCTTGCCAAGTCGTATTTTGCAGATCCTGCAGCCATCATTTCAATAGCGCAGCATGCAAGTCCAAAAGTAACAGGCCACATGGATTGCGTTCTTGACCAACGGACCGCTTTATCAATAGTTGTTGTGAAAATATTATCAGGAGAAAACATTATTCATTAGCTCCTTCATAGTTAGAAACTGGATCATGATATCTTTGCCTTCTTGGAACATTCCAATCAAGAACATTTCTTTTCCAGACATAATAAAGTGTCTCAAGTACAAAGAATGTGAATATGAAAATAACCACTATTCCGTACCAGCCAAGTTGCTCAAATCGGGTTGCCCAGGCTAAAAGAAATATTATTTCAATATCAAAAACAATATACAACATAGCGACCATATAAAATTTGACTGGAAATCTCTGTGAGGGCTCTTCTTCGGGGAAAATACCAGACTCATAAGGTGTTAATTTTTCAGGTGTAGGATTTTTTGGTGATAAAAGATAGCTGACACCAAGTGAAGCAATTGCAAAACCAATACCAATAAATAGCATTACCAAAATTGGTAACCAATTAATCACATTCCCTCCCTATTTGTGAAATATTTCACAATGTACTACTTCATTTTAGTACTGATTTTGCTTTTTGTTATAAGGAAAAGGCTGGAGATTTACTGAAAAACCTTACTGTTCTAAAGGGTAAAATGAATTTAAAAGCTAGCGAAAAAGTCTCTTTAATCGTCAATCTTGCCTCATCGAACAAGAGCTCAACAACAAAATTAATAGTGTTTTTATCAACTGATGCAATTTTAAGTAATCTCTTTGTCATAAATGGACTTTGCAAAACTAGTCGAGCAACCGTACAGCTCAGAAAATGCATTCCAAATCTTTTATTTAAGGCTCTTTCATATTTATTTAAATTATTATTTAAATTATTTTCTTTGTTGGAATTTAATGAACCGAATGTTTCTTTTGCAAGTAAATATCCTGCTTCCATGCCGTAAAAAATACCTTCTCCACTCATGGGGTTGATCATTGAACCGGCATCTCCGACAAGAGCTACTTTATCATGAGCAAGCTTTGGTCTGGAGGATGCAAATGGAAGCATATAACTTTTTTCCATCCTTAAGTTTTCAACAATTACTCCTTTGGATTCCAATGTACGTATAAAGCTATCAAGCATTTCATTAATATCCATTTTGTCTTTTTTAAATAAATTTAAAGGCATACCAATACCAATATTTATTAAATTACCTTTACTAGGGAACGCCCAAGCATAACCTTTTAATGCTGAAACATTGATTTCAAACATAAGTGTTCTTTCCTTAAATATTTCTAAATAATTTGGACTGTCAATATAAGCTCTTATAGCAATTGCTTTGTGTATGTCACTATTTTGTTTTAAATCCAAACTTTTTCTAACTCTTGAATTTGCACCATCTGCACCTACTAACAATTTTGTGAATAAGAAGTTTTTTTCTTTATCACTATTTTCGATCTCTACTTTTAAAATATCTTCATTTTCAGTTTGTTCATAATTCAAATACCTAACACCCTCATATGAATGTACATCGAGATTTTTTGCAATTTCAAAAATTCTATTGTCGAGTTCATATCTTGGGATAACGTAAACAACAGAATCATCTTTGTTTTTAACTTTTGGAATATAATTTTGGATTCCTATATTATCGGGGCCAAATAAAGATGTTGAGATAACCTCCGGTTCACCATCAAGTATATGTTCATTGTTAAATCTTTTTAAAGCATTAATTACGCCGGGTCCAATTGCATCACCACAAGATTTATCTCTTGGAAAAATAGCTTTGTCAATAATTCCAACTTTTAAATCAGGATTTAAATTTTTGTAAGAAATTGCAGTATTAGATCCAGAGGGACCTGCCCCTACAATTAATACATCGAATATTTCTTCATTTTTCATGATTTATGAACTAAAAATACCTTATTTATTAATAAATCATAAATTTAAGTAAAAATAAAATATTTTTAATGTAATTTACCTTATTTTTATATTGTTATTAGATTGTGCATTAGTGAAAGAAAATAGCAATATACCACCAGCAACAGTAAAGAGGTTACCTCTATATCTTCAATGCTTAGAACAAATTGATGACCAAAATATTGGAATTTCTTCAAAAAAATTAGCAGAAATTGCAAAAGTTAATGATGCTCAAGTTCGAAGAGATTTATCATATTTAGGCACACTAGGAACTAGAGGTGTCGGATATGATATTTCAACATTGAGAAATCAGATTCAATTAGAACTTGGTCTAGTTGAAGGATGGAGCGCTGTAATAGTTGGAGTTGGTAATCTTGGATCAGCACTTGCACATTATGGAGGATTTCAAGAACGAGGATTTGGTGTTGTCGGATTATTTGATGACGATCCAAAAAAAATCAATAAACAAATAGCTGGCCTTGTAGTTAAACCCACATCTGATGTTAAAAGTGTTTGTGAAAAGTACAACGTTGCAATTGGCATTATTGCAACACCTGGAAAAGTTGCTCAAGAGATTGCAGATCAGTTAGTCGACTGTGGGGTTAAGTCAATTTTAAATTTCGCTCCAGTATTGTTAAAAAATATTCCAGATGTTCAAATTAGATCTGTCGACCTCTCACAAGAATTACAAATATTAAGTTACTACTTAGATAGACCCGTTCTTAAAGCTGTCAAATAATTTATTTCTGATAAATATATCCAAGTAAAGATCTAAATAGCAAACTAACATTTAAACCAATCCAAAGTGTTGATATTGTATTCTGTGTTCTTAATAAATAAGTGCAAACTAAAAATCCAGAAACTGAAGAAGCAACAGTAAGAAAAGAAAATTCTTTAGCCCTATCAAGTCCTAAAAGAACTCCGTCCCAAAGAAATGCGTAACAACCTATAAATAGACTTAGAGCAACAAGAACTGTTAATTTTAAATCGATATAAATATCAAATTTGTCATCTCCAAACATTTCAACAAAATTATTTAAAAATAAAACAGTTATTATTGCAAGGATGAAAGATATCACTGTGGTTACCGACACAAGTTCTTTTTGTAAAATGGATTTTTGGTATTTTTCTTTTTTTGAAACAAGTTCAGAAATTAGTGTTTGAGAAGCAATCGCAATTGCATCAACAAAAATATAACCTACTGACCATAACTGAAGCAAGATGTGTTGCAAGGCTATTTCCTGCATAGACATTAGGGAAGCTCTATTTCTTAAATATGCCATGAACAAGGTAAGAAATAAAGATCTAATCGAAATATATGTTCCGATGCTAAAAAATTTTTTTCGCAAACTAGGTTTGCCTATTTGCTCTTCAGTAGAAGGAATATCACTTAATTGTTTTTTTAGGATAAATGTTGAATAAATAGAAGCACAAAAAAAGGCAAGAGAACTAGCAAACCCAATCCCGCCAGCACCAAAACCTAGAAATAGTCCAAAAAATAAGCTAAAAAATATATTTGAGATTGAGACTATTAATGCACTATAAAAAGTAATTTTTGCATACTTTAAACCCCTTAAAACAGCAGTAGAGTGCATATTTACCAAATAAAATGGTAGCCCGATACATCTAAAGACTAAATAATCAGAAGAAAGTAGCTGTATGTTTTGAGTAGGTTGAAAAGTCGAAATTAAATAACCACTACTTACGTACAAAATTAAAAATGATCCTAGACCTAGCAATATGGAAACATTTCTTCCAAACTTTACAAAATAATTTAATTTATTGATTTCATTTTTAGTATTAAGAGAGGAAACAAGTGGTGTTGTTCCATATGCTAGAAAGATAAAAACCCAAATAAAAACAAAATAAATCGTTTCTCCAATACCAATTGCAGAAAGCGTTTCTAAATTTATAATACTAGCAATCTTTGAATCAATTAGACCTACTATTGGTTCTAAGGCTAGCCACAAAAAAATGGGATATGAATTAATCCAAATATCTTTTCTAACTGTATTAATCATTGTAATTTTTAGCTTTTAAAAGACCCCAAATCATAATCTGCTCATGAGCTTCAATACCTAAATTTTGAGGAGTAATAACTTTTTCAAATTTATAAATTGTTTTGGTAAAATTATTCAACAATTGAGTTGGAGTTTGTGTTTGGTCAGAATATGGAAGATTGAACTCATTAATTAATATATTTTCTAACTCTTGAAAATCTACATCATTGATTTTGATATTTTCATTTTTTAAATATTGTTTTAAACCTTCACAGAGAGTTTTTGCAAAAGAGGTTATTTCTAAATTTGTCATGCAAATATTTGAACAATAATTAAACCATTTGGACCAGACACTATTCCAAGACCAATTCGTTTAAATTCATTGTCAATTATTGTCGCTCTATGTGATTCAGAATTCATTAGGCTTTGATGGCCAGAATAAATTGTAGATGCCATTGCTAGATTTTCTCCAATAAATTTTGGGGGTGGATAACCAACTTCTAAAAGTCTTTCAGTAACTAAATAACCATTGTTTGGATCTTTATGACACCAAAAACCCTCTGTGTACATTTTTTTTGCATAGTTTTCTGCAATATTCGATAATGTTTGAGAGAACTCTAATGGATCAGAATTTACATTTATTCTTTCGATATTAACCATTTCAAACAACTCCCTTGTTTCACTAGTCTTTGAAATTAATTTTGATTGAGTAAAAGAAGGAATTTCAAGACATCCTGATTCATCTAACGAAATAGAGGTGCTACCTGTAAGTTCCTTAATTCTTGAAGTAACTTTTAATAAATCTGTTCCTGTTATGACTTCGAGTGTTTGTTGCGGTACTCCTTCAGAATTTAGATAAAAGGATACAATATTTGACTGATCAATATTTTCTTGAACATATTTTGGTAATGAAAGAAGAGATAAGATTGTAAATATAAAAGTAAGAACTAAATTGCTCAAAACAATAGAAGTAATGCTTCCCAATAACTTATTTCCTATATCTTTTTTAGATCCTTCCCTGTAAATTAAATTTTGAAAAATCGAACTTAATGTCAAGATTGTAATGAATATTGCTACACCTGCAAAAATTTGTGAAGTTTGTTGGTTAGAATTTAGCCAGCCACTTATGTATTCACCAATCGAAAAGGAATAAGTGAAGCTTAAATAGATTGATATAAGAAAAGCTATTAAATAATAAATTATTAATACAGAGCCTTTTTTCCATCCGAAATAAATAAGATAAACAATAAAGATATATATAAATATGTCTAAATAATCTAAATTATTGAGAAAAGTTAACAAATTTTCTAAATTTTCAACCATTTTTTTAAATTTTTTGCTTCTGCTATTGAAGAGTACACAAATTACGCTATTGTTGTTATACATTCCTACAAATATGTAGGAATTTTTTAATTTCAGTGACTGAAAGGAAATTATATGAAAAATCGCAAAGCTTTAGCTTTGATTGCGGTTTTAGCGTTAGTAATAGCTGCATGTGGTGGTTCCGATGGTGGTTCTGATGATGCTGTTGAAGAAGTAGTTGAAACTACTGAAGCTCCAGCTGAAGAAGCTCCAACTACTACTGCTGCTCCTGAGCCTGCGGGTGACCCACTTGTATTGGCATCATTAATGCCATTATCAGGTGACTTAGCTGCACTTGGACCTGGTATTGCACTAGGAGCTGCTCTCGCTGTACAGCAAATCAACGCTGCTGGCGGTATAAATGGAGTCCCTGTCGAACTTATTGAAGGTGACAGTGGATGCGATGGTGCGATTGCCCTCGACAGTCTTACTGAAGCAATAGCTGGAGGAGCACAAGGGGTTATGGGTGCTGCATGTAGTGGTACTTCCCTTGCTATATTAGACACAGCTATAGCTGCAGAAGTTGTTATGGTATCCCCATCAAATACAAGTCCTCAATTTACCAAAATGGATAAAAAAGGATTTTATGCAAGAACCGCTCCATCAGATCTATTACAAGGTGATGTACTTGCATCATTATTGTTAGAAGATGGAGTTGAATCAATCTCAATCATTTCAAGAGCAGACGCTTATGGTAGAGGTTTAGCAGAAGCTACTGCATCAGCATTTGAAGCTGGTGGAGGAGTTATAAAAAATATTGTTTATCATGCTCCTGATGCAACAGAATTTAACTCCGAAGTAACAGCTGTAGGAAAAGGTTCACCAGACGCAATTGTCGGTATTCTTTTCCCTGCTACTGGTTGTGGAGTTCTTCAACCTGCATTTGAGCAAGGCCTTCTTGATACACCTTGGTACATGACCGATGGTGTTAAAGATGCTGGTCTTGCATCACTTTGTAACTTAGGAACTGCACTTGACGGAATGAAAGGTACAGCACCTGGATCTGCTGCTGGAGAAGCATTTGATGCTTTCTCAGCTGCATATGCAGAAGTAAGCGCAGATGGCGCTGGAACCTTTATTTTCGCTCCTCAAGCATATGATGCTGTCATGTTAATGGCAATATCAGCTGCTGCTAATGGTGTTACAGGACCAGAAATTGCTTCTGGACTTGTTGCTGCATCATCAGGTGGAGAAAAATGTATCGGAGTTGCTTGTATTGAACTTGCAGCTAACGGTGTAGATGTTGATTATGTTGGAGCATCTGGCGAAATTGAATTAAATGAAGCTGGAGATCCTACAGCAGCAACATATGATATTTGGACAACAGAGGGTGATACAAACCCAGTCTTAAAATCAGTAGATTTTGGTTCTTAAAATTTACAATTAATAAAAAAGGCCTGCCATGTGCAGGCCTTTTTTTATAGTTTTCCTAAATATAAGTCCACGACGCGTGGATCACTCAAAAGCTCTTGACCTTTGCCCTGATAAGCATTTCTTCCTTGATCTAGAACATAACCACGATCACTAAAATTTAATGCCCTTTTGGCATTTTGTTCAACCAAGAGAATTGCGACCCCTTTTGAATTTATCTCTTTAACTATTTCAAATACTTCCTTAATTGCAACCGGTGAAAGACCTGCTGATGGTTCGTCTAATAATAGAATCTTTGGAGAAGTAGCTAATGCTCTTGCAAGAGCGAGTATTTGTCTCTGTCCGCCAGATAAATTTCCAGCTTTGTTTTTTCTTCTTTCTTTTAACATGGGAAAATCATCAAATATTTTTGATATTGATTGTTTGATGCTTGTATCGATAGACCAAGAGCCAATTTCTAAATTTTCTTCAATTGTTAAGGATGGAAATACATTTTCAACCTGAGGGACATAGCCAACTCCCTCTTTAACAATTTGATGAGTAGGAGTATTGGTTTTTTCGACACCATCTATAAAAAATCGTCCACCTGAAATATTAATTATTCCCATAATCGCTTTAAGTAATGTTGATTTTCCTGCTCCATTAGGACCAATAATTGATACTATTTCTTTTTCGTTTATGATCATGTCAATGCCCTGAAGGATATTTAAACCCTTTACGTATCCTGCTGCGATTCCATTACATTCAATCACTGTTTTATTCATTTTCGGATCCTAAATATGCTTCGATTACTTTTTCATCAGTTCTTATATTTTCTGGAGTACTATCAGCAATAACTTTTCCCTCAGCTAATACTATGACCCGTTCAGAGATTTTCATTACTGCTTCGATATTGTGCTCAACCATTAATATCGAAATTCCTTTTCCTGCAAGATTTAGAATAATTTGAAGTATCTCTTCTGCAAGTTTTGGATTTACTCCAGCAAGTGGTTCATCTAATAATAAAACACTTGGATTATTTATTATTGATCTACCAAGTTCTAATAACTTTTTTTGACCTCCGGACATTTCTCGTGCATAAGAATTTGCCATATGATCAATATTTAATTCTTTCATAATTTCAAATGATTTGTCTCTAATTTTTTTTTCAGTCGTTTTTTGACTTGGTAATTTAGCTAGGGATTTTAAAAATGAATCGTTATTAACAGTTGATGCTGAAAACATCATATTTTCTAAAACTGTCATCCGGTCAAAAACTTTTGTTAATTGAAAAGTTCTAATCATTCCTAATCTAGCAATTGCGTAGGGCTGACTTTTGCTGATATTTTTGTTGTTTAGATAAACTTTCCCTTCATCACTGTCTTGGAATCCAGAAATTAAATCAAAGAAAGTTGTTTTTCCAGCTCCATTTGGACCAATGATTGAAGTTAATTCATTTCTGTTTAAATTAAGACTTTCAACATCAACAGCTTTAATCCCACCAAAACTTTTTTTTAGACTTGTAACTTCAAGGTATTTATTTGACATCTAAGAGAAGTTCCTCTTTCTTTCCCATTAATCCACTTGGTCTAAAAATCATTAAAATCATTATTAATAGTCCTACCAAAACAAATCTAACTCCAGCTATTTGTTGACCATTTGCATTTTCAAAAATTAGTTGAGCAATTCCATTCGTTTCACCAATGATGACCCAAAATATAATTGATCCAAAAATTGGTCCCGTAAGACTCCCTACTCCTCCAAGAATCATAATTGCCCACACATAGAATGTAAGTATTGGTACAAAGGTTGATACTTGAATAGTGCCATAATTAAAAGCTAATAAAACTCCAGACAATCCTGCGATACCTGCGCCAAGCATAAAACTTTGAAGCTTTAACCACACGGCATTTTTGCCTAAAGCTCTGACTGCATCTTCATCTTCACGTACTGCTCTGAGAGCTCGACCCCAGGGCGAATTTGTTAGTCTCCTTAAAAGGAGTAAAACAAGAACTATTGAAATCCAAGACAAAAAAGCTACAAATACTTGAGATGGATTTAGGCTATTTGAAGAGGCAAAATTATCAATAAATCCTAACCTATATTGTTGTAATGAACTTGAAAAATTGATGATGCCGTAGACACCACCTGTTACAGATTCAAGATCCCGTACAAGTAAACGAAAAATTTCTGCAGCAGCAATAGTCACTATTGCTAAATAATCACCTCTTAATCTAATAGCAGGAAGCCCTAAAAGAAATCCAAAAAGTGCAGCCGAAATAACTCCAATCAATAAAGCTAGAAAAAATGGAAGTCCAGTAGTAATAACAACACCTTCCCGACCAGCTGCATGGGGTATTAATAATACAGTCACATAAGCTCCAAATCCCATAAAAGCTGCGTGACCAAAATTTAATAATCCTGTTAACCCAAAATGGACATTTAACCCTATCGCAGCTAATCCATAAATGCCTGCGAACGTTAACAGGTTAAAAAGGATTGGTATTTCTCCATCTTCGTTTAAAAGAAAAACAAGAAATATTGAAAAAATAGTTAAAAATATTGTTAAGGAACCTTTAATGGAAAATTTCATGAAACTCTTTCTTTCTCACCAAAAATGCCTTGTGGTCTAAAAAGTAAAATTAATATCATAATTGCAAGAGCTACAGCATTTTTTGCTTCGGTGTGTCCTTCCATGAATGGTAAACCTACCGAAACATTTACAACAATTCCTATTATGAAACCTCCAACCATTGCACCGAAAGAGGTTCCAATTCCACCAAGAACCGTTCCTGCGAATATAAGTAAGAGTATTAGAAATCCCATATTGTATCTGACATCATTTATAGTTGCTTGAAATACTCCAGCTAAACCAGCAAGCATACTTGAAGATATCCATGTAAATAAAATTATGTTATCTGAATTAATTCCAGAAACACTTGCAAGGTCATTTGAGTCTCTTACTGCCCTCATAGCCTTTCCAATTCTTGTGTAATTAAGGAAAAGACCAATTAACACCATAACAATTATTCCTAAAATTAATACCCTAAAGTTCCTAGGAGTCATATCAAAAAATAAGTATGTTTCTCTTCTTTGTAGCTCTAACGGAAAGTTTTGGGGTTTAGCGTTAAGAAGCATATATATGTGCCTTAAGAAAAGAGAAAGTCCAATCGTCACAACAAGTACAGCAATGTTTCCAACTTCAGCTTTTCTGAGAGGCCTAAATAGAAAAAATTCTAAAATACCTCCAAGTAATCCACAAAAAATAACTGAGATAATTACTGATATATAAAAATTATTACCAAGAGGAGAGAACCTGTCTAAAAATAACAGTCTCGAATCTACAGGACTTGAAAGAAATAAAGTAGCTATGGCTCCCAAAGCAATAATTTCTCCATGTGCAAAATTAACGATTCGAGTAACTCCATATAATAATGAGAGCGCAACTGATGCGACTGAAATTATTATTCCCAGTAAAAGGCCATTTCCAAGTTGTTCTATCATAGTGTTTTACCCATCCTTAAATATTACTTGGGAACCATCAATAATTTCAATTACAACAGTATAGGTTTTATCAGGATTATTAAGATTACCAACACTAGCATTTAGCCATTGATCAGGCACCTGTGCCTGACCTTTTACAAGTATAGATAAGTCATTTGGTACAGTTACTTCATAGTTACCACTCAATGAAAGGCTCTCAATTTCAAGATTAGGACCTAAAAATATTTCTCCAGTGCCTGATAGTTTTGAGGGTGACAACTTGAGATCACTTAAATTAATAAATGAATCAAGTGAAAAAATATCTAGTTCCCAAATGTTTTGATTACCTAAATTTATATTCCACCCTCCTACTTTTAATAAACTACTGGTTTCTAACTCTCTAAATATTATGGCCCTTGGTTCTCCGAGAACGGTCTCTATTGCTTCTGGATAACCAACATTTCCTGGTTCATCAATTATTTCAGCTGTGTAGCCCTTGCCCTGAAAACTATTAACATTTACTTTTCCATCAAGGTCAATTAATAATGAGTAATTAAAATCAGAATTTAATTCGTTATTTTGAAAAAAAGAATCATACTTATAAGTAGTTAAAAATTTGGAATCAAATAAATGTCCAAATGAAAAAATCAAAACTACAACTATCAAAAAAATATTTACTATATTTCTTAGTAATTCATAAAAAGAAGCCCTTCTAAAAATAGTTACTAACAGAATTGGCAATATCGTAATAGGCCAATAATCAATATAGTCATAAATTATTGAGGGACGAAGATAGCCTAAAAAATAGAAAGTGATTTGTGCCAGCAACAATAAATACAAAGTGAACCTGATTGTATTTTGATAATAATTCAATTTGAGCCGGAGAGGGGAGTTGAACCCCTGACCTGCCGCTTACAAGGCGGCTGCTCTACCACTGAGCTACTCCGGCGAATAGTTAAATATTAGCAAACATCAAAGTTGAAAAAATTATTTTTTTATAAATATATGCTGCATTGCTATACCTGCGGCAACTGAAACATTTAAAGACTCTATATCTTTTGACATTTGGATTCTTACAACATTATCAAGTTTGTTTTTGATTTCATCGCTCAAGCCTTTTTCCTCTGACCCAATAAAAAATGCCAAGTTCTGTCTTCCTAAATCTAAACTTTGTATATCGACTTCTCCATACATATCCAACCCTATTGTCCAAACATCCAAAGATTGAAATTTCTTTAATAAACTAAAAATTGATTTGTATTCTAAAATATCTATTTTCTCTAATCCACCAGAGGAAATCTTAAATGTTCTTTCACTTAATCGGGCTGATCTTCTCTCTGGGACACACATCACATTGAAATCAAATGATGCAGCCGAACGAGCAATAGCACCAAGATTATTTGTGTCTTGAATGTGGTCACATACTATAAAGTTTGTGGTGTTGAATTTTTTTAAATCTGACTCATTATATATTTTTTTGGGTTTACACAGTGCAGCTACATACTCCGTTGATGTAAATTTCCACTCATTTTTACTTTTGATGTTTGTAACTTTTGCTTTTTTTTGCTGAGCAATTTCAATTAAGTCTTTAACTTTTTTTGAATCTATATTTTTTTCAAGAGTTACTAGTTCTAAAACTCTGTTGTTTTCTAGTGCAGAAATTACAGAATTATAACCTTCAACTATTTTTCCAATACCATCCGACATTTTCACCATCATTCATGACTATTCCAATCTCTAATAAATCTTCCCTCATTTTGTCAGCTTCACCATATTTCTTGTTTGATCTTAAGTCCTCCCTTTTTAGTGAAAACTCACTCATTGCAGATTCGATATCATTAAATTGGATATCATATTTTGCAAAAAATTTAGATAATAATTTTTCTTCTACTATGTTTTGTTTTGAGGTATCTAGCTCAAATCCAAGAATTTCAAATATGAATTTCACTGTTTGTTTGATTTTTAATGTATTTTCTTGATCTAAATTATTTGTATCTTTTATTTTTTCAAAAATTTCTCCAAGAAGTTTTGGAGTATTCATATCATCATTCATACAATTAATAAAAGTATCAACTGTATCATTATCACTTGGTTCTCCAACAACACCTTTTGTAAATTCAGCTAAATTGCTCAAAGTTTTTTTAGTCTCTTCAAGCAACTGCTCACTAAATTCTTGAGGACTTCTGTAGTGGGCTCTCAAAAAAAAGAATCTTACAACATCTCCACCATATTCATCAATGTATTCATTAAGTAATTTCACATTTCCATCTGATTTTGACATTTTTTTTCCTGAAAGATTCAACATTCCATTGTGTAGCCAATAATTTGCAAAATTCTCATTGATATCAACACCTTTAGATTGAGCAATCTCATTTTCATGATGTGGAAAAATTAGATCGATTCCTCCACAATGAAAGTCGATTGTTTTACCTAATGTTTCACTAATCATTGTTGAACATTCTATATGCCATCCTGGTCGACCATCTCCCCAAGGAGAATCCCAAGATGGTTCATTTTCTTTAGAAAATTTCCATAAAGCAAAGTCTTCCGCTCTTTTTTTATCATCTTCTGTTTCAACCCTTGTACCGGTCCTTACATCCTCAATGCTTCTTCCTGATAACTCAAGATACTCTTCAAATTTTGAAACATCATAATAAACCCCAGAACTTGTAACATAACCAAACCCATTTTGAACTAGCTGTTCAATATATTTGATAATTTCAGGAATATAAGCTGTGGCCCTTGGTTCAATATCAGGAACCAAACAATTGAGATTTTCATGTGCTAAAACAAACTCCTTCCAAACATTATCTCCAAGTTCACGATAACTTATATTTTTTTCTTGTGATTTTTCGATTATTTTATCATCTATATCTGTGATATTTCTTGCAAATAATACTGAATAATTTAGATACTTAAGGTACCTTATAAAAAAATCAAATACTACAGCTGATCTTCCATGTCCTAGATGAGGAGATGATTGGACGGTTGGTCCACAAAGATAGATCCTTACATCATCTTGATCTATCTTTATTTCTTCCTGTTTTTTAGTAAGTGAATTATATAATTTAAGCATCATCTAATAACAAGCTTACTATCGCTAATGAAGCTTTTTGGTCTCCAATTATTCCATAATCATCTGAAGATTTTCCTTTAATATTTATTTTTTCTACAGGGACCTTAAGTAGTTTTGACAAATTATTTTGAATCTTCACTGCTTTGTCTTGAACGTTAAATTTTTGAGTGATAATTGTTATATCCACATTTGTTAATGAAAATTTCTCATATTCAACAACATTTAAAATCTCTGCAAAAATATCTGTACTTGGAATATCTTTTGGCGTAGATTCGTTAGATGGAAAATAATGACCTAAGTCTTTTTTCCCAGTTGCTCCTAATAATGCATCACAAAGTGCGTGTAAAAGAATATCTCCATCAGAATGTCCTTCAAATCCCTGTTCGTCAAAATTGACACCACCAAGCTTTAAAGTTTTGTTTTCTGAATGTTGGTGTAAATCCCAACCATGACCAATTAACATTTTCTAAAAGTTTTTTAAATAGATTATAACCCGTCGTCTGGCTCTTCCTCCGGAAGATATTGATTTATTTTCTCTACAGCGGCTTCTTCATCTATTTCTAATGCGCATGCTATTTCACTTGCTAAGGTCATTCTTGCTTTTGCAAGCATTCTTTTAAGTGCAGGTGATATTCCTTTATTAATTTGTGCATGTGAAAGATCCCTTACGACTTCAGCAACCTGAATAACATCACCGGATGTCATTTTTTCAGTTAAAACTTTGTACCATCTACTCCAGTTTGTACCAGCCTCTTCTGGTTTTTCTTTAAATATTGGAAAAACTTTTCTAGATACTGCACTTTTGGAAATTACCGGTCTTATTACTTCATCTACAGCTTCAACAGGAACCATAACTGTTAAGCCATCCATTAAAACCTCAATTTCGAAATATTGAATTCTTTTTGATTTAGGCTCACCCTCAACAAAAATCTCAACATTTTTATTTACTTTACGAATTACTTTTGCTGCACCGTGATGTGGATGGACCACAAATGTATTTGGTTTATATTTTTCTTTGGGTTTTTTAGCTTTTGTTGCCATAGATTAAAACAATAGTATAGATTGAAAACTATTTAGTTACCATTTATGTAACTAAATCCAATGTTTTTTAGAAGCGTATCAAAATATTCCCTAAGTTGTTGTGCTCTGTTCCTACCAATCCCGTCAACTTCAAATAGCTTATCAGTAGATGCTAATAATAAATTAGGTAATGATTTAAATTTTGACACTAAAGAGTCATGTAAATTATCTGGAAGGCCAGGAAATCTTGCAAGAACCCTATATCCTTTAGGAGTCGATACTTGGTCTAAGGGTTGCATATACAATAAATTCCCTAAAGTTTGTATTGAGTTTAGTTCTTCATAAGTTAAGTTAGAAATTTCATCAGCAGCTTTACTAATATTTCGAAATTTTCTAGTAGGTAAATGATCTTTTAATACCAGGTCTAATGTTTGTCTAACACCTGACTCTAATGAATCTATCTGAATCATAACTAAGCCTGAATCCTCACCTAAGTTTTCAGCTTCATTTCTTACTTGTTCAGATAATCTACCTAATAATTCTCCCCTTTGAACAACTTCCAAAACCTGTTGGTTTGTAATAGAATTTTCAATTTCTAATTCACCCAGCTCAAATACAGCATCATCAAACCTTCTTCTTGTTCTATCAATAGATTGAAGAGACTCATTAACTCTTCCAAGAATCATTGATGACTCTTCTAATTCATTGACTTCGTCTTTTGAAAATACTTTAACTATTCCTGATTCGTCAGAAACAGCAATTACATCTAGCTCTGTTTCAACTGATACTCTATGTGCTGTTCTGTGCCTGGTCCCAGTTTGAAAAGTTTCTATTGTATCTGATGGATTCAAATGAACATTTGCTTTTAAAATCTGATTTACATTTTCATCAACTACAATTGCTCCATCCATTTTTGCAAGTTCGCCTAACATTTCTGGTGTAAAGTCACAATTAGTTAGATTGATACCTCCTGAAGAGATTCTTTCTAATTTTGTTGAGTTACCAACAACAATCAATGCTCCTGTTTTTTTATCAGCAATTAAGTCAACGCCTTCTCTTAATGGTTCTCCCGGTATCAATTGATTATTTTTCATATTTGCTCGTTTTATTATTTGAGTATTTTATTTATTCGAATGTTACTGTATTATTTTATTATTAATCAACAGGAAAAATATTGGAAAAAATTACTTGTAAAGGCTGTCAAGCAACTATTGATAATACTCTAGAATTTTGCTCAAGCTGTGGAGAGTGGCTTGGATTAAAATTAGATGAGGTTGTTGATGAAGTTGCTGTAGAAAATACTTCAGAAGCAAAAAAACAAAGAATTGAAAAGCTTATGGAGCTACCTGTTAAGCCATTAAGTAGTTATGGCGCAACTAGTCTTCCAAATAGAAAAGAAGTACCAGGAATAAGAGCAGTTTTCTTTTTAGCATTAATTGTTCCCTTGATTGCAGGCGCAAGTTTTTTTTACAACAGTAGAGTAGCGGATGACGTTATTGAAGAGATAGCTGTTATAGAACAAACAACAATTACATCGACAAGTACCACCGTTCAAAGTAATTTAAAACCCCAAGTGCCTATATCCTGCAAAGCTTCAAGTAACTTTAATGAAGATTTTTCATGTGAAAATTTATATGATGAGTCAAACTCTATGTGGCAGGATAACAGCCTTGGTTGTGAAGATACCGTTCTTGAGTTCACGTTTTCTGACACTATATATTTTGAATTTATAGTGATTCAAAATGCTGAGAAAAGCTCATCATTCATTAGGAATTTTAAAGCCAGAGATATAAGAATTACAACGGATGAAAGTGATTATCAGGTTGAAAAAGAACTCGAAAATGACAATTTTCAACAATGGATTGACCTAAACACTAATGCCAACACTATAAAAATAGAAGTTTTAAGTGCTTATTCAGGTGAGGAATTAAATGGGCAAAATCCATTTACAGAATGTGCCATGCAGGAAATTAAATTTTTTGGAAAGAGCTAACTTAACTCACCTTTTTTATAAGGTTTTCCGACACTTTTTGGCATCCTAAACTTCTGGCTAGCAAAAGATAACACTATGAGTGTTGTTAGGTGAGGAGTAAAATATACAAACTGAATTGGAATAGTTGTTGAATTATTGAACCAAACAAAAAAGGCGAGACCAACTAAACCAGATAAAACACCAGATCTAATATTTCTTTGATAAATATTTCTTGCAGTCAAAATAAACATGAATAAAAATATTACAATCAATAATCCATGTATGGATTCTTCAGATCTAAGTTGAAGTGCATCAGCAAAGCCAAATAAACCAGCTCCAAGAAATATTCCAAATGGTCTGTAGTTACCAAAAAGAAGAGAAGCTAATCCAATAAAGCCTCTACCATTTGTTTGCCCTTCTAGATAAACACTTGGCCCTTCAAGTACCAAATAAGCTCCTGCCAATCCTGCTAATGCTCCAGAAATAATTACACCTGTGTATTTCATGAGGTAAACGTTTACTCCAAGTGACTCACTTCCAGAAGGAAACTCGCCTACACTTCTCATTTGTAGTCCTAGCGGTGTTCTCCAAAGCAAGTAAATTGACCCTGGAATCATCAACAAAGATATTATTGAAAAATAAGAAATATTTGATGTAACACCATATAATAAGCCAGCAATATCAGATAACAAGATTATATTTTGTTCTTCAAGAGATCCCAAAATATTAAAAGTAGGTGATCCATTTATTTCTCCACCTGAAATAAATGGTAAAGTTATTCTTCCAATTTCCCCCTCAACTATTGGAGATGCTGTTGAGCTTGCATACTCATAATCATCAAAAGCTAGGATATTAAAGAATCTACCTGCTCCTACTGCAAGAATATTTATTGCAACTCCAGAAACAATGTGGTCTACTTGAAATGAAACTGTTGCGACTGCATGTATCAATCCAAACAAGGCTCCCCCAGCTAACCCAAATAAAATACCGTACCAAGGCCCGTATAAAACGCCTCCCCAGGCTGTAAACCATGTTCCCATAATCATCATTCCCTCCAGGCCAATGTTTACAATTCCTGTTCTCTCTGAAAATAGCCCTCCTAAACCAGCAAGCAGTATGGGAATCGAAAGCCTGAGAGCTGCACCAAATGTTCCACTTGTTGTTAATTGTGAATATTGTTCAAGTTGCGCAATAGAAATTATTAATAATATTGGAGTTATTACAAGATACTTTTCTCTTAAAAAAATTGTAAGTTTATTCATAATTAGTCATCAACCTGTCTAGATGCTTCTTTAATTTGTTGTGTGACAATATATCTTCTTATTACTTCATAAAAAACTACAACAATTAATAAAATAAATGCTGACATCATTGTTTCAATTTCTTTTGGAACATCTCTAAGATCAAGAATTTGTGAGGACCTTTCAAGAAATGCAAATAAAATAGCGCCAAAAGCCATGCCAACAGGATGATTTCTTCCAAGCAAAGCAACCCCAATACCAGCAAACCCGATTCCTGCTGGAAAATCGATTGAATATTGATGATGGTAACTTAATAATGGACCCATTCCAACTAATCCAGCAAAACCTCCTGAAATAACCATTGCAAGCATGGTCAATCTCTTTGGATCAACTCCACTAAATTTTGCTGCCGTGGGATTTTGACCAGTTATTCTAAGGTTGTAACCAAGAGTAGTTTTCCAAATTAAAAAGTAATAGATTAACCCTAAAAATATCGCAATTGGTAAGAAACCGTGCAAACTAGGTAAGTCTTCAATATTTAGTAAATTATTCAAAGAAGGTATTTGACCGGTTTCAGGTAATGGAGTAGTTTGTGGAATTAGATTAGCAGCATCTTCATCATTAAAGACCTGTCCAAGAAGATATGCTATTATTCCTGTGCCAATATAGTTCAACATGATTGTTGAAATAACTTCATGGATTCCTCTACTTACTTTAAGATATCCGGCTATCGCTCCCCAAACAGATGATATTGCAGTTGCAATTAACATTATTAATAAAATATGTAATGGTCTTGAAACGCTGAACGACGCACCGATAGCAGCAGCGAGTAATGCACTCAATAAATATTGACCTTCAACACCAATATTAAAAAGGCCCATTTTAAAACCTACTGCGACTGCTATTGCAGAAATATACAAAGGAATAAATCTATTAAAAACAGATACCAGAGACTTTCCAGTAGTTCCATAATCATACATTAAGACAAATGTCTCAATAGGGTCTTTTCCAATTGCAGTTAAAATCAAAGATGTTAATAAAACTGATAACGATAGAGCCAAAATTGGAGCTGATAAACTAATTAATCTATATCTTAAATTCATTGTTTTAAACCTGTCATATAAGCACCTAGATCCTCTGGTGTTATATTTTGAGGATCTAAATTAGCTACAAATTTTCCCTGATAAATTACGATTATGCGATCAGATAATCCAATTAATTCTTCTAAATCAGCAGAGACTAGGAGTACTCCTAAGCCATTATCTCTAGTTTCTCTGAGTTTATCCCAAATTAGAGCTTGGGCGCCGATATCAATTCCTCTCGTTGGTTGTGATGCAATTAATACTTTTGGATTATCATCTAATTCCCTACCAACTACAAATTTTTGCTGATTACCTCCTGATAATGCTGTTGCAATAGTTGTTTCATTTGGAGTTTTAACGTTAAAATCGGAAATTACTTGTCTTGAGATCTCACCAGCATTTTTAAAATTTACAGTAGAGAGGTTTGTTTTATATATGTCTTTTGTTTGACGACCTAGAATAATATTGTCATTTAGTTTCATTTCCATTACTAGGGCCTGAGCTTGCCTGTCCTCAGGAATGAAGCTTATACCTAAATCAAGTCTGTCTTTTACTCCATAATCATTTAAATTTTGATTTTCCAGGTATACTTCGCCGTCCTCTATTGTATGGATTCCAATTATCGATTCGATTAATTCTTTTTGACCGTTTCCTTCTACACCAGCTATTCCCAAAATCTCAGATTTTTTAATTTCAAAAGAGATATCTTCAAAGACTCTCTTTCCCTCCTCATTTCTAGAATTTAAATTTTCTACCTTTAAAACATTATCTTGACTACTTTCAGAAGTTCTTTCAGGAGGTTTTGGTAAACTTTTTCCTATCATCATTTCAGCAAGATCTTTCTTGTCTATACCTACGGAATCAACAGTGCCAACAATTTCTCCACCTCTCATTACAGTTATTTGATCTGCAATTTTCAATACTTCATCTAATTTATGTGAAATAAAGATTATTGTGACTCCATTTTTTTGCAATTCTTTAAGATTTTTAAATAATTCATCTACTTCTTGGGGAACTAAAACTGCTGTCGGTTCGTCAAGAATAAGTATTTTTGCTCCTCTGAATAATACCTTTAAAATTTCTACTCTTTGTTTCTCACCCACACCTAGATCGTCAACAAATCTGTCCAGCTCTACATTCAATGAATATCTGCTCATGACCTCATAAATTGACTCTCTGTATTTTTCAAGTTTTAGATTTGTAATACCTGCACCATCTATGCCCAAAATGATACTTTCAAGTACTGTAAAATTGTCAGCTAGCATAAAGTGCTGATGAACCATTCCGAGACCATAATTAATAGCATCTTTTGGGGAACTTAGAGAAATCTTTTCGTCGAAGACATATATTTCTCCAAAATCAGGTTTTACCATACCGTAAAGTATCTTCATTAATGTAGATTTTCCAGCTCCATTTTCACCAACAATGGCATGTATTGAAGCATTGTCAATGTCAAACGATACGTTAGAGTTAGCTTTAACTCCTGGATAACTTTTCGATATATCCTGAATTTTTATTGATTTACTCATGAAATTGTTTTAAATGTTTATTCGTTCCAAGTAAAACTTGGAACGAATAAAACAAATTTATTGATTATTAGGGACGTTCTCTTGAAACTGTAACTGCTCCACTAATAATATCTGCTCTTGCAGCTTCAATAGAATCTTTTATATCATCGATGTAACCACCGGTATATGAAATATCTATTCCACCACTAGCAAGGTTTTCTCTAATAACGGCTGGTCCGCCATCAGAACCACTTCCAAAATCACCGTTTACAACATCTCTGATTGCGTTATAAACTGCAACATCAACCTGCTTTAACATTGATGATAGGAAGTATTCTTGTGTTTCTGGGAATGCTGAACCAATCGTTGTAATTTGATCAGTGTCAACACCGATACACCAGACTTTTTCACCACCAGCTGATGCTTCTGCGGTTGCTTGACAAACACCAATACCAGTACCGCCAGCGGCGTGGTAAACAATGTCAGCTCCCTCTTCATACATAGCTAATGCGATTTCTTTTCCTTTGACAGGATCGTTGAAACCTGAAAAGTCAGGAGGTACAGATGCATATTTAGAGATAATTGTGATATCTGGATTGACTGATCTCACACCTTGTATGAATCCAGCTTCGAAAGCATGGATTAATGGTATATCAACTCCACCAACAAAACCAACTACATTAGATGTTGTTTTGAGAGCGGCTGCTACACCAACAAGATATGAACCTTGTTCCTCAGCAAAAACCATTGATCTAATGTTTTCACCTTGTACAAATGTTTCATCTGTAATAGCGAAATTTACATCAGGGTGATTTGCTGCAGCTTCAGTAATTGCTCCTGCAAAAAGGAAACCATTACCGATTACAAGATCGTTACCATCGGCAGCACAAAGATCTAATAATTCACCTCTGTTTTCGCCACCTTCATCTGGCTCTAAGAAGGTACCTTCGACATTAAAATCTGCTAATGCTTTGTTGTATCCATCGTAAGCCATGTCATTAAATCCTTGGTCACCTAGACCTCCGATATCTAACACTAAACATACCTTTGCGGCTGGTTCTTCTGGTTCAGCTGCTGCTGCCGTTGTAGCAGGAGCATCAAGCGTTTCAGCCGGCTCTTCTTCTACAACAACTTCTTCAGCTGCGTCATCTGAACTTCCCCCACAAGCAGTTAATATAAGGCCAAATACTATAAAAAGTACAAGCCATTTTGACTTCATTCGAGTCACGTTTACTCCTTGTCCAACTAGTTGTAGGTATAAAAATACCTTTAAAACCCCGTTGGAATTTATAGTAGCAATTTTTAATTAATTATCTTTTGATACTTGTATATTTTTTATATTGGTTTGACAGATTTTATTTAAGAATCTGAATCTGCGAAGTCAACTTCAGGTTCGTTCGGAGCTTCTACTGACTCAAACTCAAGTGATCCATCCTCTTCGTTTAAAGAGACGATGATTGTTGATCCAGCCTTATACTTACCTTGAAGTAGTTCTTCAGATAATGGATCTTCTAGAAGTCTCTGTATAGATCTTCTTAATGGTCGAGCTCCAAATTCTTTATTATATCCTTCAGTAGCTAGGTACTGTTTCGCCTCATCAGACAAAACTATTTCTAAATCTGAATTTTTAAGTTGTTTGTGAACCCTATCAAGCATTAAATCAACAATTTCTTTTACTTCATCAAGTGTTAATTCATGGAAAACAATAGTTTCATCAATACGATTTAAAAATTCTGGCTTGAAGTAACGCTTTAGCTCTTCATTAACTTTAGATTTCATTTTTTCGTATGAATCTAAGTCAGTCAAATTACTAAACCCAATGTTTTTTGAGAGATCTTTAGTACCAAGGTTGCTAGTCATAATTATCACAGTATTTTTAAAGTCAACTGTTCTACCCTGTGCATCCGTAAGCCTTCCATCTTCAAGAATCTGTAAAAGAGTATTAAATACATCTGGATGTGCTTTTTCCACCTCATCTAAGAGGACAACACTGAATGGTTTTCTTCTAACTGCTTCGGTTAATTGTCCACCCTCATCATAACCAACATAACCTGGGGGAGAACCAATCAACCTACTTACAGTGTGCTTCTCCATATATTCTGACATATCGATTTGAATTAATGAATCTTCGTCTCCAAATAAGAACTCAGCTAGTGCTTTAGCAGTTTCAGTCTTTCCAACACCAGATGGTCCAAGGAAAATAAATGAACCTGAAGGTCTTTTCGGATCTTTTAAGCCTGATCTTGTTCTACGAATGGCTTTTGAAACAGCTGTAATTGCTTCATTTTGTCCAACAATTCTCTTATGGAGTTCATTTTCCATTTCCAGTAATCTTGCAGTTTCTTCCTGCGTTAACCTATGTACTGGAATGCCTGTCCATTGTGCTAAAACTTCTGCTATTTCTTCTTCATCAATAACCATCTCAATATCTGAGGAGCTACTTCCTTCAATAGAATCAACTTCATCAAGTAAAACTTTTTCTTGGTCCCTTATTTGAGCTGCTTTTTCAAATAATTGTGATTGGACAGCGTCAATCTTTTGTTCTCTTAGGTTCTTAAGTTTGTCAGATAATTCTTGTTTGTCAGCATCTAAAGGTTTTTTATAGACTCTCATACGGCTGCCTGCTTCATCAATTAAATCGATAGCTTTATCTGGTAAGAATCGATCTGATATGTATCTGTCTGCCATATTAACTGCTGAGGCAATTGCTTGATCGGTAAATCTAACACCATGGTGAATTTCATATCGATCTTTTAACCCATCAAGTATCTCAATTGCATCTGAAAGATTTGGCTCATCAACTTTTACTGATTGAAATCTTCTTTCTAATGCTGCATCTTTCTCAAAATGCTTCCTAAATTCTTCTAATGTTGTAGCCCCTACAGTTTGTAACTCACCTCTGGCAAGCATTGGTTTTAATATTGATGCAGCATCAATGGCCCCTTCAGCAGCTCCAGCACCAACTAGTGTATGAATTTCATCGATGAATAATACGATGTCGCCTCTTGTTTTTATTTCTTTCAAAACCTTTTTAAGTCTTTCCTCAAAGTCTCCACGATATCTTGAGCCCGCAACCAAAGCTGATAAATCTAGTGTGTAAATTTGTTTACCTTGTAATGTAGATGGCACGTCTCCTGAAACAATTTTCTGTGCTAGTCCTTCTACAATTGCTGTTTTTCCAACGCCTGGTTCACCGATTAAAACAGGATTATTTTTGGTTCTTCTTGAGAGAATTTGCATCACTCTTTCAATCTCAGTTGTTCTTCCAATAACAGGATCTAACTTTCCTTCTTTACCCATTCTTGTAAGATTTCTTCCAAATTGATCAAGTATTGCTGAACCAGTCCCTGATCCCGGTCTTTCTCTTCCACCTGTTGAAGCTGCTTGAGCTTTTTTGCCTTCACCCGAATTTGAAATAAGTTTTATAACAGTCTGTCTAACTTGTGATAGTTCAGCTCCAAGTTTTTTCAGCACCTGAGCTGCGACACCTTCTCCCTCTCTAATTAAACCAAGTAAAATGTGTTCTGTTCCGATGTAGTTGTGACCAAGCTGTAATGCTTCTCTGAGGGATAATTCTAAAACTTTTTTTGCTCTTGGTGTAAAAGGTATGTGACCACTTGGTGATTGTTGGCCTTCTCCTATAATTTCAACAACTTCAGATCTTACGCTGTCAATGCTTATATTGAGTTCTTCAATTGCTTTAGCAGCATGACCTTCACCTTCTTGTATTAAACCAAGTAAGATGTGCTCTGTGCCAATATAATTATGGTTAAGTCTTCTTGCTTCTTCTTGTGCAAGAACGACAACTCTTCTTGCTCTATCTGTAAACCTCTCAAACATATATTTATATTAATAAGGCTCTGTTTATACCTCTAAACGAAAATTACAACTATTTGTGAAATCCTCTTATTCTTGAACTTATGGAATCAAAAGAGCTAAAAAACATAATTCCTATTCAAAGTATTTGGGAAGATCTTAACTTATTAGAGGACAGACTTATAGAAATCAGTAGTTCTCATGATCCATATCTCACAGAGATATCACAATACTTAATATCAGCTGGTGGGAAAAGATTTAGACCATTGATTGCTCTACTGGCAGGAAAATTAGGCGAAGGAGATAATAAAAAAGTAATTGATGCTGGTGTTTCAGTCGAGTTAATACATCTTGGAAGCCTATATCACGATGATGTAATTGACGATGCTACAACGAGAAGAGGGGTAATAAGTACAAATAAACAATGGAACTCAACTCTAGCAATTTTGGCAGGAGATTATCTTCTAGCAAGGTCCTCTGAGTTGGCAGCTGAGTCATTAGGACTTGAATCTGTAAAGCTATTAGCTTCTACATATGCCCAACTTGTTGAAGGCCAAACTAAAGAAGTTCAATTTTCATATGATACAAATCATAGAACTGAAGATTACATGAAAATAATTGAGGGGAAAACGGCAAGCTTAATAAAGACAAGTGCAAAGTTAGGAGCAATGGCTTCAGAAAGTAATCAAGAGTCTGTGAATTTTATAAGTGAATGGGCTTGGCATAATGGAATTATTTTTCAGATTACAGATGATATATTAGATTTGAGTTCTGACGAACAAACTTTAGGTAAGCCTTCAGGTAACGACATTCTTGAGGGTACTTACACATTGCCAGTTTTAATTGCTTTAAAGAAACAGCCGGAAAAAATTAAAAAAATATTATCAGATGTCTCTGATGAAAAAGTAATTTTAAAAGAAGTAATTTCTGAATTCAATAATGACGAGATTATCTCAGAATCAAAATTGTTTCTCAAAACACATATTGAAAAAAGTGAAAATGCTGCAATGAAAATTGAGAACAAAGATATTCGAAATATACTTTTAGATTTAAACAGATACCTTATAGAGAGAAGTAATTAATTTTCTGGTTTTAAATGTGTGAATGAAATTACTTCGCGTATTGAAGTTTTTCCCACAAGCATCATGACAAAGCGGTCAACCCCAAAACCTAAACCACCAGTTGGAGGTAAGCCATACTGTAAAGCTTCAACATAATCTTCGTCTTCAACATGGGCTTCTTCATCACCATCATTCTTTTTAATCGCTTGTTCTTTTAATCTTTTGGCCTGGTCTTCTGAGTCGATAAGTTCTGAAAAACCATTTGCTAATTCACTACCAAATGCAAAAAGTTCGAACCTCTCTGTTATGCCTTTTTCATCTTTCTTTTCCCTTGCAAAAGGTGAAACTTCAACAGGATAATCAATTACAAATGTTGGATCGATGATTTCTTTTTCTACGAAATTCTCAAAAAGTTCGTAAACAAGTAATCCAATTGATTTGGCTTCAAAATCAACTCCTTGCTTTTTTAATTCCTTACTAATTTTCTTAAAATCAGAATTAAATTGTATGTCTATATTTAATTTTTCAGAAACCATATCAAACATGCTTACTCTTTTCCATGGACCTGAGAAATCAGCGGTATTTTCACCAAAATGCAACTTTGTATCAGTTTCTAAATTTTTAAAAACATATACACACATATCCTCAACCATGTCCATAACAGAATTTGCATCAACGTATGCCTGATAACTCTCTAACATCGTAAATTCTGGTAAATGTGTTTGATCAATACCTTCATTTCTGAAAATTTTTCCTAATTCAAATACTTTTTCAAATCCACCAATAATTAGTCTTTTTAGATAAAGTTCTGGTGCAATTCTTAAATACATGTCTAAACCTAAAGCATTATGGTGAGTTGTAAACGGCTTTGCTATCGCACCACCAGCTTTAGTTTGCAATATTGGAGTTTCCACCTCTACAAAACTATTTTCATGTAAATATTCTCTTATAAGCTTTATTACCTTTGATCTAGTTTCTAGAATTTTTTTTGACTCTGGGTTCACTATTAAATCCAAGTATCTTTGCCTAAATCTTGTTTCTTTATCTTTTAATCCATGCCATTTCTCTGGAAATGATCTTAAGCTTTTAGATAGTATTGTTGACTGGTTTACTTTAATTGAAAGCTCCCCTTTTTTAGTTTTAATTACTTCTCCGTTTACTGCAATTATGTCGCCAATATCAAAATTTTCAAAAAGCCTCAGATAAATATCCTCAATTTCACCAGAATTTACAAGTAATTGAATTTTTCCAGATTGATCAAATATGTCATAGAATAATAATTTGCCAAACGATCTTGCATTTAATAATCTTCCTCTAACAGTTACAGATATGCCTGTATGAATACCTTCTTCAATATCTCTATGTTCCCTGATAATATTTGAAATCTTTGTTGATTCATTAAATTTTGTGGGAAAAGAATCACTACTAATATCATTAAGAAAAGCAATTTTCTGCTTTCTAAGTTCATAGATTTCTTTTTCTGATTTTGAAAAATTACTCACTATTCATAGCCTAATTATTCAAAAAATATATTTCTTCAAGTCCATTTAATGTTAGATCTTTTGAATACTCTGTTTCGACATTTAATTGTGGTTGAATTACCTCACCTAAGCCACCAGTAATGACAATTTTTGGATTAGTGCCTGTCTCTAAAATTATTTTTTCCAACATTGAATCTATCATCGAAGCATGTCCTAAAATAAGACCACTTTGTATAGCTTCATAGGTGTTTTTACCAATTACTGATTTGGGGCTTAATATTTCTACTGATTTTAATGATGATGTTTTTGTGGTTAATGCCTCAAGCGATATTTTGATACCTGGAGCGATTGATCCACCTAAATATTCTTTTTTGTCATTTACTACATCAAAAGTTGTGGCAGTACCCAAATCAACAATAATTACAGATTTTTGAGACATCTTGAAACCACCAACAGAATTTGCAATCCTATCAGGTCCCAATTCTTTTGGATTGTCAATGTTTACTTTTAAACCTGTCTTTATTCCTGGGCCAACTGTATAAACTTTTTTAGAGGTAAATCTCTCGGTAGCTTCTACAACGCTTTCAGTTATTTGAGGAACTACTGAGCATATAATTGAGCCATCAAGATTTTCGTCATTAATACTCTCAGGGTCAATTGTTGTTTTAAACATCATAAATAATTCGTCAGAAGTAATTGTTTTTCTAGTTGTATATCTATAGCTTCTCCAAAATAAATTATTTCCAACACCAACAGTTGTTTCACTGTTTCCAACATCAATTGCGACTATATTTTTCATTTTGTAGCTCCAACTTCAAACTGAATATTATCAATTAATCTTATACCCTCAACATAAGCAGCAGTAATGATTATGAATTTTTTTGTAGTATTTTTTGGAGGTGAAAATGTTTTATGATCAAGAATTTCAAAATAATCTAAATCAATATTGTTATCAAATAATATATCTGTCCCAACTTTGACAGCATCTATTGTGTTGTTAGTTTTTATAAATTCATCTTTTGCGGCATTCAATGATTTATAAATAAAACTTGCCTGATGAATACCCTTATTTGACAGGTGTTGATTACGGCTGCTTAACGCAAGACCTGAAGTATTTCTTACTGTCTTATTTTCAATAAGTTTTATATTGTATTTCTTTTCTAAAATCAACTTGTTAATTAAAAACAATTGTTGAAAATCTTTTGCTCCAAACACTGCAGTTTTTGGAGCAATCAATTCAAATAATCTATTTACGACTGTTATTACTCCATCGAAATGACCAGGTCTAGAATTTCCTTCATATTTTTTTCCTAAATTACCTGCATCAATTTTATCAAAACCTGATTCAGGAAACATATACTCCTCATCAGGAAAAAAAGCATATTCTATATTTAATCGATTAAGTATTGAAATATCTTTTTCTAAATCTCTTGGATAATTTTTAAAATCTAAATCATCATTGAACTGAAGTCTATTTACAAATATAGAAACTATTACTTCTTGTTCTGTTTTTTTTGCGGCATTAATTAATGCAATGTGGCCTTCATGCAGAGCTCCCATCGTTGGAACGAGACAAAGGTTTTTATTATTAAATATATGTTCGTTATCTTTTAAAATTATCATATTTATCGTGCCCTTAAAGGTGCCCGTAACTATTTAGTATTTACCCTACCAACTTTATTTATTTTTTGAATATCTATTTTGTAATCTTGCATATTAAATTCTTTGAATAACTCACAAAGAGGTTTTACAACAAAAACTCTATTTGACCAATCGTAATGTGGAATAACTAAATCTTTTGAATTTACTATCTGATTATTAAAAAAAACAATATCAATATCAATAATTCTTGGACCATATTTTACTGTTTTTGTTCTACCCATCCTTCTTTCTACATCTTTAGTAGTTTCTAATAATTCAATTGCTGTTTTTTTGTAATCTATTTCTAGAACGAGATTAAAAAAATTATCTTGATCTTTTAATAATATTGGATCAGATTCATAAATTGATGAGATCTTTTTAATTGTTGAAAATTGATTTATTTGATTAATCGCAGTTTCCAAATTAGATTTTTTATCTCCAATATTTGAGCCTAAAGATAATATTATTTTATTAAAATTCTTCACTTGCAGTAACGCTTATATCTTCAACAAGTTCTTTCAAGGGTGAGTTTGGCTTATGAATAGTAACCGTTGCTTTTGAAATATTGTTATATTTTCTTAAACTATTTAAAATCTCATATGCAAATGTCTCAATAAGATCAAAAGAGTTACTATCTGATATATTTATAACCTCATTTACTAGATTTTCGTAATTAATGGTATTTTCAAAGCTTTCAGATTTATAGTTTTCAAAATTCAAAATATTTTCTTTTAGCTCTATTAGCAAGTCAATCCTAAAGTTTTGACCATTCATTTTTTCTTGGTCATAAACACCATGAGTTCCATAGACATTTATACCCTCTACTTGAATTGTAAGGGGCATATTATAAAGCTGGAATTAGGGCTATAGCCTTTGGTGAAAGTGGTTTTCCAAGTATTCTTTCAAGAATTGTTCTTGCAAAAATAGGATCATCTAAAAGTTTTGAATAAATCAGATATCCTGCAAGGATTCCTGGAACTTCTTCATCCAGATATTCTCTGTGAATTAAAAGTTTTCTTTCTTTGTCTGACAACGCTTCTTTAATTGCTTCAAAAATAACATCAACTGACTCGATGGACACATTTTCTCCAAGAGGAAAGTGATATGTTCTAAAACCCACTTCTTGATAGTTTTTTAAATTGAAGTCTGAATCAAGTAGTGAAAAAATTGAATTAATGCCTTGGCTTTTTAGCCACTGAATCTCTTCTTCTCTTCTAATTTTTCTAGCAGTTAGTCCACCGCCACCAATACATTCAGAAACTGCAAGTTTTCCTTCAATTATCCAAAAAAAATCGTTTGGTTTAAGTCCAGCCATAAACTCCTCTTAAAGTAGCCTAACATAATACATTAAACAAATTATCTAATTATCTAGGTGCAATCTGACTAAATCAACTCCTGAATGCAAACAATGATCTTTCATTTCACTGGTTGTCATATTTATTTGATCAGTAAATTTTTTTCTTGAATAACCAACCACAACTGGATAACTTTTTATTAAATTATTTAGATTCAAAAATAATTCTTTAGAATCATCCATTTTTTTTCCAAATCCTAATCCTGGATCAACGGCTATTTGAGATTTATTTATTCCTTTTTTTATCAAGTTTTCAGTTTGATTAATCAGGTGAGTGTTGACTTCGCCTACAACATCGACATAATCCATTTTTTCCTGAATATTCTTTGAAGCAGGGTTTCTATGCATGACAATAATTCCACATTCTCTTTGGATTGCAAGCTCAATCATTTTACTTTCCGAAAAACCCGAGACATCATTAATAATTAAAAATCCTGAGTCCAATGCTCTTTTGGCAACCAATGAATTTAATGTGTCTATCGAATAGTAAAATTTATCAGACATATTATCTAGAAAAAAATTGAGTCTATCTAGCTCTTCATTCGTATTTAACATTTGATAATCTGGCTTGGTAGACATACACCCAATATCTAAAAAGTTAATATTATTATCTAAAGCAAAGTTAAATCTTTCTTTAAGGAGTTTTTTAGAATGAAGTATTCCATCTCCACTAAATGAGTCATCTGTGACATTAATTATTCCAAAAGTTTTTTTTTCAAGTAGTTTTAAAAAGTTTTTCCAATCAAACAATTTAACCCATATTTAATGAAGCTTCAGCTCTCAAAGAAGAATCTAACTCATAAATTCCTGTTGAGAAGGTTGTTGTTATATCCCCTATTGCATTTTCAGGACTTAATAGATCTGAACACAAATGCTTAGCTTTAACTTTTACATGTACTCCATCACAATCTAAATTGGAATAAATCAATTGGGATATTTCCTCGGTAAATTTTTCCTGAAGAGTTAAATTGCTTGATAAATTATTTACTAAATCACTGAATTTAGAGAACCCTATTATATCTTTCTTTGGCAAAACAGCAATACTTACGTGTCCAAAAAAAGGAAACATGTGATGTTCACAAAATGAAATAAACGGTATCTCATTTATATAAATTGGTTGGTTATGTTCGACACCGTTAAGTTCAGAAAAAATTGACTCTATAGTCTTCTTTTCAAAATTTAATTTATTTTCAATCTGATTTAAAAACTTTGTAGCAATAGTTTTTGCTGAATCCTCCGTTTTTCCGGAAATCTGAGAAATGAATTCTGAAAGAGCACTTTCAAGCTGAGCATTTAATTTATCAACCTTCTTGCTCATGCTAATTTTAAATTTTTCCCAGAACCTGTGATGTTTACTTTTTTTATTTTATTAAATATTCTTGCAACTTCTTCTCTATCGATTGTTTCTTTTTCCATCAAAACTTTTACCATGTCTTCCATTTGCTTTTTAAACTTTCCAAGTATCTTTCCTGCGATTATGTGTGCGTCACTCAAAAGGTTCTTAACCTCTTCATCAATTGACGAGGCAACTTCGTCAGAATAATCCTGCTGCCTTCCATAGTCGCGACCAAGAAATACTTCATTTGTTCCTTTTCCATAAAGCATAGGTCCAAGCTTTTCACTCATTCCAAATTCCATAACCATTCTTCTTGCAATCTCTGTTGCTTTCTCAATATCATTTGAAGCTCCGGTAGTTGGGTCAGCAAAAATTAGCTCTTCAGCAACTCTTCCACCCATCAACATTGCCAATCTGTCTTTAAGTTCTGCTTTTGAAGTTAAATACTTTTCACTGTCAGGAAGGGCTTGGGTGTATCCAAGAGCACGTCCTCTTGGAATAATTGTAACCTTATGGATCGGATCAGCATTTGGCAGGGCCCATCCTACAAGAGCATGTCCCGTTTCATGATAAGCAATTATTAATTTTTCTTCATCAGTCAAAATCTGACTTTTCTTTTCTGGTCCAGCTAGGACTCTGTCGATTGAGTTTTCTATGTCTAAATTAGAAATTGTTTTTTTGCTTTTTCTAGCTGCAAGTAAAGCAGCTTCGTTTAATAGGTTTGCTAAATCTGCACCTGTAAATCCAGGGGTTTGCTTAGCAATAGTCTCTAAACTAACATTTTTGGCAATAGGTTTATCAGCCGCATGAACTTTGAGAATCTGTGTTCTTCCTTTTAGATCGGGCCTATCTACAATTACTTGTCGATCAAATCTACCTGGTCTAAGCAATGCGGGATCCAGTACATCTGGTCTATTTGTTGCTGCCATCAAAATTACACCCTGGTTTGCTTCAAAACCATCCATTTCTACAAGAAGTTGATTTAATGTTTGTTCTCTTTCATCATGACCACCACCCAAACCAGCGCCTCTCATTCTGCCTACTGCATCTATCTCGTCTATAAAAATTATTGCCGGGGAAGACTCTTTGGCTTTTTTGAATAGATCTCTTACTCTGCTTGCTCCAACACCAACAAACATTTCTACAAAATCAGATCCGGAAATACTGAAAAAAGGTACATTGGACTCTCCTGCTACTGCTTTTGCTAATAAAGTTTTTCCTGTTCCTGGTGGCCCAACAAGTAGAACACCTTTTGGAATTTTTGCTCCAAGTTTATTAAATTTTTCCGGGGATTTTAAAAATTCTTTTATTTCCTCAAGCTCTTCTTTTGCTTCCTCTGCTCCTGCAACATCCTTAAATGTTACTTTTGGAGACTCTTCATCTAATTCTTTTGCTTTTGACTTACCAAATTGCATAATTTGATTTCCATTTGAGCGAACCTGAGAAAACATAAAAAACATAAATCCAGCTAAAAATATCCAAGGAAGGAATGCTATGAAATAGTCCTGCATACCTGCAGGTTCAGTGTCTGTGTTTAAAACAATGTTTTGATCAATCAATAATTTAAATATTTCTCCTTCGAAACCTTCTGGGTAGTCTGTTTGAAAAAGTGAATCATTATTTGCAAGTTTGTATTCAACTGTGTTTGATTGTTCTTTAATAGTTGCTTCTGTAACTAAACCTTGATTTATTTGAGTTTGAAACTCTGAAAAAGTTGAATTTTCAGGAGCATTTATTGTTTGATTGTATCTTTGAACGCCAAAGAATATCAATAATCCTAATGAAACATATATAAATAGAGATCTGTTTCTTTTTTTATTTTGTTCTTGTTTACTTTCTTCCACATTTTAAATTTAATAGAAGTGAGGTTAAATAAATAGTCAAAGTTAGGATAAAACGGCAAGATAAGGGAGTTCTCTATATTTTCCTTCAAAATCTAAACCGTAACCAACTACAAATTCTGGTCCAATCTTAAACCCATGATATTTAATATCTAGTGAAGTTGTTTTGTCAGTATCTTTAATAAACATACACATAAACTCTAAACTTTTTGGATTCCTTGAATCTAATATTTTTTTCAAATATGAAAGGGTAAGACCCGTATCAAAAATATCCTCAACAATTAGAATATTTTTACCACTTATATCTATATCTAAATCTTTTTCGATTTTAACCTGACCAGATGTTTCTGTACCTTCGTATGAAGACACACTCATAAAATCAAATGATACATCTACTTTGAGCCTTTTTGCTAAATCACTTATTGTGATAAATGCTCCTTTTAAAATACCAATAATCAGTAAATCTTGTCCTTCATAATCCTCATTAATCTGATCACCAATCTCATTGATTTTGCTTTGTATTTCTGACTCAGATATTAATTCTTTACTAATCTTCAAATGAACTCTTTTCTACAGAAGCAACAAGTATATTTGATTTATATTTTTTTTCATTTTTAATTGCTTCATCTGATTTCCTTAATCCTACGATCCAATACAAAGTGTCATTAACATATATAAGTGGCCAAAAATTTCTGAATTCGCTATTTACTCCATAATTTCTAAATATTTCTGTTACTTTAAGCGAATTATTTCCAGATATGATTTTTTCCCCGTCTTGTAAGGTTTTAATTGTAACATTGGATCCTTCGGGTAAAGAAACGCTCCATTTATTAAAAATGTCAATCGATGAAATTTTTTTAAAATTAAAAAATCCATAATTTTCAAAATTAGACTTATCATTTATTATCCATTTATTTTTATCTATAAATAAAACTGACCCTCCAGATTTAAAACATATCCAATCCTTGAAAAAATCTATTTTTTTATTTTTATCTATAACTTTTTCTACTTTTTCAATATCTTTTTTTTCTATGGAATTCATGCCGATATATTTACCAACCCGATTTAAATAATATTGTTTTTCTGAACTCATATTGTCTATAAATAAAGCTGGTATCTCAACATATCCCTCAGATTTTTTTATATACTTCAAATTATCATTGTCATAATTTGATCTAAATGCCACCTCATTTGATAATTGATCTGCTTTTGATTCAAATGAGCCTGGAAATTTATTATTTATCTCAGGAATTAAAAAATTTCTAATCCAATTTCTAACAATATTGTTATCTTTATTTGTGGGGTCTTCGGAATAAGGTATGTCATTTTTGTTGGCGTATTCATAAATTTCTTTTTTTGAAATATTAATCATTGGCTTACTTGATAAAGAATTTTCTGAATTGATTGATTTAAGTCCTTCAAGTCTTGTACCTCGAAAAAGATTTATTAATAATGTCTCTGCCTTGTCCGATAAATTATGGCCTGTGAGCAAGAATTCATCTTTTTTTAAATTTGATAAAAGATGCTTATATCTTTCTTCTCTCATATCAGTTTCAGATGAATTAGGTTTCAAAGAAGTCTGAATTACTTCCAAATCTAAATTTAATGATTTTGCTATTTTTTTTGCTGAGGCTTCTAAATCTTTAGAGTGCACTTGGTTGTGCTGAACAAACACAAGCCTTATATTTTTTGATATTTTACAAAGAATATGAGCTAAGACTGAACTATCTACACCGCCACTTAAAGCGATAACAAGATTTTTAGATGCATCAACATTACTTTGAACGATGTTTTCAATTGAAGAATTCATAAAAACTTGTTTACTTTTTTATTACTTTATATCTCTTTTTTGTAACTTGTCTAAAGTATTGAACTATATTGCCGATAATTACAAGGGTTGCAATAGCAACACTTGTAGGAATTAGAAACTTATATGTCCATTGGGGATCTTCTGGAACCTCTATCTCTTCTTCAATTACAATTGCTGGTATGGGAGTTTGTTCGTGGTCATCTTTAAAGCTTGAAGAGTCATTAGGAATTGCCAATGCATGACTGTTAATAAATAAGAAAATAAAAAATATTGCCAAAAACTTTTTCACATTAAAAGACTACACAATCATGAAAAAAAAATAAATTTATATTGGATTTATTTTGAGCCGAAGGAGGGAATTGAACCCTCGGCCTGCTCATTACGAGTGAGCTGCTCTACCACTGAGCTACTTCGGCAAAGAAAAGGATTGTAAGATGATCTTAAATATCCTCGATTTTCTCCCAGTTTCTGTTCTCATGTCCAAAATGAGAAAACAATGTATCTTCCCTATAATTTACATTTAATAAGTCTAATCGCTCAATAATTACTCCAGGCTTCATGCCAAACCTTGATACAAAATCACTTAAGACAGAATCTTTTTCTTTTTGAGAACCAAATGTATCAACCGATAATTCATAGGGTTCCGCTTTACCTATTGCATAGGCAACTCTTATCTGACATTTATCTGCCAAATTATGAGCAACTATATTCTTTGCTAAATGTCTTGCTGCATATGCTGCTGAACGATCAACTTTTGATGGGTCTTTCCCAGAAAATGCACCACCACCAACGGGCACAGTTGGTCCATATGCATCAACAACGATTTTTCTCCCTGTCAGTCCAGTATCTCCAGCAGGCCCACCTTTAACAAATGAACCAGATGGGTTAAGATGAAACTGAAATTTTCCATCAACGTATTTCGTTATCATATCTTCAAGATTGATTCTTAGTTCATCAATATCTATATCTTTTTTATGCTGTGTGGATATAACAACTTTTGTTTCTTCTCCACCTGTAGTCACCTGAACTTTAGAATCTAAATCAAGTTTTTCATCATTATTCTGAATTTCCCAAAGAGCCATCTGAATATTTCTACTGATATCAAAGGTTGGAGGCATAAAAGATTCCGTTTCGTTGGTAGCATAGCCAACCATAATACCTTGATCTCCTGCTCCTAGGTCTTCGTCGTCCTCAACTGCAGATCTTATCTCCTCAGATTGAGGAGTTAACTCATTTTGAATTTTTAAACTATCTAATTGAAAATCCTCGAAGCTTGTTTTTATTGTTTTTGCTAGTGCATCTTTAACTATTTTCTCAATACCTTTATCATCTATTTTTGCAATATCACTAATTTCTCCACCAACAACAACTAATCCACCATAAGTTGTACCAGTTAAGAATGTTTCTACTGCAACTCTTGATTTACTGTTGTTTGAAAGGGCTTCGGTCAAAACATAGTCTGAAATTAAATCAGCAATTTTATCGGGATGTCCAGGAGAGACTGTTTCAGCTGTTTTATACATTGCTATATATACTCCTTAAAATTTACATTAATAAGCATAATTATATTAATAATTCTTTGGAGTGGTTTCTACTTTATCTTAATCAAATTAGTTATTATCCTTCTGCTATGTCATCCGAGATTAAAAAAATTTACAACTTATTATTCTCAGTCGGTTTTTCATCCATAGGCTTTATTGCGGCTATAACTGTAACGGCATTGGCTGTAAGAGAAGTGACTACAAATCCCTATTTAGTAGGTGCTCCTAATGCATTGGGCGTTGGTGGTGCGTATGTTGGAACTCAAATTTTTGAATATCTTCAAAATAAATATTCTAGGATGAGTGCACTGACTTATACATTCTTTACAGGTGGCTTAGGTGGACTTGTTTGTTTTATTAGTCTTTTAATTAATTCATTTTATTTACTTCTTTTGGGTGCGTTTATTTTAGGTATTGGTCAATCAGCAACATTGCAAACAAGATATGCTTCGTCATTTTTAGTTAAAGAAAATTTTAGGGCGACAGCATTGTCATTGGCAATATGGTTTTCTGTTTTTGGTTCTGTGTTTGGGCCCAGGCTTGTCGGTCAATATTCTTCAACTTTTGAAAAAATGTTCGGCTCTGAATTAATAGTTGCCTACTTAATTGCAACATTAGGTTTTTTACTTGCTGGCATATCAGTGTTAGGACTTACTAAAAAAGACAGTGCATTAAGATTGCCTGCTACTACGAACAAAAAGGACACAAGTAATAAACTTGATAGAACTGCAAAACAACTTACAGGGTTATTAGTTATCAATCACTTTGTAATGGTCATTATCATGGCTTCGACCCCATTGCATATTCAAGATATAGGAGAAACAATCCAAGTAGTTGGCACAATAATAAGTTATCACACTCTTGGAATGTTTGTATTTTCTCCGGTGTTGGGTGGAATAGTTGACAGGATTGGTTCAAAAAAAATATCAATTTCTGGTGGAGTTATTTTATTAGCTAGTTGCATATTTGCTCTTAATAGTGAGGATATGTTTTTGCTGCACTTGAGTTTATTTTTGCTAGGTCTTGGTTGGAACTTTAACTTTGTTGCAATAAGTTCTGAAATCTCAAAATATTCGATTACGAAAAAAACAAACCTAAATATTAAAAGCGACTCTTTTGTTTTTATAGGAAGTTTGGTAGCTCAGTCTTCATTAGGTTTAACGTATACCTTTATAGGATTTAGAGGACTTGTAATATTTGGTATTTCTTGTGCTGTAATTTTGTTAATTTCATTAATAAGAAACTCATCAAAACTATTAACTTAAAATCAAATCTCGATACTGAAGAGATCGTATCCGATATATATGTTTCCATCATAATATTGCTTAATTTCCTCTAACACTTTCTCTTCATCAAAATTTGGCGGGACAAAATGTGTAAGGACTAAATTTTTTGTTTTTGTTTGGTTTGCAATATCCCCAACGTCTTTTGTGCTTGTATGGTACTTCTCAATATTTTTTATTGTTTCTGGTGTCATCCGGTTTCTATCCATTTCTAAATTCACAAATAATTCATGTACTAAAATATCAGAGTCCTTTGCTTCCTTTATTAAATTTTCAGATTTCTTGGTGTCACCTGATATAACAATTATTTTTTCTTCATCATTTTCAGTAACATTTATCTTGAAACCATAAGCTGGTTTTACAGGTTGATGATCAACACCAAATGGACGGATTGTTACATTTTCAGAAATAAACTTATATCCTTCATCAATCTCAACAACTTCGAAGTTTAAACCATCTTCATTAGGTCTCATCTCATATTTTTTTCTTAATTCAAGTTCATCTGAATAAGATTCAAGCTGCTTAATGAAGAAATGTTCTAGTCCAGCTGGACCAATAATCTTAAATGGTTTTTTTCTTCCTTGGTGCCATCCAGAAATATACAGTTGGTATAAGTCGACTATATGGTCTGAGTGCATGTGAGTAATGAAAACTTCATCTATATCTGAACTTTTTAATCCTAATTTGTTAAGTCTTTGGGTTACTCCAGAACCAACATCAAAGAGATAGTTTTTTTTATTTATTTGCAAGAGAGTAGATGGGCCAAATCTGATATGGCTTGGTGCAGGACATCCAGTACCTAATAGAACTATCCGATTCATAATTTACTTGATTCAACAATCAGATTATTAATAGCTATTTTAGGTCTTATCCCATTTGATAAGTCCTCAATTAAATTTGTTAATAATTCTGAATATCTAAATTCTATTTTAGAAAAGTTTTGTATTGATAAAATACTGTTAACAAGATATTCGATTGTACTTTGAAAAACTTTCACAGTATTTACATTTTCAATATCTAAATCATCTATTTTCTTTTCTAACTCGATGAAGTTAAATAATCTTTCGTTTGTCTCGCTATTAATTGTTTTTAATTCTTGTAAAGTACTAGTAATTGATTCAAGTCTTTCTTTTGTTCCATTTAAAATATATTCATTATCAATATCTAAAAAATTTATTATTTCATCAAGGTCAAAATTGTAACTATATGTAAATTCGTCATCTATATATATTGTCCTACATCTACTCTTGAGCGTTGGCAAAATACTCTTAACTGAGTCATCTTTAGCATGTAACCAATACCTACCATTTGATGTGATAATGAAAATATTAGATTCTGATGGTTCCTCTAGAGTTTTCAACAATGCATTTGATGCCTCTTCTGTAAGAGATCTGTCTGGAGGAAAAATAAATATTTTGTACTGACCCTCGATTGGAAAAATGCTTTCATCATTAATTACTTGTCTTATGTCATTTACACCAAGAGTATTTTGGTTTTCAGATGTCACCACTCTTATATCTGGATGGTTGGTAATTTGATTTTCATCAAAAAGTAAAGATGAGGAAAATAGTTTCGATTGTTCCATTAAGTATTTTGAAGAGCTTGAAATTAATAGGTAAGAATGAAATGGGTTTTCAGTTTCGTTTTTTAGTATTTTATTTAACTCAGTCAAGCTCTAACCATTTATAAATTGTTTTTAAGTTATCTGTTAAATCTAAAGTTGCATCAATCACCAAGAAATTCTCATTAAATTTTTCTGAAAGTTGAAGATAGCCCTCTCTTACTTTTTTAAAAAAGTCGAGCTCTGAACTTCCGATTCTATCATTAATTTTTTGTCTTTTTAAAGATACCTCAGGATCGATATCTAAAAGTATTACCTTTTCGGGCCAATATCCATCAACTGCTACATCATTAATTTCATAAATTTTATCGAAACCTAGCCCTCTCCCAACACCCTGATAGGCAACTGAAGAGTACGCACTTCTATCTGATATGATTTTTATACCATTTTCTATTGATGGTTTGATTATCTCGCTAATAAGGTTTGCTCTATTTGCAGAAAAGAGTAATGCTTCTGTCAAAGGCTCAACCGTGTATTCATGGCTGAGCAAAAGGTCTCGTATGCCCTCGCCAAGTTTTGAACCACCTGGTTCCCTTACTATTTTAAAATTTATAGATTTTTTTTCTAGATGACTACTTAATGCTTCGATATAACTTGTTTTTCCAGAACCATCAACACCCTCGAAAGCCAAATAATCTGTATTCAAATTAATTTTCCTTTTTGTCTAAATCAAATTTAATCTTATTAAAATTTGATCTCTCAATACCAAATTCCTTAAAAATTCTTTTGTATCCAATAGTAAAATTCAAAATTCCAGTAATAAATATCAAAATTGAACTTCCTATCAATACTAAATAAACTCCGTCTTGATTGAAAACTCCATCTAAATAATTTGCAGCTGTACCAGATATCAAAAAAGAAATTAGTAGTGCAAGTCTTCCAATGGTATAAAAGTTACCAAAAACTCTTCCTCGTAGTTCAGGATTAGTAGAAGCTTGCAAGTAACTTATAGTTAGAAGATAAACCCCACCCGTTCCAACTCCAGATATGAAAATTGATAATAAGATTACAACAAAATCTACTGATCTAAATGCTGAAAATAGGGAAATTCCTGTAATTATCATGCATGAGCCTATGAGAAAATTTATTCTATTAAAAGTTGTAACAAAATAACTAAGAGTTAGCATACTAAATATTATTCCTGTTCCAAAGGAAGCAATCATGAAACCAAACGAGCTTTCACTAAAACCTAAATCTACAGTCAAAAATGTGTGGCCTAGAATGAATAATGTTCCTGCACCAATTAAACAAGAAGAAATTGAAAAAGCTATGTTCCTAATATTTTTGGTTTTAAAAAAGTAGTTAATACCTTCTTGAAAATTCTTTATAGAAAATGGAGGATTACTACTTGTTGTATTTACATTTTTATTTTTTAGAAAATACAATAAGTATGCAGAAAGCAAGAATGTAATGGTGTCGAGTAAAAAAATTATCGACCCACTCCATCCATTTCCAAATTCATTAACTACATTAAAGGTATCAAGATCGCTAAAAAAACCCAACAATAAAGAGGCTATAGGTAATGTTGCGTATGTTCCAATCGCAAAAAGTGAATTTGCTTTTACAAGATTTTCAGAGTCTATAATCTCGGGAACTACAGCCTCTCGAGATGGCTGCCTTATCAATGAAAAAATCTCTGAGAAAAAATTGATTATAAAAATAAAATATAAATTATCTGCAAAAAATAAAAATAAAACTAAGACCATCCTTGTAAGATCACAAAAAATCATAACTAATTTTTTATCAAATCTGTCAGCAATTAAACCAGCAAATGAGGAGAGTAATGCAGGAATTATCCTACCTACCAAGGGAACAACTGCTGTGAGCTCTGAATTTCCACTCTCTGTACCTATGTAACTCGCTAAAGCTACCGACGCAAAGAGAGTTGCCCAATCTCCAAAACTTGATATCGATCCTGACCACCACAATAATGAAAACTGAGATTTGGAAAAAATTTTTATATTATTCATTGTTTATATAATCACTATAAATCGAATTTAAAATACTTTTTTTTTAA
>CACPJC010000002.1:0-202537 GCA_902634185.1 uncultured Candidatus Actinomarina sp.
CAGTACTTCAATCGACCAATCTATGAGTACAAATCAAGAGGTTCAGTTTGTGACAAAATTGCAAGAAACAGAAATTTTAGAAGGAACTGATGTTGCTACAAATTCTGTAACGACAGTTCAAGAAGTGCTGGGAGATATGATGGGTGATGCTCCTGCATGTAATGAGTGTGGTCATATAACAATAAGAAATGGATCTTGTTATAAATGTTTAAATTGTGGTAACTCATTAGGATGTAGTTAATTTATTTAAATATTTTAAATAAACTTTTGAAACCTAGGCCAAGAACTAAAATCAAAGCTTCGTAAATGATTTTTCTTTCAAGCTTTGATTTTCCTTTTCTTCTTTCATAAAAAGTTATAGGTATTTCATTTACTGATAAGTTTTTATATAAAATTCTTGCCAAAATCTCGATTTGAAAAGCGTATCCATTACTTCTTGAGGACTCGTAATCTATATCAACAAGGGCTTTACAATTAATAATCCTAAAGCCACTTGTCATATCATTGATGGGTGATCTACTCATAAATTTTGCAAATTTATTGGCAAATGTTGATAATAAAAGTCGACTTTTTTCCCAACCAATAGTTTGTCCACCATCAATATACCTACTCCCAATAAGAGCACTTACATTAGAATAATTGTTTATCATGTTGAGTAAATCATCAAAAGAATGGGAAAAATCTGCATCCATTTCAATAATATTTTCAAAGTTGTTATTAATCGCCCACTCGAAACCTGTTCTATAAGCTGACCCTAATCCAAGTTTTTCTGGTCTTTCAATTAAGAAAATTTTGCTTTCCGTATCCATATATTCTTTTATTAAATGCGCAGTTCCATCTGGTGAGTTATCGTCAATAAAAAGAACGGGTAAGTCAGCTTTTAAAATGCTTTGAATAAACTCTTTTATATTTTCTTTTTCGTTGTATGTTGGTGTTATAACTAAGAATTTTTTTTCATTAATCATTTATAACCAGTATCGTCTTTGTAAATAAATAACAAAATAAAAGTATCAACAAATTTATTGTCAAAAGATAACCTAAATTTGTTTCGTAATAAATATTTGCGTAAGAGGATAAAGTTGAAATCTTTTCTACAGGCAAAAATTCAAAATTTTTAAAATATACCTCAATATCATTAAATTTAATAAAATGAAATAAATTTACAGTAGCAATATTTCTAGAAAGGATTGATAAGATATTTTCTAGATTAGTAAGGTTTTGAAACAAATAAAGAAAGTAATCTTCACCAGAATATCCAACTACATTACCCCATAAAGTCTTACCTTTTCTTAAAGTTAAAACTTCAGAGGAATATAAATATAAATAACCTAAATAAGTTGAAAATAAAAATGGAGTAAGATAATACTTCGAACTTATAAAATTATTTGCTAATTCTGATGTTCTAATAGTAAGAAATGGAATTAGGCCTATCAATAATCTCTGACCAAATGAAACATCTCTGCCCTGCCATGCAATTACAACTACTAGTGCCCCAATAATATATAAAAAAAGAAAAGATTTTGATAAAACGTTCAAATTACTTAGAAAATTTGTTCTAAAAAATAAAGCAATCAAGCCAAAAAAAATAATTGGGCATACCCAAACAATTCCCATAGAAAGTGAGAAAAATAAATTTGGTAATTTTGAAAAATTACTCAAAATAAATTCAAAATTAATTTCGTTAGAAAAATTTTGCTGATCAAGAACATTGGAATAATTAAAGAAGAAGTTTGAAGATTTGTAAAGTTTCATTGATATCAGATAATGAAAGTATGAAAACAATAAAAGGAAAAAAGAATAAAACTTAATATTTTTTTTATCAAATTTGAATTTAAACAGATAAATTCCCAATAAGCATAGTGAATAAATGAAAGTTGATGGACGAGTAATTGATAAGAAAAAATAAGATATAAATAAATAAATTATATTTATTTGATCATATGGATATTTTTTTGTCTCAAAAATATAAATTAAAATAGTACACAAAAGAAACTCTGCAGCATGTGCCATCATAAAACGAGTAGTAACGTAATGAACGAGGGTTCCTACAAAAGATATAAGTAAAACTAAATCTGAATTATTTTTAAATCCTTTTTTTTGAATTATTTTTCTCAACAGATAAAAAGAAATAAGTATAAATACAAGATTGGAGGCAAAGTAACCGGCATAAGCATATGATCCCGTAGGATTTATTCGATCTACACCGCCAGTATCAAAAAAACTAAACAAAATAACAATTGGTAATGATAAAATTGAAGATCCTGGAGGGTGGTTTGGTGCATTTGTTAAATTATTGAATACATTCTCTTGCATTGGATAATCGTCAATATAGTCTAAGTCAAAATCATTTATCAGACTTGATACGTGAAGCCAATATGATAAATCATCATTTCCAAAATTTCCAAGGCTTTGATTGTTAAATAACCATAATGGCTTGAAAAGTAAAAATAGTAGCAGGAAATAAAAGACTGACTTTTTTGTTCTCACAATATCACTTTAATAGTTTTTAACTTTCAAAGTTAGATGATTTATTGAGGATGATAAATTTCATTTAAATAATTAGAATTATACCAAATGAAGATTTCAGTATTAATACCAGTTTTTAATGAAGAAAATACAGTCATACAGATACTTGAAAAAGTAAATAAACAGAATAATCTAAATTTCTCTCTTGAAATAATAGTTATTGATGATGGATCTACTGATAGATCACGAGATTTATTATCAAATAGAAATGATTTATACACTCACTTTATAGAGCTGGGTAAAAATTTAGGTAAAGGTGGAGCAATTAAGGAAGGATTGAAGATTGCAACAGGAAATTATATTCTTTTTCAAGATGCAGATTTGGAGTATGAACCAAATGATTATTCTAAGATTTTCTATGCTATTGAGCATTTTGACGCTGAAGTAGTAATTGGTAGCAGGAACTTATCCCCACAATATGTAAGAGTTTACAATTTCTTTCACAAATTAGGCAATAGTGTAATCACTGGAATTTTTAATCTTTTAAACAACACAACCTTCACGGATATTTATTCATGTTATTTATGTATAAAAAAAGAAAATATAGAAATAGAAAAAATCAAATCAAATGGATGGGAACAACATGCTGAAATTCTGTCTCTAGCAATTCAAAATTCTACAATTCATTATGAAGTGCCTATTTCATATTCTGGAAGAACTTTTGAAGAAGGTAAGAAGATTAGAGGGAGGCATGTTTTTAAAGTAATTTATATGATATTTAAAAAGAGACTATTTTAGATTAACTTTTTCTAGCCACTACAAGAATATTTTTTCCTATTATATTTTGAAAAATTATATCAAGATATTTTAAGAATTTAAAAAAGAACCTATCATAAAAAATAATTAGCTTTCTATTAAATTTTGGTGTTACATTAAAAATTTTAAAAATTATTAATGTAAACCATCCTATGAAATCTACATATCTAGAGTCCAGTACCTCAAAATTTGCTGATTTAAGTTTTGAATGTAAATCTTTTTTTGAATATCTTCTAAAGTGATTTACATCATCATCCATTTTTGTCCAAACCATTTGTGAAGCTGGTAAATAAAGAATAAGAATACCTTTATCAATAAGTAATGATCGCATTTCGTTTATCGTACTTACATCATCCTCAATATGTTCTAATACATTTGAAGATGTAATTGACTCATACTTTTTATCAATTTGATTTAGTTCAGAATATGTATTTATACCTCTTTTCTTTGACTCGATAACTGCTGTCTTATTAATTTCAAATCCATCAATTTCATAGCCACTTTGTGCCATATACTCGCAAAAAAGTCCAAACCCTGAACCAAAGTCTAAAATGTCTTTTCCCGAAATTCTTTTAGATATAAGATCAAATGTATATCCGTTGTAATGCTCCAGTTCAGCAATTGTCTCTAAAGCTGAAATATCTTTATCATTTGGACTACATGTCATTAATTAACTACCTTAATTTAATAAACTTACTATTTGGGAAATTTTTTTGATTGTTTAGTTTAATAGAGTTATAAAAATTCCATGCTAAAACAAGAACATAATCATAACTTTCTTTATCAACCCGATTAATATTTTTAATTTGAATGCCTGTGCCAGGAATAAATTTTTCCTGCTTAAGTTTATTATCGTCAATTGTAAAATCTAAATAATCAGAATTTATTCCAAAATAATTTAATACAGTTGTTGCTTTTGCTGGTGCTCCGTATCCAATAATTTTTTTATTATTTAAATTTATTTCCTTAATTTTTTTTAAAGAGCTTAGTTTTATTTTTTCCACATCATTCGCAAACTTATAATAAGTTTCAATCTTATCCAGTTTATTTTTCTTTTCTAATTCAATATATTCTCTCAAACTTTTGTGAGCTCTTTTATTTTTATTCATTGTTGCATAAACTCTTAATGATCCACCATGAGTATCAACTTCTTCAACTTTATAAACCTTCATCTCAGAATCTTTGAAAAAATGAAGTATAGATAGTAAACACCAATAGTTAACATGCTCGTGATAAATATTATCAAATGTTAAGTCTTTAATTGTTCTCAGTAAATATTGTATTTCAAAAATAAATTCTCCATCTTTCTTTAAAAGCTTTTTTACATTATCTAAAATATCTCTAAGTCCATCACTGTGAGCAAAAACGTTAAAAGCTGTAACAACATCTGCTTTACCGTGCTGTTTTGTTATCTTATTTACTGTTTTATCACTGAAATATTCTGTAAATGTTTTAAGTCCATTTGAATTTGCAATTTTTGCAACATTTTTTGCTGGCTCTACTCCAACAGATGTTATACCAAGTTCTTGAATTGGTTCTAGGAATATTCCATCGTTACTTCCTATATCTACAAGTGTTGAATTTTTATCAAGATTTAAATCTTTCTTTAATTTATGTGCAAAATCTATGAAGTGACTTCTAAACAATTCGGAAGTAGATGATAAATAAAGATATGTATCAAACATTTTTTCTGGTGGAACTACGACACTTAATTGAGAATTAAAACATTGTTTACAAAAGTTTAGATCTAGTGGATACATTTCATCATCTGCTTTTTTCTCATTGTTTAAATTGTTTGCCAAAGGTGAAAGACCTAATGATAAATAATGATTTAAACCGCCTCCACATACTCTGCAATCAGTTTTATAGCTTTTAATTAAAAGGTCTCCTAGTTTTGTGTCTACTAATTCATATTTTAAAGTGTGTGTCATTCCATAGTTTTCATGTTCTCTTTCACCATTGACTAAATTTAAAAAAACTGAATCCTCCAAAAAAACCATTGTATGAGCAACATTGGGAGGTATTGTTGAAAGATCTCCATCCTTGATTAATCTAGTTTCAACAACAGAACTTGGGTTTAATAAGTCTTTTGTAACACTTATATATTTTCCTTTGATTAATAAGCATTTCTGAGTTTGTACAGGATGGTAATGGTTGCCTCTTATTGAACCTTTTTTTGACTCTACGTAGCCAATCATATTAATTGAATCATCTACATAATAATTTGAAATAATTCCTCTTTCATCTACAAACTCATCAGCGCCGGATTCAATAATTTCATTTGATAATACTTGTGATTGATCGCTCCAAGATTCTATCATTTCTCTAAAAGAATCCTCAACATTATATAAGAATTTAAAGCCATTGCTTCTGATTTTTTTGTTAGTTAACGTATATCCTTCGTTTGGGACAGGATCATCTGTAATTACCAGGTCAGTCTTCTTATTGATTTTTTTACATAAATCTGCAACATCTTTTACAGATAAATTTTCATTTACACAATTAAATATCTCTTTGTTAATTTTTTTATTTTCACCAACAAACTCCATACATCGCACAACATCATTTATAGAAACTAAACTTTTAAGCTGTTTTCCACCAGAATATAATGTAATCTTTCCATTAAATGATGAGATTTTTGCAAATAAATTTGGCATTATATTTAAACGAGTAGAATCAAAAGATTTACCATATAAAGACCCAAGTCTAAGAATTACAAAATTTTTATTTGATTTGATTAAATCGTTTTCTGATTCAAGTTTGCCTTTTGCATAGTCTAAAACAGGGCTTGGTTCATGTGTTTCATCGATATTATATTTAACTTTTTTAAGACCTTCAAATATTACATGAGTTGATGGAAAAACTATTTTCGCACTTTCTGACGATAAATTAATTATGTTTCTTGTTCCTTCAACTCCTACTCCAAAAACTAACTTTTCATGATTAATATTTATATCTTCTTTGACAGTCGCAACGTCTGATATACCTGCAAGATGATAAATGATATCAGCATCACTGATCTCCTTATTAAGATTATTTGAATCAAGAATGTCAATTTGTCTATACTTAATACCCCATCTCTTTAATTGTTCAACTCTTGATGAGTGAAATTTATTATCAATTACTGTTATATTTTTTGTTCTTGACTGGCCAGAATAAATTTTACATAGCTCCATGCCAATATATCCAAGACCCCCTGTGATAACAATTTTTTTCATACTTTGTATAGTTTATTAGAGATATAACAAATTAATAGAGAAAAGAAAATACACTTATCCTTAAAGTTGCGAGAGAATTAATTTTCTATCTATTTAAATATTTAATATATAATTTACCAAAGGGCGCTTAGCTCAGTCCGGCAGAGCGCTTCCCTTACAAGGAAGAAGTCACAGGTTCAAATCCTGTAGCGCCCACAAAGGTTTTTCAGAAATCTACCCTACGAAAATACAAAAAACCGCACAAAAACCGCACATTTATAGATAGCGCTTAAGCTTTTTTAGCTAACTCTCTTCTTGAGAAATAAATAATAATAGGGGTTCCAACAATAGTTGGGGCAACCCAGTTCAACCAAAGTGTAGCAAACGGATCTAAAGTCACAATAAACGCGGTTGTGGTTGCAATAGTTCCAGCAAGCATAAGATTTAGATGAAGATTAGTTCTGTCATAGAAATTTGGTCGCTCGACTATCTTCATACGACGAAAATCATTAAAACCTAAAGCTAGAGCTATAGACCCAAAAAGTATAGAGGTAATCCACATAGAATCTTTGATTAAAAATAAACTTATAGCCATAGAATAAAAAAGAATGCCAGTAGTGGTAATGAATACACCTAGCACTTTATCTATTTTCTCTCGTGCTCCATTTCTATCTCTTCCCTGACGATATCCCGAAAATGCTAAGTAAAAAGAAAAGATAGCAATAACAAACAGGAATGGGTTAAACTCACCTAACAAACTTAGTGGAATTGCTGTCACAAAAATAGTTGACATCCCATATACATAAATCATCCCTAATTTTTTATGTCTTTTATTGCCTTTTTTAATAAACAAAAGAAAATATGCAATACCTAAAGAAATAAACCCTGCAAGGATATGAATATAAAGAAGTGGTAGTTCAATGTCTAAATAATCATTATTGACCATAAAGAAAATTCTAGTTATTTAACCGCACAAAAACCCCACAAATTTTCTAAGATAAATTTATAAATATAAAAATTATTATTTGATATGAAAAAAAATTATTTTCAATACATATTAATTATTCAATTCATATTGATATTTATATGTATTTTTTTTATTTATCAAAATAATTTAAAGATTTCATCTCAAAATATAGAAATTAAAAATTTAGAAGAATCAAATAAAAATTTGAACATTTCTCTTGAAGCATATATCACATCTCTTGAAGCAAATATCACTTCTCTTGAAAATAATATAGATAATATTCCTTCAGGACCAAGAGGTCCAAAAGGAGATACAGGTCCTACTGGTCCACAAGGTGAACCAGGAAAAGATTCTGGCTTAAGTTCCAAACAGATACAGGACATAAGTAAAATAAAAACACTTGAATTGCGGGTAGACTCACTTTGGGACAGAATCCACAAGGTAGGATCAATTAACTATACTTGGTATCAATATAAAAGTCTTATTCAGTTAAATAAATGTGTTGATATTTTAACTGACTATGTACTTTATCCAAATCTTTTTGGTGGAATCACTGGTTTTGTAGAGATGGAATGTAAAGATTAGTAAATATTTAATTGCATATAAGCTTTGTAAAATTGATTAATATTAATTAAGAATTAATGAAAAAAACCTTAAAGTATTTACTTTTTTTACTGCTAATCGTATCGTGTACAAATTATCAAACTGAGTATAAAGATGATGCAATTAGAGAGCATAAAATTCTTTACGAATTAGAAAATATAGATTTTGATGAAGAAAAAATAATTGAATATATAAATCTTGAGTGTGAGTTTATTGAAGAAGGTATAGATGACCATATTGCTGATGATTTACCAATTTATTACTTTATAGATTTTTATTACATTATTAAAAGAAATACAGTAGCAGATGCTCAAGCGGTTGAAAATTATATGGAAGCGATATTTAATTATTGTAATTTTTCTAGTGAGTTGGAAGACAATTGGGAGTCCTTAGAAGCTAGAGAAGAATCCTACAAAAAATTTAATTCTTAACTACTTAACCCCACAAAAACCCCACAAATTATTCAAAACTGTAGATACTCTTTGATAACCTCTGATATCTTTTTGATAGGGCTTAATTTCATTGACTCTATAAATTGATACTCTGTGATACAACCTAGTATTTAATGGTTCTTTCCTTACAAGGAAGAAGTCACAGGTTCAAATCCTGTAGCGCCCACAAGGGTTTTTCAGAAATCTTTACATATATATACTCAAAAGACACCTAAAAGACACCGCTTCTGTAGAGTTTCATTTGGTAATATACATTTAGTTATGGAATTAGATTTTGAATTTGAGTTAAGCAAAGGAAAACAAAACTCACTTGGAGAGACGTTAAAAGTAGTAGAACATATTCAAAACAATATAAAAGAAATTGATAAATTATTCTTATGTTTTTTTTCTAACAATTCTTTAGTTGCAATGAGAGCTATGAATGCAACAAAAAGAATAATAAAAGGTGATAATCATATTTTTGTTGAAAATAAAAAAAGATTCATAGATGAGTTTTCAGAGTCTGAACATAATGTAGTCAAACTTGGGCTTATTACAATTTATTATGATTTCATTTCATATTTTGACGATAAAGAATACAAAGTTATTAGTAAAAATGCAATGAGTTGGGTGGAAAATAGTAAAGACTGGATGATACTTGCTCAAGGTTTAAAACTTCTAGAAAAATTATCCAATTCAGACGAAATATTGAAGTCAAATGTTATAAGTATCGCAAGACAGTTAAAGAATGATGAAAGAAAAGCTGTTAGATCTCAGGCACAAAAAATTTTAAAAGACACCTAAAAGACACCAAAATTTTCTAAAACTGTAGATACTCTCTGATAGCCTCTGATATCTTTTTAAAAGAGCTTGAGTTCATTGACTCTATGAATTGATACTCTCTGATACTACCTAGTATTTAGTGGTTCTTTCCTTACAAGGAAGAAGTCACAGGTTCAAATCCTGCAGCGCCCACAAAGGTTTTTCAGAAATCTTTACATATTGACTAATCAATTATTATGAAATTATGAAATATAAAAAAGAGTTAAGTGTTTTACTTATTTTTGTAACTTTTGCTTGGCCAGTATTTGACATTCTTGACTCTAGTTACACTCCAACTCAAGTAATTTTAACTGTTATATTTGCTTATCTTGGAATACGTTTTACTTACTTCGTTTATTTTAAAAATAACTAATTGTCTAAAACTAATTCCTAATCGCTTTTTTAAAAATTCCATCTTGTTCAATCGTGATATCACTCTTGGTCATAGTGCATTCGAGATTAATCCAGCACTGGTCCCCAATATCTGGACCAACCCATCCATTGCCACGATCTACATACTTAGCAATTGGTCGTGGATCAAATAATTCAGAAGCATTATCGCCAAAGATTGCAACGTAGCTAGTTGATCTGACTAATAATGCAACCGAAAGAATAACTAGTGAAATACCTGCAAAATTAAATAGGTTTTTAAATTTAGATTCATCTACAAAAAATCCTAGTAGGGAAATTATTACCAGCATTATTCCCATTAAGTAACGTGGCGTAGGACCGTAAAGAACAAGATAGATTATATTTATTAAAATAAATAAAAATACTGTAATCTTTAAATTGTTATCAATATGTGTTTTTTTAAAAAATACAATTTTTATAAAAAGCAAAAACATAAGCGATAATAAAAAATTAATTAATATTGCATAATTTTCTTCTACTGAAATAAATCCTGAAATCCAATCAGATAGTTTGTAATCATATAAAGATAACGAGTAACTCCAATTTCTTGTTGCTAATTCATACTCTAAAGTAGAACCTGGCAAGTACCAATCAAAATTGTTTAAACAAGAGAAATTTACTGGAAAAATAAAACAACCGGTTGTTATGTATTGCTTGGCGATCCAAATGCCTGCAAAGATTGTTGTTATTAAATTTACATTAAACAACTTTTTAAATTTTACCTTTTGGTTCTTAATTAAAACAAAATAAAAATAAATTAAAAATAACGCAACTGGAAAACTACTAAGTTTTATCTGTAGACTAAATAAGGTTAGAAATGAAATTAAAGAAATATCTTTAAAATTTACATTTTTATCTTTTAAATGAATAAGAAGGGACCTTGAAATCAATAAAAATAATATTGCCACAGAAGTGTCTTGCTTTGTTACGCCTTGAATGAATAAAAAACCATTCCTACCACCATAAATACCAAAATTATCCAGCAGTGAAAACACTAGTAGAAAAAATGATGAATTTTTAAGAACTTTATTGTCACTTAAGATATCTCCTAATAAAACAATATAAAAGGAATGAATAAATAATAAATTGAGAAAGTGCAATAAAAAGAAATTATTTCCAAACCATAAAATTGCTGAGAGGTATTCATAAATTGAGGACATTCCAAAAGTCCAGTGTATGTTCACCATTCCTTCAATTATGTTTGACTGTTGAAGCCAATGTTGATGGTTTAAATGGTAAAATCCTGCATCATAATGCCAACCAGTGTTGAACGTGCTGACAATTAAAACTCCAGGAATTAAAAAGTAGTTTATAAACTTTTGAAAGTCTATATTAAAACTAAATTTATCTATTTTTAGAAAATTTGGAATTAACAACAAAATAAGTAAAAAATAGGTCAAATTGTTCTCAAGTCCAAAAAAGAAATTTATTAAGATTAAAAAATTTCCAACGAATGCACATCCAATTATTGGATATAGGTAATTTGATTTAGTGAAAATTACTTTATTAGGAATGCTGGATGATTTAAAAATAATTCTATTTTCCAAAATGTGAAATGACCTACCTATAAAATAAAAATAAATATAAAAAATTACATAAATTAGAAAATAATTTAAATATGGAAAAATTTGCATTTTGTTCCCATATTTTTCAATTACTTATAATTCTTTTTGACAGAACTAAAAAAACAGAGGATGTTAAAACATAAATTAATAAATATAATCGTGAATATCCATAAACTCTAAAAATAATATATACCGAAGATAGGGATATTAAATTAACCAAAATATAGAAACTAAAGCGAAAATAATGCAATAGATATATTTCGATGAAAGGTTTAAATGTATGTATCAAAACTAATGTAACTAAAGATACAGTTAAGCAAATTAAGTAATAAGTAAAAATAACTTCGCTTTCACTTAAATCAATTATTGGTCTTAAATCTTCAAGTAATTGTTGGGTATCAATGCTAACACTTTGATTTATAGTAAAAAAATTTAATATAAACAAACCAACAAATCTAAATAATAAAAGCATATTTAAAAGATACTAATCAAAAAAAAATAAAATTTTATTTATTATCAAATATGGAATTTGGCTTTTTTTAATTGTTATAATTATCACCTAAATCATGAAAAGAAATAAAAAAACTTTTACACTTTGTATATTTTTATTATTTTTGATTTCTTGTTCAGATAATTTAGATACTGATCAAAATGGTTACATAAAACCAAATGTAGATTTTTTAAACTGTCCTACTAATGTTCATATTGAAGATACATTAATTCTCGATTATGAAATAAATACTGGAAGTGGCAGTATTCAAGAAGTAGACATAAAAATATTACAAGAAGCGGATGTAGTTGTATCATATAAAGTAAATTCAAGAGTAAATTCAAAAAACTATAAATTTTTAGATCCTTTTGAAAATCACATATATTCATACGAATTAAACAATAGTGCAAAAATTGAGCAAGAAAATTATCTATTCACGATAAAAATAACAGATAACTTAGATCAGGTTGCAGATGCAGAATGTCAATTCGCTATGAAATCTGGATGATTGGTATTTTTGAAAAATAAATACAATCTAAACTTATTATTTAACATATGACAATTTTCTTAAATGTTCTTTTTTATAATTTTTTATATTTTCTGGGGAGAGGAGTTTTCCTACTTCCTAATTTCATTACAGACAGAAAGAAACAAATTAAGGAGCGGATATTAGGCTTTCCTGTTTCAACTTTTTATGTAGTTTTTGGATTAATTGTTTTAGGAAATCTTGGGTTCATTTTGAACTTTTTTATAAAACTTGATTCAATAATTCCATTTTTTTTTGTTACGCTACCTTTAGTAATTAATTTGTTTTACAAACTCGATATTAAAGATAAAACTACAAAGTTTATTACAAACATAATAATTCCATCAATCCTCTCAATTTCATCGTACAATATTGGGTTCCATTATGATTCTGGATACTATCACTTAAATTTTCAAAATTGGCTACAAAAGGAAAAAATTGTCCTTGGGCTATCAAATATATTTCAGCCTTTTGGCTTAGGCTCAATTAACGACTATATCTCTTCACTGTTGTGGTTAGATAACAATTTTATTTTGTTACATTTTGTACAGCTTGCTTCAATTGCTGCATTTTATACTTTTTTAGTTCACTTATTTATCTATAGTGAAAATCTAATCGATAAAGTTATCTCAGTAAATATTTTAATTTTCTCAATTTTAGACAATTTTGGATTTGGTGGAGGAAGAAATGGATTTATTTATATACAAGGAGTTGGTAAACCAGATATAACATTTTCAATTATCTTTTTTACAGGATTCTTGTTAATTTTTAGATTATCCTCAAGTGAAAAAATTAAATCAACAGACTTTTTATATTTAAACTGGATTGTTTTATTTTGTTTTCAACTTAAAGTATTTGGAGCACTTTTAATAATTCCATATATATATCTTTTATTTGTACATAAAGAAAAGATTTTGAAAATAATAAAACAAACAAGAACTTTTTACATACAAGTTTTTGTTTTGATATCTTGGTCTCTAAAAAGTTTACTTTTATCTGGTTGTATAGTTTTTCCGGTCTCTCAAACCTGTATTGAAAATTTAAATTGGTTTACCCCCAAATTATTTAACGATTTTTATATTGAGACAAAAATATTTAATAAAGCGTTTTTAGTAAATGATGGATTTATAAATTGGTTTACGAGTTGGTATGCTGTTGTTGAAAATAGGAATATTTTACTTAATTTTATAACTTCATTTCTAATAATTTATATTTTAAATTTATTATTTTTAAAAAGAAAGATCAAAATCTCAAGAGAAAATTTTTATGTTTATATTTTTCTAACAATTTGTTTTATTGCACTGATATTTACATCTCCACTTCCACGATTTTTAATTCCAGTTTTTTTGATCACAGTTTCTGCAATAAATATGAGCGAGAGTTTTAAAATTAAAGGAATAAAATTTTTAACACATAACAATTTCAAATTAATGTTTCTAACTTTAGTGCTTATATCAAATATTTTATTAGTTCCATTAAATTCTCACAAAAGTTTTATAAGATCACCTATTGATTCAATAAAAATTAACTTAAGTGAAATTAATTATATTGAAAACAAACACTGGGGTGTTGGTCCTGAAAATGGTGATAGATGTTGGATAAATTTAGAATGTACAAATCTTGAATATATCAATCCAAGATTTTCGACTGTTTTTGGTTATACAGTTATTAAAGAAGCTGATAAATAACTTTAAATGAGTGTATTTAAAAGTGTTTTCACAATAAAATTTTGATCACTTTTTTTTAAATGATTCCCAAGTGGGAGATATAAACCATTTTTTCCTATATTTTCAGAGACTGGTAGTTTCAAATTATTTGAAAATTTTTTGGGGAGGGCATCTTGTAAATGAAGGGGGTGAAAGAAAGGCCTTGTTTCTATCCCTTGATTCATTAAGTCGTTTATCAATTTGTCTCTTATGTCCTGTTTCTTTAGAACAATGCCATAAACCCAATAGTGGTTTACAGATCCCTTATATGACAACTCAGGAATTTGTAGAATGTCTGAATAATCTTTTAATAATTCATTGTAATAATTACCTTGTTCAATTTTTTGACTAATTGTTTTCCTCATGTTGTTTAACTGTGAATTTCCAAGTGCTGCTTGAAGACCACCTAACCTATAATTCCAATATAAATTTTTATGTTTAAAGCGATCTTGAGAAAAATCTAAATTTTTCATCTGATTTATTAATTTATATATATCTTCATCGTTTGTAAGTATCATTCCTCCCTCGCCTGAGGTAACATGCTTATTTGCATAAAAACTCATTGTTGAGATCTTGCCAAATGACCCACATTTTCTATTTTCATAAAATTGACCGTGTGCTTCTGCTGAATCCTCGATAAGCTCAATATTGTTTTCTATACAAAGTTTTTCAATTTCTGATGCATCTGCAGGTAACCCATAAGTGTGGACAAGAAGTATAGCCTTAGTATTTTTAGTTATTAGCCCTTTTACACTATCTATGGTCATATTCCAAGTTTTATGATCAACATCGCAAAATACTGGTTTTCCACCAGATCTTATAACAGCTGCTAAAGCTGAAATTATTGTGAATGATGGAATAATTATTTCATCCTCATCAGAAAGATCTAATGATTGAAATGCCAGATCTAATGCTACAGATCCATTCGAAACAGCGGAGGCATATTTTCTATCAAACTCTTTGGCTGTATTTTCTTCAAATTTTTTAACTATTGGGCTACTACCAGAAATTTCATTTTTCATTATTGAACTAAATACAGCTAATTTATCAGAAAATGATAATCTAGGTTCAAAAACTTTTATCATTTAAAATCTTTTTTTGTCTGTTTCTGGATCATATGGGCCCTGTTTGACTTCAATAAACTTTGTATCTTGTTTTACATCAATGCCGTGACCTCCACCAAACAATGCTATTGTATCGTGTTGAAAAATATTCACCGTTTCTACTAAATCTAGCTCATAATCAAAAATTTCAACCCTCAATTCCCCTTCTAAAACTATAAGAACTTCAGATGTTGTCTTAATATTTCTGTTTTGTTCATTATGGATATGTGTTTCTATTACAGTCTTATTTTTTAAATTAAAAGCAGCAAGTTGGAAATCATAATGGTTTTCTGTTGCAAAATGCTTTTCTTTGACAATTTCGTTATCTCTTATTACTAAAGCTAATAAGTTATTTTTTTTGTCTCTTATTTCCATACCCATCTATTCTACATTGAACAACTGCCTTTAGATAGGGAATACCTCGTCTGAATAACTGGGCAATACTTGATGCCGTCTTTGTTTCACCAAATATTCTAGTTTCACAAATGTAACCAACCTCTATTATGTCAACTTTATTTTTTCTTAGATCATTTACGAGGTAGATAAAATAATCACCATAATCCGCTATTAAAAATGGTTCTTCATTGAATACTTCTTTTTTTCCAATTATGAAACCACTAGTTATATCTTTAACTCCAAGGTTTAATACAGCTATTAAGAATTTATTAAATAAGTTTGAAGCAATCATTCCTAAAACAGAATCATTTGAATCATTGACATTTCTCATTGCACTAAATATCGATGTTTCACTTAAGTCTTTCACACCTTTGTAACCTCCACCTTCCGTAAACCTGGAACCAATTACAACCGAATCTTTTTTTTCATTAATTTGTTCAATTAACTTTTTTACAGACTTTGCATTCATAGAGTTATCAGCATCTAACCACATTACATACTCTGATTGTGATTTTGTTATTCCTTCCAAAATAGATAATGGGAGTGATGGATTTTTAGTTCTCTTAATAAGTTTGAGATTATGATCATTTATTCTGAGTTCTTCGACTAACTCAAATGTAGTATCTGTGGAACCATCATCGACAACTAGAATTTCGTAATTCTCTAATCCCATACTTTGAATAACCATTGTAATTTCGGGAATTAAAATTTTTAGATTCTCGGATTCGTTAATTGTTGGTAAAACAATGCTAAGGCTTGATATATTAGAACTCACGTTAATTGATGATAACATTTTGAAAGTAATTAAATTGATATGTTTTTGATTATTTAGTAATTTTGATTAATAATAAATAACCAAAAAACCCATTGAATATTCTTTCAATCAATTCTTCAATATACTGTCCAAAACTTATGCTCAAAATAGAAAATACTATACCAAAATTTAAAAATTTACTAACCTTAACATTTTGAAAATTTGAATCATTCATAAACTTTTTTACACTTGGTACAGTAAATCTGTTTATATGTTGATTCTTATAACCAACTTCCCCAAACCTATTTAGAATTTTTTCCAAAAAATACATAAAACTTCTATAGTTTGGCGTTGTAAGTAACAACTGACCGTTCTTATTTAGGCGATTATATAAATTTTTTAAAATTTCAAAATTATCTTCATCCTCTAGGAACTCTAATAAACCGAGAACAGTGATTTTGTCATATTTTTTCTCTTCATTGGATTCCAAAAATTCAGTTACTGTGATAAATTTTCCTTTATCCCCATAATTGTTTTTAGCAAATTGGATTTGTCCATCTGATATATCAACACCTTGTGAATTTTTATATAGATAGAGGCCAATAAAAGTTCCTGGCCCACAGGCGTAATCTAAGTGTTTATCATTTGGATGAATTAATTTCTGAATTTTAGTAAATGTTATATTGTGCCAGTTAGCTTGGATTCCCCTTGATTTTTGTAAACCATCTTTTAAAATTTTGTCATAATATCCAGGTGGCATGTTATCGTTCCAAAAATCTTTACTCATCTAAAACTCCGGTAAATATGATTTAATTTATAATCACTAGTTAAAAAATTTTTTATTCTTGATGTTTAATATCATCAATAAACAGGATAATCCTATTAAAAATTTTGATTAAAATAATTATAAAAAGGTAAATTATTTCAAAAGAAAAATTAATTTTAACTTCAGAGATAAATTCTAAAAATTATTTATTTGTAGCATTTGTATCTTCTATAGTCGCTTGTTTCTTAATATTTACATTGGAATTCTTCACAAATATGACTGGCTTCTTTTACTTTGCTGATCATATTTTTGACATGACAAGCTATAAGGCATTTATGAATAGTAGCTGGCAATTTCCTCTTTCTGAAGTAGATAATATTTACCCTCAAAAAGACTTTTCAATTATTTTATTAAACTTTATTCCTGCATATTTGTTGCCAATTAAAATAATAAAATCAATTTTTGGTATATATTTTATTAATCCATTTCCTTTTTGGTACCTTATTTGCTTTGTGCTTAGTGCAATTTTTACAGGAAAAATACTTGTTGCTTTTAAGATTAAAAATCCAATTGTTTTTTTTCTATCTATTTTTTTGGTTATAACTAATCCACTGATGATAAATAGAATGGTTTATCATATTGCTTTAAGTTCTCATTGGATAATAATTGGATGCTTATATTACTACTTATTAACTGAAAAAATTGATAGTAAAAACTTTATTAAGTTTTCAATTCTTACAGGGTTTTCTCTTTTTGTTCAACCTTATATCACTTTTATGCTTTCTGTTTTTTTAGGTTTTTTATTTATAAAACTTATTTATACAAAAAACACAAAGAATGCTCTTAAAGGTCTGGCAACATATTTACTCATTATTATTAGTTATTTTGTTTTTATTTATTCACCATTTAAGTATGTAAATAATGCGGATTCTTATAGAGGAAGGTGGAGTGCTGAATTTAATTCATTTTTTTGTAGTAGATATCCAATTGGCTTTATTAATGATAGATTCTTTTGCTATGAACCTTACATTAAATATGATCATGAAGGTTATGCATATTTAGGTTTGGGAATAATATTGAGTTTATTCGTTTTTTTAGTAAAACCTCGTTATTTAGTAAACAAATTAAGGACATATAAAACCCTTGTAGTCAGTTCGTTAGTTTTATTACTTTTATCTTTTGGAAATCATTGGAAAATTGCTCATAAACAGATATTTGAATTTGAGTATCCAATAATTTTTAGAGAAATTATTAGTGTTTTTAGATCAAATGGTAGGTTTTCTTGGATTTTTTATTACTCACTGTTTTTTTGCATATTAATCACAATTGCAAAATTGAAAAAAAATATTTCGATTTTTTTATTTATTTTGATTTCTTTATTTCAGTTAACTGACATTAGTAATTTATATAATAACTACGAAAAATATTGGTTTAATGACTTGGAAAAACCAATACATTTAATCGATGAATCAAAAAATATTATAAATCCTGATAATGGGATTCTTTATATTTTGCCTGACGAAAGGTGTTTTCATAAAGAAAATCTTTACTATGTTGACGATCCTTTAATATTTTCAATGCATTATTTAGATATGGGTGGAAAAATAAACAGTATGAGAATTGGAAGATATAGTGGCGAATTTGCTGATAGAGAATTCTGTGATACATATTCAGTCCAAAAAGAGATTGATGATGAAAAACCAAACCATTTTGTAATAAGTGATTTAAATTTAATCAGAAATAGTAATGTAGAAAATCTATATACTTGTATAAAAATTGATCCTTATTTAAATCCAGAATTTGATTTAGGTTATTGTGAAATTTATAAATAGTTTGAAAACCAATAATGTAATCCCTTTACTGTTATTTATAAGCTCATCCGTTATCACCTTTAGTCTTGGTAATTTATATTACATTTCTACTTCTGGTCCTGACTTTGATAGATACAAAGTATATATTGAATATTTTTATGGATTTCATGACGTAACTAATCTTGAACAAGGTGTATTCTACTTTTTCGTTATTTCATTGATAACAAAATTAAGAGATGGGGATAGATTTTTATTTTTTTATGATGAATTCCTTAGCAATACGTTACAAATAGGTAATTTTATCTTTTACGTATTTGGATTGTTAGGTATGTTTTATCTATTAAAAAAATATAGATTTAAATCAAATGCAATCTTTTTAACATTTACATGTTTGAATTTTTTTCCTCCTATGCTTGCAACTCGACTTATTTTCAAACCTGAAATATTGTGTTTTAGCTTGTTGCCATGGGTATTATTTTTAATTAAAAAGTATGAAGAACAAAAAGATTACAAATATCTTTTAATTTCAATACCTCTTCTCTCAATAATTGTAAATTCGAAAGCAACTGTATCCCTCATGATTTTTATATACCTTATTTTAAACTACACACACTTATTAAAAATAAACAAAAGAGAACTTATTGTAATTTTTATTCTTGGAACGATATTTACCGCTGGTATTTTTATTGAAAGTCAATCACATAATAGTTTATATACTTTTCAACATCAATCACCTGAGGGATATAAGAACAATGCTGAAATGAGTTTCGCTTATAATATTGATCCCGTAAGAATTTATACTAATCCATTTTCAAACAACCATAAAGATTCTTTTATTGGTATAACTTTACTTGATACTTTTGGGGATTATTTCAATATATATTGGAATAACGATGAAAGTGGTTTTAAACAAAATAGGCACGTATTAAATAATTCTAAAGACAGAGCTCATATAGGCCTATTGCTAACTATTGTATTTTATTTCTTTCTTATTGTTTCTGCTTTTACACATAAAAGATACAGAAAATACACTACTTCTGTTTTTATTGGTTCTCTCACAATGCTGTTTATTTCTTTATTTATACAATTTGATCCAACTAGTGGTGACATGGTTAAAACCTATTATTATTCTTTTTTTCTTTCATTGAGTTTTACTTTTGTAACTATTAACTATCTAAGCAAAATGAATTTTTCAAAATACCTGTTTGTATTAATTTATATAGTTACAGTTTCTTATTTACTTGGTTTTCCAAAAGAAGTAAATGATTTAAGAAATGATCTCATTTCAACTCAAAATGAAACATCATTATTGTGTGAATTGAATAATAGTTTGTTTGATGTTGATTCAGATTGTACTGATTCAGTAAATAAATTATGTGATGTAACTTATAGTAAAGAATCAAGGATTGAATTAGTAAATGGTGAATTAGAAGTATTTGTAAACGCAGATACTATTGAAATATTTTCATTAGATGATAATCAAATTATAAATGTGTCATCTATGGAGGAATGTCTTAAATATTTTGATGATATTAAAAATAATCAATTTCCTTTACCCGTACCCTACTTAAATATTTTCTTTGTTCTATTACCATTTACCTACATATTCCTTAAAAAAAGCTCAAAATATTAAAGCTTTTTACTTTTTCGAAGAAAAAGTGAAATTACAGAGTAATAAAAAAGGCTTAGAGGATATCGAGCTGAGAGGATTTCTCCATTAAAAACTATTGTGAGTAACTGTTTGAAGGTATTCATTTTCCAATTGTTATAAATGTGATATTTTTTCCCATTTATTCTTCTATAAGTATCATGATAAGGATCTGAGTTTTTCTCTAAAGCACCTCTTACAGACCAGGGTTTAAATTTTCCTGAATAATGAATGAAAAATATTTCTTCTTTTGTTTCGTAACTACTCTCAGTTTTTTTAGATAAAATATATTGAAATTGATAATTTAGATTTTTTTCTAATTCTAAGAAGTCTCCATAAAAATGAATATTTAATAAATCTTGATCCCAGTATTTTAAATTAAAAGAGTTTTGATTTAATTTATCTATTAAATTTGCTGAGGTATTAAATTTATTCCATTTTTGATAATCGATAATCATAAAACCTGCATTAAAATACTTGACCGGATCAAGTCCAAACCGATTTAAATTCTCTGGTGAATCAAGCCCAAATTCTGTAGTACAAGCAATAATTGAGTCTGACTTTGATAATAAATTAATTTTATTTTTTAGGACAGGAACTGGATCATTTACACATATAAAGTCAGCATCGAGATATATAAGTGAATTTATTGTGTTATCAATATAATCAGATAAGAATAATCGAAAATAGGTTGCTGAGGAAACATGTACTTCCTCAAGATTCGGGTAGTCATGTGTTCCCTTAAATTTTTTTAAAAAGATATTATTTAGGTTTTTATGTTCAAGAATTTTTGTATCAAGAAAACCTGTATCTTCTGAGTCTGAATGAATGATAAAAATATTAATTTTTTCTGTCACATTTTCTAACAATGAAAATATTGAATTATTACCTTGTATTCTATAATTTTTATCAAAACAGTAAAGAAAATTTATCACTCAAAATAATGTTAATTATAAAAATATATAATGGAATGACATAAACTGAGTTTTATAAATAAACAAATGAACCAAGAAATAATATTTTCTAACAATTTTGCTGAAAACTGTGATTTAATATTTTCCCAATCGGTTTCTGAGGAACAATTCAACACATTTAGTAGTCAAAACAAAAAAATTATTTTTAAAACAATAAATGATCAATTTTCTTCAATTACTTTTTCTTTAGATACATTCACACTCTATGAAAATGATCTTGTTTATTGCCACTCAGATTTGTTAGAAGAATTTTTCTTAAAGGTTAGAGAATGTAAGTTTAAAAATATAAAATTAATTTCTAATCAATCAGATAGGATTATTCAAAATAATTTGTATAGAAAAAAACCATCATGTATCTCAACTTGGTACGCTATCAATATAAATGTCAATAGAGATGATTTAATTCCTATACCACTTGGTTTATCAAATCCATTCTCAAAGAAAAACTTATCGTTTAATGACTTTGATAATCCTTTTGATAACAACAATTTTGAACAAAAAAAACATGCCCTTTATATCAATTTCAATAAAAATACAAATTACAAGGAGAGAGCAAAACTTTACGAGAAATTCAAGAATAAAGAATGGTCTATTATTAAAAACCCAATTCTAAATAATGAGGGTTATAAAAAAGATCTAAGTGAATATAAGTTTGTTTTATGTCCATGGGGTAATGGAATTGATACTCACAGAATATATGAATCACTTTATTCAGGATGTATTCCAATAATTAAAAAACATAAAACTTATAATAATCTTGAAGGGCTTCCAATTTTATTTGTAAATTCTTATGATGAAATAAATCTTGATTTACTAAATGAGTTTTCAAGTAACTTAAACCTTGAAGAAATAAATTTAGAAAAACTAAATATTAACTGGTGGATTAATAAAATTAGACAAACTGAAATTAGCTCAACAAATATAAAATTTACTTCGAAACCAAAAAAAATACAAACAATGTACCTAGTTAATAAATTAAAGCTTAAGTACAAAATAAAAAGTTTGAATAAAAAACTGTATTTCTTTTACGTAAGAGTCTTGAATAAATTAACTATAAATTGATAAAGAATTCTAAAAAATTATTATGTTATTATTCGTAGATAATGGAAAACCTAGACTCAATTAATAAGATTCTTCAATTAGGTACCTGGTATCACACGTTTGAGATAAATAATATAAAAACTAAAGGAACATACGACTACACAAGTCTTGTAAATGAACTATCATTTCCAAAATTAGACAACATGAAAATACTTGACGTTGGTTGTTCAGATGGTTTCTTTTCTAAATATTTTGTAGAAGAGCTTGGGGCAGACTATGTATTAGGGGTCGATATTAATAAATATGACAGCTCTATTGCTTTTGAAGTTCTTAATTCTTTCGAAAATGAATATTCAGCAAAATATGAATCACATAACGACTTTGACCTTCTCTCTGGAGAATATAAAGAATTAGGTTTAGAAAATTCAAATAAATATCTTTTTATAAAAAAAGTTTTAGGTTTAAACATAGATTTTGAATATGGCTCTATCTACAATCTATCAAAATTCGATAATTTTGATGTTACTTTCTGTGGTTCATTACTCGAACATTTGAGAGATCCCATAACTGCAATAGAACAATTATATTTTAAGACAAACAACTTTTGTATTATTGATATTTCAAATACAATCAAATCATCTTTTTTTCAAAGAAGAAAAGCTTTACTAGAGTACACAGGAGCAGGAGGTAATTTCTTTAGATACACAAATGACTCAGTAAAACTAATGATGGAAACTATTGGGTTTAAAAATGTAAAGATTTTAAATAACTATAAAATTAAAATAGAAAAGTATGATTATCATATTCCCCATTCGTTAATTATTGGATATAAGTAATTTAGGGTTTTAACACATTCCAGTTTGACTCATCAGGGTTAATCGTATTAAAAATCATTGATAACGCCCAAACTAGTAGAGTTGTACCATGAAGATCAGGTAAATTTGGCCCATTCGAGATCTTCAAGCCGTAATAATGGGTTTGACTTTTATTAATAAAATAAGAAAAACCTCCATCTTCAAAACTATGGTGTTTAATCAAAGATATTAAATCCTTTAAATAATTTATTACATCATCTCTTTTATAAGTTGTTTGAAGAGAGCACCGATAGAGTACATAAACAATGTCAACTAAATCACACCCCTCTTGTGATGGTTTACTAGTTAAACATAGATCAATTAATTTCTCAGGAAAATGTATTTCTTTATCAATCCAGTCAAGACCAGTTAATACTTTCATTACTCCATTTATTGTTTCACTAGAATTTGTTATTTTGCCTTTTTGATATATTCCATATTCCGTATTTACCAATTTATCAGAAAATTCTCTAAGGTAATTTATTGTTATCTCTTTTTCTTCATATTGTTGTGTTTGAGCAAATACACAAATTCCAGCATACTGAGCCCCGGAAGACCATGGTAAGTTCCAATCTAATCCACTTAAAAAGTCTTCTATATCTTTAGGCTTTTTTGGGAAATCAATATAAGGTTTCAAGTTTGTAGATTCTACCTCATATAAACTTGATATTGCTTGTTTCGTTTCTGCCCTTATCGAAGTTGCAATCTTTTGATTTTTCAATTCATAATTTTTTTTTGAAACCATGTTGATTAGTTTCTTTAATTCAAATTTAACATTTTGTGAAAATTCTAATTTTTCATAGCCATTTAAAAACTCATCATCAATAAATGAATTTAATGGATAAGATTTATAATTTTTTTGAAAACTATTTAAGTAGAGCTTCCACCCACTTGAATCTTTTTCATCAAGTTCATTCCAGATATTTAATATATGAAACAATTTAAGCGCATAACAACTAAATCCTAGATTTAGCTTTCCTCCAACCTCTGTAAAGTCTTTTTTTAAAGGATAGAATGTAAAACTATTTTCTTCTTTTTTAATTGAGTTTAAAAAATTTACTGTTCTTTCGTGAAGACCCTCTAGCCATTTATCATTCAAAGTAATTTACTCCTGAATTTTGTTATTTTTATATAAACCTACAAATCTATATTCGCTAAATGCAACGAGACTAAAATTGTTGTCATACAGCATTTTATTTACGGGAACAATTGTCATTTCTTCATTAGTACCCCTTTCAGCACCAAAATCAATAGAAATATATTCAATTTTTTCAAAAAGATTTTTTGCTCCTATTAAAACTTCTGGTTCATGGCCTTCTGCATCAATCTTGAGCAGTTTAATTTTTCCAAAATTAAAACTGTCAAGTCTTGAAGTTTCAATTTCGATAAAATTATTTTCTCCAAAGTACACCAATGAAGAATTTCCACCAAAGTTATCGAGATAAAATTTATTTACACCTTCTATGTTTGATAATCCCTTGTTAAATAATTCAACCGAATCATCTGAGCAATTCTTTTCTAGACATTCAAAGGTCTCTTTGTCAGGCTCAAATCCAAAATACTTAAAATTAATATTTTTTAACTTTAATGCTCTTGATAATTCACCAACATTAGATCCACAATCAACAATTACATTCTCTTTGTCAAAATCTACTTTATGCAAGCAATAAGTTAAAAATAGACGGTCTAGATTTGATTTATAGTCAACTACTGATCGGAGTATTCTTTTATTTGGATAACAAATGTTATCTTTATTTTTACTTATTTTATAATACTTTCCATCCTCATAAAATATTTTCCCATCTGCTCTGAACAAAAGATTAATTAAAGAACAAAACAATTTTCCATCTGTTTTGTTTACTATAAATCCTACTAATTTACCTTTAATAACAAATAAAGATTTCTTCAATACATTTAAGGAATCTAAGTCTGTGTCCTTTTGCATAAAAGGAGGTAGATTGATTAAATAAGGAAGAGTGTCTTTCATAGCTCAATTATAAAATACAATCAATATTTATATTTGTTTTAATTTAAAGAGTGAAAAATCATAACTTAAATCTGTAATAGTTATTATTGAATAAAGATAATGTCTGAGTTAAACGTTTTAGTTTTAGGTGGTAATGGTCTCGTTGGATCTGCGGTATGTCGAAATCTAGATGTATCACCAAAAGTAGGTAAATTAATTAAATCTACAAGAGAAGATACTGATTTGTTTTCTATCGAAGAAACAAAAAAACTTATTTCAGATGTAAAACCTGATGTACTAATTAATGCAGCCGCAAAAGTTGGTGGTATTTATGCAAATGATACTCAAAGAACATCATTTATCATTGATAATTTAAAAATAAACATGAACATTCTAGAATCTTGTATTGAAAATAATCAAATTAAAATTTTAAACCTTGGATCAAGTTGCATCTATCCATTAAATGCTGATAATCCAATAAACGAAAAATCAATAATGTCTGGCACTCTAGAGCCTACTAACTCTCCATATGCCATGGCTAAATTATCTTCGATTGAAATTGGTGATGCTATGACAAAAGAGTATGGACATAAAATAATCAATCTTATGCCAACTAACTTATATGGTCCAAATGATAATTTTTCGGAAACTACAAGCCATGTTATCCCAGGATTAATTTCGAGAATGTATAAGTCTAAAATGAATAATGAAGAAACTTTTGAGATTTGGGGGACAGGAGATCCACTTAGAGAATTCCTATACGTTGACGATTTAGCAGATGCAATAGAATTCATCCTTGATCTTGATACGGAAGAGACTTTAATAAACGTTGGATCTGGTGAAGAAATTTCAATAAATGATCTTGCAACAAATATTAAAGAAATTATTGGATACGAAGGGGAGCTAACATACGATGAGGAAAAACCAGACGGTAATCCAAGAAAATTACTTGATAGCTCTTTAATAAACAGTTTAGGTTGGGAAAGCTTTACAAAATTGAATGATGGACTTTCCAAAACTTTTGATTGGTATAAAGAAAATTTTATTTAATTCTTTTCAGGATGCTCCCAAGTAGGTTTTAGGAGACCTTCTTTAAAAAGTACGCTTTCTTTTTTTGCTTGCTCTAAATCACTATCAACCATTAGGTTTACCAATTCTTCAAAGGAGGTTTTTGGCTGCCACCCTAATTCTTTTTCAGCCTTTGAGTAATCACCAAGTAAATATTCAACTTCATTTGGTCTAAAGTATTTTTCAGATATATCTACGTACTTTTCCCATTCAAGATTTAATCTGCCAAACGCGTGTTTAAGAAATTCTTTAACTGTGTGTGTTTCACCAGTAGCTAGGACCCAATCATCAGCTGATTTATGTTGCATCATTAGCCACATTCCCTCAACATAATCACCTGCAAAACCCCAATCCCTTGATGCATCCAAATTGCCAAGTGTAAGTTTTTTTTGTAAACCGTAGTGGATTCTTGTAACCGCTTTTGTTATTTTTCTTGTAACGAATGTTTCCCCTCTAAAGGGTGATTCATGATTAAAAAGAATCCCATTTACACAAAATAAATCATATGACTCTCTATAAAGTTTTGTAATATTATGCGCAAAAACTTTTGATGCTGCATATGGACTTTTTGGATCAAATAAAGATTTTTCATTCAACTTTTCTTTTGTGGCTCCTCCATACATTTCAGAAGAGGATGCTTGATAATATTTTATTTGTTTGTCAGCATGCTTCACTGCCTCTAGTAAGGATACTGAACCTAATGTTCCAGTTTGTGTTGTAAATATTGGATTTTTAAATGAGACTGCTACATGAGATTGTGCAGCAAGGTTATAAACTTCATCAGGACCAATGGAACTCACTAAATTATATAAAGAGGCCGAATCAAGTAGATCAGAGTAATGAAGATGTAATTTATTTTTTGGAGAGTACTCTGATATTAAGTCATCAATTCTGAGAGTATTAATATTTGATGATCTTCTAACAGTTCCATGAATTTCATAATCTTTTTCAAGTAAAAATTTAGCTAAATAATAACCGTCTTGACCCGTAATTCCAGTAATTAATGCTTTTTTCATTTAATAACTATCTTTAGTTTCTAAATCTAATCATAAGCCTTTTCTTATAAAGTATCCATAGAAGGAATAAAAAATAAGTGGAAAATTTACACCCTCCATTGTCGCATCAAAGTTTGCTAATAACATTAAAGGAAATACATAAATTAAGATTTTGTAATTTGAATTCTTTTTTACATATGTCTGAATTAAAAGTAAGTGCAAAGCAATAAAAAATAAGACATTTGGTAATCCTCCTCTTGCTAAAATATTTACAAAATAATTATGAACATTTTCATTTAAACCATCTCTACCTAATCTTCCTGGTGCAGAAGGATCTTTCATAACCGGTATTATCTCTTTGTATCCATATCCCTTTAAAACTAAATTTTTATTTCCTAGGTCTTCAAATACATCTTGCCATATATCGAGTCTCCAGTCAGTGGTTGGATCACCCGAATAAAGTCTTCCATCTTCAAAATAGAAAAGTAAAGAATCTCTCGTATTTTTTTGATCTGAAATACCACCAAAAGTATCAGTTATTTCTTGTAATCGAGACACTTCGGGATCTTTTTCAAAACTAAAATTTCCATATACGCGATATCCTGAAAAGATAAATAAAGGTATTGATATCGCCAAAGTAACAAAAAATGTAAGATGATTTTTTCTTATTGCTGGAATAAAATAAGGAAGGCTGATAATTAAATAGATCGTAGCCGCAACAAAAGAGGCTCTACTATTAAATAGCAGTAAAGGTAAAAAAAGACTGATAATCCCAAAAAAATAAATTATTTTTAATTTTTCATTTTTTAATAAAACATTCAATAGAAGAGTACAGGAAATTAATGCAATGGTTAAATCTGAACCTTTAATAAACACAAATTTATCAGAAAACGATATAAAGAAATCAATAATAAAATTTGGATAATTTCCAGTAGAAATAATGTATATTGAAGGAAGAATTGCTAATAAAGCCCAAGATGTTAATTTATCAAAATTAAATTTTGATAAAAAATAATATCCAAAAAACAAAAATGATACTGTCCATATATAAGAACTACTCCTAAAAGTATACGGGTCAAGAATAGAAGTTTCTCTTAAAAATAGTGTCAAAATGAAGTAAGTAATTACAAGTTTGTAAATATAAATTAAATAATTATTTTTTAATTCAAAAAAATATTTTGTAGGGGTAAAAAGAATTAATAGTGAAAATAATAAACTTAATAAAATTAAAATTTCTCCAAGCCTGTAGTCAAATAGATAAATACCGACTACAGGTCTTGAAAAAAATAAAGACAAAAAAATTATTGCATGAATAATAAAACTAAATATATATTTAGCACGTAAAGGAACCTTTCTATATACAGTTAAAAAGTTAAGAAACAACTTATCGTAGATTTTCTTTAAAGATACCATTCGTTTAGTTCTTTCATCTTAGGAATTTTTTTAGTGCTATCAAGATAATTAAAATGAATAATAGCTGGATCTAAATTTTCTTTATAAGAATAGAAATGGGGTCCGTTAGGAAAATCATTTAATGATAATATTTCATATTTAAATTTAGATAAATTTCTGTTTATATGTGTTTGATCGTGAGTTTTATATCCCAATATCTTTTCTACAGGTAATTTTTGAGGATCAAAGAATTTAATCATTTTTTTGTTTGACTTAATCATCATAAATCCTGCACAGACATTTATTAGATTTGGTTTTGAGGGTCTCTTATCATTTTGAAAAACTATATCATTTTTCTTAATTTTATTTAATAAAAAATTTTTTATGTTTTTTTTAATTACTATATCACCATCAATGTAAAGAACATACTCGTTCTCTAATAGCGTTGAGTGTATAACCTTTAACTTTTGAATCATGACTTTTGCAAAATTTTCAGAACCATATGGTAATAAATTATTTAATTCCACTACATTTTGTTCATCAAACTTATTTATATTTTTAGTATGTTCTTGAAAAAAAATTTCAGATTTATTGTCTGGTACAAATACTTCTATATCGAGATCTATATTATTCTTTTCAATTGACTTGAGTAAATTCAATGTAAGGTCTTTGTATCCATACGTTGTTGTCGTAATTGCTTTGAAGTTAGCCATTTACATTATGTTACTTAAAGTTGAAATATAAACTTTAGGATATTTTTGAGTCTATTATCAAATAAGATGAAAAATCAAAATGTAACTTATGTCTTTGAAATTGGCAGAAAAGATAGACTAGCAGACGAAGATTCATCAAAAGAATTTTATTATGGATATCATCATTTTTCTAAAGAGTTTAAGAGCGTAAATTTAATTGAACTAAAAAACATAAACTTCAAAAATAATAATTTCATTTATTTCTTTGATAAATTACTTAGAAAATTAACTAATTTGCCATTTCATTTTTCTAGAGTGAATAACAAAAAAATATATGGAGATTTTAAAAATGCTGACATCATTATTTTTAGCACAGAAAGATCAGCTATGTCATCTATGCTCATAATAAAAAAACTTAAAAAGAAGAAAAATGTAAAAACATTAGTCATCGTAATGGGACTGTTTGTAAAACCAGTAAATAATTTTATTAGTAAATTTCTACAGAAAGTCTCTATAAATTTTTTTCTTAATATTTATGACAATATAGTCTTTCTTAGTAGAACAGAATTTGAGATTGCTAAAACCAAGTATCCAAAATTTAACAACAAGCTTTTCTATTTACCTTTTTCCGTTGATACAGATTTTTGGAAAGTAGAAAAAGAAATGAATTTTACTAAAAAAGATAAAATTATTTTTATTGGTAATGATGGAAGAAGAAATTTCGATAAGGTCATTGAAATAGCTAAAAAATTACCGCAATATAACTTTCTCTTTGTCACTGAAAAAATAGATGAGGAAAAAATTCAATCTTCAAATGTTACGTTAATCAAAGGTCACTGGAATTTAAATTTATTAAGTGATAATGAAATTAAGAAAATGTATTCCCAATCACGAATTTCACTAATTCCACTTATTAATAGTCTTCAACCATCAGGTCAAAGTGTAGCTCAACAATCAATGGCAATGGGGGTACCGGTAATCATTTCAAAAACTGATGGTTTTTGGGATTATGAAAAATATCAAAATAATGAAAATATAATTTTTCAAGATAATGAAGATGTTGATTCATGGATTAAAGCTATAGAAGATCTCTATGAAAATCAAGATAAAGTAAGTTATATATCAACAAATGGACTAAATCTTATTAAAGAAACAAACAATTTAGATAATTTTTATAAGAATCTTAAAAAAATACTAGCTCTTGACTGAATTCTTTTTTAGTTTTCTTTTGTATAGAAACAAAAATTTAAGAAATTTATTTATTGGATAGGTGTTTGTTCTTGAATTTACAATATCCATTTTTTTAGAAATTAGAGTTTCAAACATTCCTAAATAATCCAGACACATTTTTTCTGAACTGAAATGATAGGAGTTAATATTAGATTGATATTTAGAGTAATCACGGATAATTTCTTTTAACTTTATTTCAAAATTTTCTTCAACAAAACTTACTCCGTAGCCTTGACAATACTCAGGTATTCCCCCGCTATCAATATAAAGTATTGGTAAACCACACTGTGCAGCCTCAATGTGATGATTTCCAGATGGTTCATTTCTTGATGCGGTGACATATATATGATTTTTTTTAATTTCGTCAGCAAGTTCTTTTCCAGACAATGGTTGGATTAAATTTGTATTTTTAAAATCGATGTTTTTTGGAATATTTCCAATGTAAGTAAATTCAATTTTGTTTTTCCAGTATTCATCATCCAGCATCTCATCAATTTTCTTATAAATATCAAACCCTTTATTCCAGTTAGCTCCCCAATGATGAGTTGTGATTTTTAATGTGTCATTTTCATTCCAAATTTTATAATTGTCATTATTAAAAATTTCATTATCTGCACCAGCAAGTATTACTTCATTACTTTTTGAAACCTCACCCTGATCTAAGAATAAGTTTCTCAACCATTCACTTACAAAAATTGAATGATCTGCAACTTTATTTGCTTCTAAAAGATACTTATTTACAAATTTAGTATTTTTTCTTTCGTCACACTCATTGAATCTATGAACAACTATTACATCTTTCTTAATAAATGTTTTGTAATACCAAACATCTATGTGCGTATATGCAGAAGATTCGGAAGTTTTTCTAGGTTCTGTCAATAATATAATGTCAATGTCATCATCGTCTAGATTACTTAATACGATATGACCTCTTTGTTCAAGATAATTTTTAAGGTTTATAGCAAAAAGGTTTCCACCACCCCAAGGCCCTTCTTTAATGTTTGTTCCAATACTAACTTTCATATATCTCTCTAAATAATTTATTGAATTCTTTAAAGCCTTCCGGAATTAAATATCTTTTTGCATTTTCATAAGAAATATCTGTATTAGGGATTGCATCTTTATAATTATTCATATTGAAAATTGATTTCTTATCAAGTATCTCACTAGCTATACCTACATCAGTTGAAATAATTGGAGTTCTTGTCATTGCAGTTTCAAGAATTGATTGTGGACCTCCTTCATACCTTGATGAGACAATATATAAATCTAAAATGTTGTACAACTCATTCAAATTTTGAAATGAAGTCATTTCAAAATATTTATAATTAATCTCTCTTCTTGATAGTTCATCTAAAATGTAATTTCTTCTTTTTCCAGTCAAGATTATCTGAAGGTTTTCATTTTTTGTATTTAAGTATTCAACAATTTCTAAAAATCTGTCAGGGCCTTTTGATAATTTTGGAGATACTAAGTCATTCCCTTCTGTATCTCTTTGAAATGAACCAACAAGGTAAGAATTAAGATCTACACTATACTTTTCTCTAAGTTGTTCTTTGTTTTTGATCTCAAACCATAAATTCTGATTAACCCAAAAAGGAATTTTATGAACTGGCTTATCTGTAAGTTTAATTACCTGATCGAAAGTTTTATTTGATATAACGTGATAGTAATCAACAAATTTATCACGATCTTTAAATTCTATTTCTTCATTACTCTTAAATTTATCTTCGTCGATATGGTGTATGGTACAAACTACTTTATTTTTAATTAAATATTTTTTAGGAATTTTTCTCCATGTCCATGGAGCAATTAACCAAACAATTTTATCTCCAAATCTAAAGTTTTTTGATTGTTTGAAATTGAACTTGTTCCACTCATCAATGAATCTATCAACGACCCAATTTTCTTTTGCAGAGTTAATGTAAATTTTCATATTTTATATTGTGGCTTTATATTTTTCCTTACACAATTTGCGTAATAATTTTGTTCTGATTGTTTATTGGTTGAAATATTATTTTTCATATTAAGTTGGTATAAAGGATTTTTGATTATTTCATATCTATAATCTTTGCTAATTAAATCTTTCATTAATTTGTAATCTTGAGCGTAGTAAAAACTTTCATCATATTTTCCTACATCTAAAAGAACGGTCTTTTTAATAAATAAGGTACCGTGTATAAAAGGATTTTTATATTTCATAACCAATTTTGTTGGCAAAAAATATGAGAAACCAGGTATTTTTTTTTGGGAGTTTAAGATTGTTGCTCTTGAAGAACAGAAATCTAATTTCTGGTTTTCAACTGATTCGTACTGAAACAATATTCTATCTTTACTGCTAATATCATCAGCATCTTGTCTAGCTATATATTCACCTGTTGATTTATCAATTAACATGTTTAATGACTTTGTTAATCCAAGATTTTTAGAATTTCTATATACCTTTATATGTTTGTTTGTTTTTTCAAATTTGGAAAGTACATCATATGTGTTGTCTGTAGAGCCATCATCAATAATCAAGAATTCAATATGGTTATAAGTCTGATTTAAAATACTTTTTATAGAATCATCGACGGTGTTTTCACAATTGAAGCAGCTCATCAAAACTGAAACTAATTTATTATTAAAGTTCATTAATTATTTTATTGAATATATCTATAAGTCTATCTTCATTTAAATTAGATTTAAGATATTCTTTATTTTTAATTCCTATATCTTCAATATATTCATTATTCTCCAATAGATTTATTTTTTCCGTCAAGTTCCTTATTTCATTTCGATCATACATAAGTTCATAATTAGATGGAAAAAACTCGCTTATTCCTCCGGTATCTGGAAAGATTGAAGGTACGCCAAAAGATGAGGCTTCACATAATAGAGTAGGTTGACCTTCAAAAAGTTTAGTTGCTGTTAAAACAGCTTTCGATTTTTTTATGATTTCTAAAGTTTCATAATTAGATTTTTGTCCACAAAATTCAATTAAATTTGTATTGTATTTATTCATTGCTTCGTTTAAATATGGCCCATCTCCAACAATCTTTAGTTTTGTATCTTTCAAATTACTAGCTAAAAATGCTTCAATTAAAGTTGCTATTCCTTTTTCATGGCTTACTCTTCCTGCGTAGACTATATAGTTTTCAGAGACGTTTGATAAATCTTTTTCGATTTGAATATAGTTTTGAAATACATTTATTTTTTCTTCTTTAAAACCTAAATTAATGAGATAATTTTTGTGAAATTTTGTCAAAACAAGTATTCTGTCTATGTCTTTTTTTAAAATTTGAAAATATTTTTTACCGTATCTATTTACTAAAAAAGACTTTAAATAAGACTCTGTGAAGTATTTATTAAATATTTGAAATTTGAATTTCTCTCTTCCACATTTTCGACAAATTTGACCTTTCTCTTTATTACATTGGATAAAATAACCTTTCGTACAGTCGTATCTAAAATTATGCAATTTTACAATCGTTTTTATATTTTTACTTTTTAGTATTTTAAATACTCCTAACGAAGCTTTAAACCATGTGTTATGAACATATGCTAAATCAGGATTGAAAGAGTTTATTGTATCAGTTAATATTTTCATACTTGAGGTGTCTTTATTTAGTAAAAAACTTAAAATTTGAGATAAAAAATTGACTTCTTTATTTGAGAAATAAAGTGTGTGGACGTCGTATTGTCTTTCCAACAATTTTATTTCGTTCGTAACCGCTATATCTTCACCACCCATATTTCTATAAGTGTTGTGTATCACAAGTATTTTTTTCATATTTGTTAATCTATAATAGATTAATTTAAATATTTGGATTTAGAACAAATAATGAATGTAATTTTATTTTTCACATATGGAGTTTCCTTAAAAACATGGGAATCAACAGGTCTGTTAAGTAGAGAAATGGAATTTTATAATCAGCTATCAAAAAAATATAATATTAGATTTACATTTGTGACATATGGTGACAAAGATGACTATCAGTATGAGAATTATTTTGATAACTTAAAAATTTTACCAATTTATGCATTATCGAAATATTCTGGATCAAAAGCTATTCGAATTTTAAAAACATTAATTATTCCATTCAGACTCAAGAAATTGATAAATAAAGAAAAAGTAATTATTAAAAGCAATCAAATGTATGGCGCCTGGGTTCCAATAATTTTTAAATTAATTACTAGAAACCCTCTTCTAATACGAACTGGTTATGACCTCTTAGAATTTAGTATTCAAGAAAAAAAGAATTTATTAAAACTTTTTATTTATTACCTACTTACTTTTTTTGCATTAAATGTTTCTGATATTTTTGTCTCAACCTCAAAATACGATATAAAAAATTTAAGGAATAGATTTTTATTTAATAGAAGAAAAATATTTCATATACCTAATTGGGTTCCAACATTAGAAAATGATTCTCAAGTCGCTCTAAATAAAAAAATAATTATGGTTGGAAGGATTGAGCAGCAAAAGAGGTTTGATTTAGCTTTAAAACTATTAAGCGATACTGATTTCATTGTTGATATTTATGGTGAAGGCACCTTAAAAAATAGATTTATCCAAGAATCAAAATTTACAAATAATATTAATTTTTATGAAAAAGTAAACAATAAAAACTTATTAAAAAAATATAAAGAATATGGTTTTTATTTATCATTGTCAGATTATGAGGGAAATTCAAAAACAATTCTAGAAGCATTGGCATCAGGTTGTATAGTTATAGCCTCAAATATTTCAAATAATCTTGAAATAATAACTAATGGAAAAAATGGATTTATATTTGATAGAAGCAATGATAACTTAATTGAATTACTTAATAATATTTTTAGTGATCATGAAATTATGAAACAAATTTCAAGCGAGGCAAGGCTATATATTCAAAAAAATAATTCGATCGAAGTAATTACAGATAAAGAATTTGAAATATTAACTAAATTAATTTGAATTCTCGTTTGTTTTTTTCAACAAAAATTTTTAATTCAAAATCATAGTCAAAGTCATTTTTATTGTGTGTTGAGTTAATAATTGTAATATTTTCATCTTTTAGAATATCAAAAATTAGCTTTTTAGTCCTATCGTCTAGATTTGAAGTTGCTTCGTCCAGTAGTAAAATTTCTGAATCATTGAGCAGGGACCTTATAAAGGAAATTTTTTGCATCTGTCCAGACGAAAGCGTTTTATTATTAATTTGCTTATCCAAATCTATTTTATCTTCTTCGGTATAGAGTGAAAATTTGTTAACAATGTCATAGATTTCATCATCTGGTATTTCATTATCATTACCATAAAGTAAATTCTCTTTAATTGAACCATCAATTATGAGAGGAGTGACACCAACATAACCTAATTTATTTGAATTAATATTTATATTTCCAGAAGTAGGTATATATAAACCAGAAATTAATCCCAACAATGTACTTTTACCAGACCCATTTGGACCTGTAATAATTGTGTGCTTGTTTTTTGGAAAGTTTAAATTAAGCTTATCAAAAATTGGTTCTTCAGAATTAAAATATGAGAATTCAACATTTTTGAATTCAACAGATCCAGCCATTGATTCATCAACCTTATAATTTGAAATGTTTATGATCGGGCTTTCTTTATCAAGTTTATATAGCTCTACAACATGAACGCTTGAATTTACAACCAAATTTAATCCATTATTCAATGTGCTAAGTGATTGAAAAAGTCTGAGTAAAACACCGATAAACTCAATCGTAATTGCAGTTATAAATATAGAATTTGTAAACAATATTGATAATATAAAAATTGTTGCAAATGTTGGCATAATACTATTTAATGATCCAAATATTATATTTTTTGTTTGTCCTTCGGTATAGCCTTTGAGAGATTGTCTAAAGTTACTAAACTCATATTTCATACTTTTTAGTATTTTTACTAAAAATATATTGTCAATTATTCGTTGAATTTTTGCATTTACATCCTTTGCCTCTAAAAAGGATATGTGTTGATAATGTTTTCCTCTGCTTAATAAATATTTAGTTGGAAAAATTAATAGAATTGCTCCTCCTAGAAAAACAAGAAAAATACTGCTGTTAGATATAAACAAAAAGATTGAATATCCCAATATTTGAAGACAGCTATTAATAAAAATTGCAAAGTACCTATAAAATGTCGATACATGTCCACTTACTTGATTTATATAAAAATAAGCATCGTTGGTTGATAAATTCCCTTTTTGAAATGCTTCTTGCATAAGATGAAATTTTAAATTTTCAGCGACTGACAAACTTAGAGTTTCAATATTAAGTTTTTCAAAAAATAAAAAAACAAACCTAAATAATACTAAAACTGGAAGTAAAAACTTACTGTTTAAAAAATAATCAATTATATTTACGATTAATTTGTTTTCATAAAGTATTTCATTTGTGATTAATGATGAAAAAATAACAATAATTGTTACATCAAGTAGTACCGCTAGATTTGATAAAATTATAGAAATAAAGACTCTTATTTTTTTGTTTGCAACTCCTGTTAGTTTTGAAACATATAACGTTTTACCGTAAAGGTCTTTTACTTGTTCAAACATTCCATAATCATTCTAGATAAAAGAAAAGAGTAAAAATTAATTATCTTTTTAATTCTTAAAATAAACCATAAACCAAAAAATATCGAAGTTTTTTATCACTATATTGCGTACTAATATATATGTATGTCAAAAAATGTACTCTTAACCGGAGGTCCTGGCTTTATTGGCCATCAAGCTGTAAAGAAATTATTAGAAAAAACTGACTGGAAGATTACAGTTATTGACAGACTAAGTTATGCGGGTGATTTAAATAGAATTGAGGAAATTCTTTTAGAGTTGGGTGATGATAGTAGAAAAAGATTAGAGTTTATATTTTTTGATCTAAAGTCACCCTTTAATGATCAAATAATTAAAAAGCTTGGAAATATAAATTATATAGTTCATATTGGGGCCTCTTCTCACGTAAATAGATCTGTCGAGGATCCTTCATTGTTTATTCAAGACAATATTGTGGGAACTTTTAATCTGCTAGAAGCAGCAAAAAAATTTGAACAACTTGAGCTATTTTATTATTTTAGTACTGATGAAGTTTTTGGGCCGTCTGATGAAGACTCTAAATTTAAAGAATGGGATCGTTACAATTCTAAAAACCCATATGCAGCAACGAAAGCTGCTGGAGAAGAGCTTACGATATCCTTTTCAAATACATACTCTATTCCATCTTTAATAAGTCATTGTTGTAATGTTTATGGTGAAAGACAACATTTCGAAAAGTTTATTCCAAATACCATAAAAAAAGTACTCAACAATGACGAAGTTATTGTGCATACTGATGATAACAACATTCCAGGAAGCAGATATTATTTACATAATGAAGATCTCGCAGAAACGATTCTTTTTTTATTAGAAAATTATCAAATGGTTATGAGTGAATCTGAAAAACTTTTTAATAAAAAACCTGCAAAAGTAAATATTACTGGAAATAGCCTCATTACAAATCTAGAAGTTGTCGAAAACATTCAGTCTCTTCTCAAAAAAGAAGTAAACTATAAACTCATCAATAATGATCCAGATAGACCGGGACATGATATAAAGTATGGGCTTGATAACTCTTTTCTTAAACAAATTGGTGGAGAGTTTGATAGGGGTTTTGAAGCTGGTATAGAACAGACAGTAAATTGGTTTCTAGATAATAAAGAGTGGTTACAATAGTTAAAAATAAGTGATAAAAAATATAATTAAAAAATTTAAGATTCGTTTTTTTTGGATAACTTTGGAAAGATTCCCTAATTTATTTAGACCATCTAGCAAACCATATTTATCAGGTGATACTTTAAGGAATTTCTCAGATCATGTCTTTGATGAATCAAAGTCTATAAAGCCAAATAGTATAAAAAAGAAAGATGTTGTCTTTGTAAGCTCAGATGTAATAGACATTTTTTTTAACACTGTTTATATGGATATAAAAAACGAATTTGTTCTAATAACACACAATTCTGATACAAATATAAATAAACATCATCTTGAAAAAATTGATTCTCGAGTTATCCACTGGTTTGCACAGAATTTAAGTCAACAATCATCAGAAAAAGTCTCATTTATACCAATTGGTTTGGAAAACCTAAGAAGATTAAAGCATGGAAGAAGAAAATGGTTTGCAAATCCTACAAATAGTAAAACAAAAAATATTTTGTCATCATTTAACGAATTTACAAATTTTAAAGAAAGAGGAGAGATAAATTCTTTTTTTGAACAAAATAAATTAGTAGATAACAAAACATATGATCAAGTTGAAAACTACTTTACTGACTTACGAAAGTATAAATTTGTGGTCTGCCCTGAGGGTAACGGATGTGACACACACAGAATATGGGAAGGCATTCTACTAAACACATTTCCAATATTTAAAATTTCAAATTTTACAAAAATGCTTGAAAATGAAGGGATTCCAGGTGTTTATATCAATAAATGGAGTGATTTAAATAAATTTACGAAAGAAGATTTGAACGAAATTTATCAAAATCTTTTAAAGAAAAATAAAAAAGATTTAGTATTTTTCAACTTTTGGGAAGACAGGATTAACAATATTCGGAATAGTTTTTAGGTAAAAACTTTTTCAAATTTTTCGAGTGTATATGTAAGTTTGAAACCTCTATTTTTTTATTTTTATATTCCACATATGGAAAACTATTCAAGAATTTTGGAATTATCCTTTTTGCTTTAATTTCTCGACCAACAATATCTTTAGTGTTTACCCACCTTCTTTTGAAAATATAATTACCACGTCTATGATGCATTCCATTAAAAAATTGGCCATAAGCTGCTGGATCAAAAATAATGTTTGAATCTAAATCATAAGGTAAAGTCGGTAAAATATTAAATAATTCATTATTCTTTTCTTTTATGATATTTAACATTCTCATTTCATGTAATGGGTTACCTCTTCCATAATGATCGGTGTAAGGTTTTATATCATCTAATATTTTATCTAAACCTTCTACTAGGTATTTAGTCAATATTTGTTTTGGAAAATACGAATATCCAAATATTAAATCGTTGAAATTATTCTGAGTTATGTTGATTTTATTCTTTGCAAATAAATTATTGTTGTCTAACTCTTTAAATGATTTATAGATTAAAACATCATTGTCGAAATGTATAAAAGATTCTATATTTAATTTTTTCGATACCTCGTATAAAGAAAAAATTCTTAAGACAGATGTATAAAATAATGGATATTTTTCTTTTGAATAGGGAGTATCTTCATAGTAATTTATTAGAAAATCTTTTTTTTCTTTTAATATCGGGAAATCCTCAAATGATAAATTATTAATATTTTTATAGCTATTTTTTTTATTACTGAGAAAAAAAATCTCAGAATTTGTATCGACACTCTTTATAGTGTTGAATGTATATTCGATGTAATCAGGAGTCTTTCCGTAATTGAATAATAAATATTTCATTGAATACTCTACAATATTTTACCAATATTGATTACGAATTTAAGACCTGATTTAAAAACTTTAAAACGCTCTTGGGTCGAACATAATCTGGAAATTCATTGTTTTTAAACCATGGTTGTCTAAGAAGCTCCACATATTTTTCTTTATCTTTTTCTAAATCAAGAATTTTTTCAATTAACGCTTCGTCATTTTCATAGTTTGAAGCATTGATAAATGATTTTGGATTAAAATCTTGATTAACAAAGTCAGATCCCCAATAAATAGGAATACTGTTAACACTCATTGGATGAAGTATTTTTTCAGTAACGTAACCTTCGCCAATTTCGTTTTCAAAAGCAATATTAAATCTAAATTTTGATATATACTTTATTTTCCATTTTTGATCTCCTCTACCCTTTATCTTTTTCCCAGTATTATTTAAAAGAGTTCCACCACAGTCAACATATTTTCTGGATTGTAATTTTGGTACAAAATCGAGGCGTCTTCCAGACGGATTAGTTGCAACAAATGAACAAAACTTATTATTTATTTTTAAATTTTTGTTATTTTCCAATAAACTTTCTTTATTAATTAAATATGATTGATCACGCTTTTTATTATATGGAACATCAAACCAATTTATAAATAGACTCCAAAGGGGAAGTCTATAATTTTTAGAATCTTCATTTTTTAGAAATGAAAATGATGCATCACATTCTTCATAGTTAGGTACAATATTTTCCCCAGTATAAAATATTTTTTTTGTATTTGAATTATCGTAATATCTGTGTTCTCTTTTTTTTGCATAGTCAACTGAAAAAAATAGAAGGTCGGGATTTTCTTGATCTATAACAACCTTGAAGTCATTACTTAGTAGATGAAAAAAATAATTGTCATCTTTAAAAAAATTTGGCCAAAAATCTACAAAATTAATTCTTAATACATCTTTATTCATATGCCGTCTAATACCACTTCCAATTTAATTGTTTTTATTTGTTTTTTTTAAAACATTTAAAAAATTCAAAATATAAAGCAAAGGCTTATCAATACTTAAAATGTTAAGATTCAAGATACTCTTGATCAGAGTAGTAATGTCACCTTTTTTAAACTCTATTTTTATATGATATTTATTAAAAGCATCTAAATGCTGCCTGTGGTAAAAGTTTGAAACTTTATCTAAACCACCATAAGGGGTCCATGGTTTAGTGCTTCCCACATAATGTAAAAAGCTTACGTTTCTATCTATATATTGTATAGTCTCATTGTTAGCATCATGCTTAGCGTAATAATTTAATTCCTCTCCAATTTCATAAAATTCACCATCAAAATAAGAATTAAGTGCATCCTGATCAGCAAGAGACAAATTATCACCTAATTCAAGGATTTTATTTTGAAGCTTTTTGGTTAGGCCAATTTTTCTCCATTCATTCAAGTTAATAAACATTACTCCAGCATTAAAATATTTATTTTTAATATTCAATTTTTTAAAAAGTTCAGGGGCATCTTTTTGTTCTCCATCAGTTTTTGCACCTAAAACATACTTGTTTACTATTAGTTTTTGAATTATATCATCATAATTTCTACTGACATTTTTAAGGCATATTGTGTCTGGATCTAAATATAAAATGTGTTCAGTTTGATAATCAAGATAATCTTCTAAAAATATACGATAATAAGTAGCTTCTGAATAATGAGCATCAGCTACAGTAAGTGGTATCTTTTTTTTATTCTCAAATTTTTTTATTCTAAGACTTACATTTGTCAAATTCGATATTTTATCTTTGTATTCAATAAATGTAGAAGGTTTGTTGTGGATCACATTTATATTTATTTGTTCTTCATTGTTGTGTTGAATAAAACTTTTCATAGATAAAAAAGCTTGGATATTGTAATTTTCATCAAAGCAATAGAGTAAATTAATCATTGTTAGAATAAATAATCATTTTTTAATTGTGTTTTTAGTACAATACTCATTATTAGTAATAAGAATAACCAACTAAATGTTTATGTTGTTCACTATACAAAGTTAAGTGAAAGAAAAAAATCTATAATTTCTACTTTTAGTAGTGAACTTTTTAACTTGAGGTTTATTGATGAATACAATAAAGAAGACCTTGAAACCATAAATATGAATCAATATTATCAAAATGATATTGAATCGTATGAAAATAAATCTATTCTTTGGGATAAAGAAAGATCGTACAGAGAACTTACAAAAGCTGAAATTTCTTGTCAACTTAAACATATAAAGGCACTCGAATTGGCGGCAGTAAATGAGGGTAGCATAAGTTTAATTGTCGAAGATGATGTAATACCAAGTAAAAAAAATTATCAAAAAAAATTAGAAAAATTTTTAACAAAAGATAATGACTGGGATATTTTATTTATAGGAGAGGGAATAGGAAAAAATTTTATTCTTAAAAAAATAAATAAAAAATTTAAAATCATCTCTAAAGAGTTTGATGTATCTGACCCTGCTACAAATTGTGCTGAGTCTTATCTAATAAAAAGTGAGGCAGCAAAAAAATTATTTGAAAATTTTTATCCTTTTAGCCTTCCTTACGATTGGGAACTTGCTTACAAAATTAAAAGTGAAAAGATAAATGTTAAGTGGCTATACCCACCAATTTTTTTCCAAGGATCAATTTCTGGTAAATTTAAATCTGAAAATAGAATAAATTAAATTTTTTAATTTATATAACGTTTAATTTTTGCTGATAGTCGAAGATAAAAAATATAAATTTTGTATACAAAATTTTTAAATAAAGAATAATCTTCTAAAAGCTCTCTAAAGTATAAAGGGATTGGTTGAAGTTTTTTAGATCTATATTTTAAAAAATGCCATCTGAAGTTTATCTCATTTTCAGTAAAAATTAAGTCACCGTTATATCCATAAAATACGTTTATTCTAATTTCCTGGTCATCTCTTGATTCTTTAAGATCTAATTCATAAAAATTTGATTCATTAAAAATTTCATCTGTAATTAAAAATAGATTTGTATCTGTAATAGCAACCGGTTTGTAACCTTTCTCGATACCAAGCATAATTAATGATTTAGCACTAGATCCATGTCTTCTTTTAAAATTTTCTGGTTGAATATATTCAACATCATTAGGAATAGTTGGATTATATTCAATAATTACAATTTTAGGCCTATATGACTGTAGGCTTCTAAAAATTTGATAATCGTAACCATCAATGTCAATTGATAATATATCAAAATTTTCTGAAATATTATTTTCTTTAAGAATATTGTTCAAAGAATAATCTCCTTGTACAGAAACAATTGAATTTATATTTTTACAGTTCATATTTTGAGTATTTGAATTCAATTTCTGAAATCTTTTTTTATCCGGTTCAATAAATAACCCAAAATATTTTTTTTCTTTTAGCAAATTAAAACAGTTTGAATTTGTTTTTCCATCATGCGCACCAAATTCTACAAATTCATTTGATTTTTGAACTTGGATATTTTCCAAGATTTTTTTAATTATCCCATCTTCGCCAGATTGTGAATAAATATTATTTTTAAAATCGTGTAAATTTATATGTTTACTTTTTTTTGTCATAATCTTTTTAGAAGTGAAAGGGGAAGTTTTTTATAATTTTTTATTTTTAAATAATACATTTCCACCATTTTCCCATCTTATATCTTCAAAAACTATTTTAAAATTTTTTGAAATCAGAAAATCTTTGAGTTCCGGATATAAAATCTGGTCTTTATAATTTTCAATTAATGAAACTTCCGTATATATATAATTGATTAAATCTAAACTCTTACTTTGCATTAAAATTTCTGGTTCTTTACCTTGGAGGTCGAACCAAAGTAAATCTATTCTTTCAATTTTATTTTGATTAAGAAAATCATCAAATGTAATTGTTTCTACTTCTTCTTTTTCATCAAAAGTTATGTCTGGATAAAGTTCTAAAACTTTTTCTGGCATCATTAAACTTGATGCTCCATAATATACTGAGTTAAGATCTGTAGTAAAAATATTTGATTTGCCTGTAGAAGTATCGAAAGCAATTTTTTGTAAATTTACATTACTATATTTTTCAGTCTTAATTATTAATTCGTTAAATAATTTTTCAACTGGCTCTAGAGCATATATTTGTGATTTAGAATATTTTTTAGCAAAAAATAATGTATCTCTACCGTCCGCTGCACCTGCTTCAATAATTAATGGATTCTCGTTAAGATTTTTACTCAAAAAATTATGAATATTAATCGGAAAATTTTTCTTTTTTTGTATGTGTTTTTTTAACCATATATATAAATTGGGATAATTATTATAAATTTTGCCTTTAATCTTTTTCATAATATAAGCACCTCTTTAATCATCCTAGTTTCTTTGATAGATATTTTTTAAAGATGTTTTTTAAATGAAAATTTAATTTCTTTAAGTCCTTGAAATAGTTTAAAAATATAAAAAATTTGGAAGTTTCGAGTAACGATTTAAATTTGTAAAAAGTAATCATGTATTTAGACACAAGATTCTTATTAACATATAACGCATCTCCCATTGGGATATTACTTACTAGAGATGTTTTAACTCTAATGAAATTGTTTAAATCTAAATAATCGTCTAATTCATTTATCAGTACTCCACCCTGATAGAACTCAACTAAATTTATTTCGGAGAAAATAAAATCTATCTCTTTCAATCTACGTTCAAATCCTCTAAGGACTTCTAGCTCATATCCTTGAACATCTATTACGAGAAAATTACCGACAATGTCATATAAAGATGAAAATTTTTTTATTGTAATTTTGGTTTTCTTACTGAAAGTATATTCTGGAAAGAAATCTTTATGTAGTTTTGGCTCTAGTAATGATGAAGAAACTCCTTCTTTTATATCTGAGACATAAATATTTTCGATTCCATTTTTGTTTCCTAATCCAAAATTGAAACAAAAAACATTTGAATGTAATTCATATTTTTCTAAAAGTTTATAAGCCTCTTCCTGCGGTTCAAATAAATAAATATTCTTATCTGTGTTTTCAAGAAATAGATTTACTTGTTGGCCAATATGGGCTCCAACCTGAATTATTCCGTTTATTTGATTACTATATTTCTTTAAGATTTTTGAAAGCATTTGTGATTTATTAAATATGGTAACTGGTTAATTTTGTGAAAGAGTTTAAATATTCTCATAAACTTAATTAATAATCTTATTTATTTTATATAAATCTTTCAACATTTTAAAAGTATCAGAGAATATGCTGACTTTTGATTCTTTATTATGAACATATCTAACAGGTATTTCTAAAACTTTGATATCACTATTAATTGCAAGCATAATTAATTCAATATCAAATGAAAATCCATCAGTCTGAAATTCTGAGCAATTTAAAAATAAATTTTTATCGAGTGCCTTAAAACCACATTGTGAGTCCTCAATTTCGACTTTAAAGAGGAATTTAATGAGTTTTAAATATAGCGTACCCGAAAGATTTCTAATAATTGGTGAATTAATATTTTCAGATTTTTTGTTTTTTCTATTTCCAATTACAAATCCAGATTTTAATTTTCCTCCAGAGACAAACTTTTTAAATTCTTTGATATCTACAGAACTGTCAGCATCAGTAAATAAAACATTATTAAACTTACTGTGTTTAATTCCAGTTTTAATTGCCAAACCTTTTCCAGAAGTTTGAATTGTTTTATGTGATATGAAATCAAAATTATAAGTTAGTTTGTTTATTGAGTCTACTGAATCAACAGTAGATCCATTTGAAACAATAATTATTTCATACTGTTTTATATTTTCACTTAAAAATTGAATAATTAAATCTAAGTTTTCTTTTATACGTATATGATCATCTTTTGTTGGAATTACCACAGATAAGTTATCTAATATAAAATTCATTTCAAGTTTTCTTCTTTTTAAGTTTTGCATACAATGAAATTCCAAACTTTGGATTAATACCAATTTTTCTTAAAGCTGATTCAATAATTGAGACAGAGTAAAGAATATTGTTTGTAAGATTTCCACCTTCATTTGTAGTGGAGGTTTTGTTTAATAAAATTTGAAGATATCTTATTGGTAATAATAAATAATTAAATCCGTATCGCTCAGCGATATCAAATGAATTGCAATCAGAATAAATCATTTTCCAGTTGTATCTTCTGTAGTGATCGAGTTTTTCATCATGTGAACTCCACAATTGAGAGTAGGCTGGAACACCAAGTATAACTTCACCAGAGCTTTTTAATATTTGATTAACACTCAACATAAATTCTTGTGAATTTTCAATATGTTCTAAAACGTCAAGCATCACAATAAAATCGTACTTTTCCTCAATTTTGTCAATATTGTTATAAATTTTATTAATATAATTTTCTCTATTCAATTCAATATATTTTATAAATTCTGGTTCTGTTTCAAGAATATCTACAACCCCTAATGAACTCAGATATTTTAAATTGTTTCCTAGGCCAGGACCAATTTCTAATATTTTATTAAAGCTTCTATCAATAGTTTGTCTTTTATTTTCAATAATAAATTTCAAAAGATTTGTTTTGGCTTTATACCACCACCAGTCAAGATTTTCTTCTAAGGGGATAGGGCTCATTCTTATATTTTATTTTATAAACAAAGGTTAAGGTTTATCGAAATAAATGAATTATTTTTTTTGTAATCTTGACTATCAGTTTAAGAAAATTTGAAGAATAAAAAAATATAGTATTCCTTATATTCTGAATATAGTGAAGAAAAAGCTCATATTTTGAATAATCTTTAAATTCAATAGCTTCATCAAATAAATTGATATATTGTTTCATAACTGCATCCAATGAATAAATTGAATTAAATCTATCTTTTGAGTTTTGAACACATTGATTATAGAAGTCTTCCTTCTCCATAAATTTTTTCATAATTTCTGCATAATGAATTGATGATTCTGCAATTACACCTGCATTACTTATTTGCTCAACCTGACCCATACTTGGGGCAACATGACTTATCAATGGTAATCCGTGTGACATAGCCTCAATGATAGCGGTTGAACATTGCTCACCGTCTTTACGACCATGAGCGTAAACGGTCAAAGAATTTAAAAATTTGTGAATTTCAATAATATCCGGAGTTGTAGGAAGAAACATAATATTTTTAATATTAAGGTTTTGTGCTTGTTCTTTATATTTATCATTACCACCAAGCAATATAAAAAGAGTTTCATCAGATTCAATCTTTTTATAAGCTTCTAAAGGTATGTGAGAAAATATATTTTCATCATCTCGTTGATGCATTCCAAAAACAAATTTATTATTTGTTTCAAGCTTCTCATCAGTTGAAACCGTATATACCGGATTTGGAATAATTGTCGACTTTTTTTTCCGACCACCAGATTTTATCCATTTTTTTCTTTGCTCAGATGATATAAGAACTGTTTTATATACATTCAATTTATTTTCAGCAAATCCAGCAAGATGAATTGTGTCAATTATTTTTGTATCTTTGATTTTAGTAAATGGGTATTCTGGATGGCCAGCTCTACCTGTAACAATTAATTCATATTTTCTTTCATCAAAATAATCCCAAAAATCAGTATTAATCCAATCATGTGTTGGGGTCGTAATGTCCTTAAACTCAACATTAAATTTAATAACATTAACTCCATTTTCTAAACAATATTCAATTCTTGTTGGATCGGTGTCTATGTGTTTATAGTCTGACCCTATATAAGGTGCAGCATCACAATAGAAATAATCTACTTCGTATTTGTTTTTTGGAAGTTCAGATGCAATCGTTTGAAGAACTTTTTCAGTACCACCAAATGCCATCCCACCAAATTTAATAAATGCTATCTTTGGTTTCAAACTTTACCCCAATGATTTATTTAGAGAAGTAATAATTATTTCTCTACTTTAAATACTACAACGAAAACGAAAATCGAGATGTTACTAATGTCCTGAATCAGTCAACAGTTTTCCAAAGATGTAATGCTGCAATTGTCCTATATGGTGACCATTTTTTTGCATATTCATCATATTTAATCCAATCACTATCAGGCTGAACCATTTTTGAATTATTCATTGCTAATCTTAGGCCTGCATCTTTTGAAGAAAAAATATCTAATCTACCGAGACAAAATATTTCAAACATATTTACAGACCAAGGGCCGATGCCAAAAACAGATACCAATCTTTTATTAAGTTCTTCATTATTTAATGTTGTTAAATCTTTGAAAGAACCACTTAAATATAGATTAGATAATTCTTTTATCGTTTTTGCTTTGTTGAGACTTAAACCTAGTTTTTGAATCTGACTAATTGTTAAATTTTTAAAATGTTTTTCATTTAAACTATCGGTACTAAAATTTTTTTTAATTTTTCGAAATATTGTATTTGCAGCATTTGTAGAAATAAATTGAGATATAACTATGCCAACAAGGCTATCGAATTGGTTATCCATAGAATAGCTAAATGTTATGTGACCATTTTTTTCAATAATTTTTTTTAATTTTTTGTCTTTTTTTATTAAATATTTTTCTTTTTTTGAAAATTTCATAACACAAATTTTATAACTAAATTCATTCAATATGGTGTGATAAGATAACAATCAAGAAACAATTTAAGATTTTTTTATATAAACTCGAAGTTCTTTATAGGGATCAAAAAAATATTCTCTACTGCGATTTATTTCATAAATGCTTGTATCTAATTTAAAATAATTTTTCTTGTAATCTGATACTTCGCAATTGTAATCATCAAGCTTTACAACATTCCCGCTAACAATTGATTTTGAGTTACATATTATTACATCTGGTTCTTTTTCGATGTAATAGCTGAAATGAGATGATTCGTTAGTTTGTAGAAGATTCAAATTAATTAATTCGTTCAGTATGTAATCTTCAAAATTATTAGAAGGATGAACCAAGTATGAAAAGTTCTGCTTTTGTAGATAGTGTAAAACTAATACATGATCAAATGCTAAAACTGTATAATTATCGTCCTCAAAATATGAATCAATGTCCTCTGAAAGTTGATAAAGAGGATACTGTTCTTGTATATCATCAATATTTGAAAGATTATTGAATGATGGTAAGAGACTATAACTTAAAATCTGAATAGAGGTTAAAACTATAAGGACTGCTGCTAAAGTAACTTTTTTATTGTTTGTCAATACTTCTGATAATAAAGCTAAAAAATAAAGGGTATAAAAGAGATGATGCTCATAACTATGTCCAGCAATGACATAAATTAAAAACGCAGGAATTAAATAAAAAATAACATCAATAAATTCACTATTGCTATAAATTTTTGTTTTGGATAAAAAGCTCTGAAATAAAAATGAAATAAGTAAGAATATAAGCAAAAAATAAAGTAATTCTGAATATTCAAAATACCTCCTTGACCAAACAAGCAATTCATTAAACTCAAATCTATCCGACCCAACATAATTAATTGGTAATACAAAGTAATTTGATAAATAAATGTTTAGAAGGCCAGAATTAAAATAAATAATAAGAAATACAAGATGCGGCATAAACATTCCAAGAAAAATTGATATTAGTTCTTTAATGTCTGGAAATGATTTTTTGCTTTTCACTAAAAAAAGAAAGAGACTTAAGTAAAAAATAAATGTTGCTTGATTAATTAATGTTGATAAAGAAAGTAAAACAGAAGCAAGAAAAATATTTTTAAGGGTCATTTCCTTATTTTTAACAAAATAGAAATGCAACGATATAAAAACGAGACAATAAATCTCTGAAAACTCTGAGTGATACCAAACATAGCTAATTAAACAGATAAAAAATAATGAACCAAAAAATGCGCTTTGAACATTTTTATTAATAAAAATTGTCAAAAAAAGTATCGAAGCAATGAAGAATAGTATCACATCATTTAGGATCTTGAAAAATACAAAGTTTTCATTTGATAGAAACGAAATAAAATTGTACATATACATGAACAAAGGGCCTTTTGACTCCCATTGGGTTTCAAATGGTAATTCATTCATTCCAACTTTTTGAGAGGCAACCAGATATGAAGGGGTATCAAGTGAAATCATTTCATAATTTAGAAATTGATTCTGTGTAATTATTGTGACTATGAAAATTATAAATAAAGATACCTTAAGGTTTTTAAATGTTAAGAAAGGTAATTCAATATCATATCTCATATAGATTAATGAGAAAAGTACAAACAATAGTGTTTTAATCTCTATAGATACTTGAAGAAAATTTAGAATTAATATAGAAAAAATAATCAATGAAAAGTTTTTTAATATTGTTGGTTCATTAAGTTTATTTTTTATATCTACCATATAAGCAACTCACACATTATTTTCTGTAGGCAACTTTAAATACTCCGTCATCAATAATGATTATATCCTGACTAGACATAGTGCAATTCAAATTTGCCCAACATTGATCGCCTTCACTTGGTCTAACCCAGTTACCAATGTATTTTTCATATCCAATATTTTCGTTAATCATCACATTTGCTCTTGGATCATCCAAAAATATTTCATTATTAAAAAGAAGGGCTTCATACGACTGAAGTCTGACGACAAAAAATACTGATATAAAAATTAAAAAATATTTAAAGTATGTATTTATTGTAACTTTTGGGTTTCCTGAGAGAAAGCCAATTAATGATACTGCTAACAAACATACTCCAATTGCATATCTTGGAAGAGGCCCGTAAAACAAAAGATATAAGAAATTTAAAAAGACAAATCCTACAGAGGTAAATTGCGTAACTAGTTTATTTTTTTGTCTTGAAAAGAAAATATATTTGAGAAAAAAAATTACCAACACAGATCCTATAAAGTTGTAAAAGATCTGAACACGTGCTTCAAAACTATTTTTAACTATACTCGCAATCCAATCCGCAAAGTTTGTTCCAAAAACATAGCTTCTACTTGTAAGCTTTGTATAGTTTTCAACCTCTGCTGTTGATCCACTTATATACCAATCAAAACTTGATAAACAAGTAGAGTCAACTGGATAAACCAAACATCCTGTTGTAAAAATCGACTTTATAAACCATATTGCTGCAATGACTAGAACAGGTAAATGAAGATAAATATAGTCTCTCATCTTAAAAATATTGCCTTGAAAAATACTTACTATAAATATGAAATACAATATAAAAATTAATACACCGGAAACTTTAATTTCATAAACAAAAAAACATAATAAAGAAATAAATACTATTTCACTTTTTGTTATATCTTTTTCTTTTATTTTTTTTAATAAAACAATTGCAATAAACCAAAATAAAATTCCAACAGTTGTGTCCTGTTTTGTTACATTTTGAATAAAGGGAAATCCATTTCTCCCACCACCAATTCCAAAGTTATCAAGAAGAGAATATATTAATAAAACAAGGGCAATGTTGTACAAATCATTGTGTTTTTTGCTTATAAAATAAGCTTTGATAATTAAATAAAAAAAATGAAAAAAATAGATATTAATAAAATGTAAAAATATAAAAGAACTATCAAACCACAAAATTGCTGATAGGTACTCATAAATAGATGACATGCCAAAGGCAAAGAAAATGTTTACCATTCCAATAATTGCTTCCGAGTCACGTAACCAACTCTGATGTAAAATGTGATAGTATCCTGCATCATAATGAAAAGTGATATCAAGAGCTGAAACTAAAAGCAATCCAGGTATAAACAAATAGTTAAAAATATAATCAAATTTTTTTATTTTTTTTATTTCTATTTTGAAAGTTTTTAAAGTAAAGAGAGGCAGTAACAGCAAAATAATAGCTAGAACATTGTTACCTAAGGGAACAAAGAAATTAATTAATATAAGTAAATTTCCAAAAACTAACAATCCAAAAAGTGGAGATAAATATTCAATTTTTGTAAACAGTAAATAATTATTTTTTTCTTCTTTAGTAAAGATAAAAATTTTTTCTATTGCATATTTTCCAAACAAATAGAAATACATATAAAAAAGTGTGTATTTCAAGTAGATGATTAGATATGTAGAAATTAACACTTAAGTTAAATTATTTTAAGAACTCTAAGCACTCTAAAGACTAAAAAGATTATTACAAGACAAATAGTCCAACCCAATATTATATCTCCCAAATCAGCGCCTACACCTATCTGTTTTGCGCTACCTGCACCTCCAATAAAAGCACAAAGGGAATAGCCGAGTACTTTATAAAGTTCTAATTTTTGTTTTTTATCTAAGTTTTTGAATCTATGAAACATATATGTATCTTAATTGTTTTAAATAAGTTTAAAGTATTTTAAAGCCCGGAATACCACATATAAAGTTATAAAAAGAATTCCTAGAGCATAAATAACTTCACTGACGCTTACATTTGGAGGTATATGAAGTCCGCCATATCCTAAAGCAAGTACAATTCCAAAAACTATTTTGATCCATTGTTTTTTTCTTTCATCCGAATCTTCTATTTCTTGAACGGTTTTAAGATTTTTTTTTATATAAGCATAAATAAGCTGAAAAAAATTCATAAGTAAATTATATAAATTTGGACGACATATCGCACGATGTTTTGTTTTTAAAGAAAGCTAGTAAGAAGTAACCCTTTTAGCTATTGGTGGCCAGAGGCAGAATCGAACTGCCGACCCCTTGTTTTTCAGATAAAGGCAGACCACTTGACCTTATCTTATTGTAACTTATTCGTTGTTAGTTTTCGCTCATTACCTAGAGCTTGTATCAAGTAACGAGCAGTAAATAAATCACAATAAAGAAACCTAAGTGGCACAGTTTTGGCACAGTTTTTATTCTTTTTCAACTAACTTGTTAACCAGAATAAACAATGATCCACCTATAAGAGTCCATAGTATATCATTCCAATCAAAAACACCTCTTCCAGGTGTGTATTTTGCAATGAATTCGTTACCTATTAGGCCAACCATAGAAATCACTACTGACCACTTCAATCTATTTTTGTAAACTGATGAATTAGATTTAAATACCTCTGGAATGCTTACATAAAAAAAACTTGGTATGCCGATGCCTGGAAAGAAGTTAGGAGCTACTCCAAGAAAATAAATTACAAGATCGTTTCCACCAACATAACTGGGTCTAATGTAGCTTTGAACCAAGCCAAATAAAAAAAATGAGATTCCAAATATTGTGTAGTACAGAAAGTGTTTCTTCATATATTGAATATATTACTTTATTGGCTATTACAAGTGTCTGTCGAGAAGTTTTGTGACAAAAGTCTTTAATTTGTTTAAAAACCTTGTGGCCAGAGGCAGAATCGAACTGCCGACCCCTTGTTTTTCAGACAAGTGCTCTACCGACTGAGCTATCTGGCCTAAAGCGGGGACGACGGGATTCGAACCCGCGACCTCCTGCGTGACAGGCAGGCGTAAACTCCAGACTTTACCACGCCCCCATTAGGTATAAAAGATTATAATCCCAAAAAAACTCAAACCAATATATTTCATTACAATAATATAAGGAAATGAAGTTAAGTAGTTTATTAAAATACTCGTCTAGATTTTTAGTTCTTCAGGTTGTTCTCACTTATATAACAATTTTCTTTTTTAACAGTTTTTTAATTCCTACAAAATTTTGCGAATTGTGTATTGGTAATAGTTTCAGATTACAAATAAATAGTAATCTATGGGAAGATCGAAATAGATTTTTTACGTTCTTACCTGAAAGATTTACAGAAATTGAGTATTTTTTAGGTTTTTTTATTTTCATTTTTTTAATTATTCTCTATTCGACTAAGTTTTACACTTATGTAAACGAATTAAGTTATTCACTTGATAGAAACTATCTAGACGAGTATATTTCAATATATTTATTGTGGACAAGCACATTCTTTATTTTCATAACAATCTTTAGAATTTCAAGTTTAATCTCTAGAGGATATCTTTTAGTATTTACATTTTTGATTCCAATAATTTTATTATTATTCAGAAACAGCGAATATCTATCTTCTTTACTAGGAAGATCGGTAACTAATGAAAATTTCATAACTTTTAATTTAGAGGAAGACTCTATGTTTAGAAATTTGAGGATAATGACATTTAGGAAAAATATAGGAAATTTCAATGTTGATAATACAAACGATACAAATTCAATTATCGAAAGAATTGATAGATTAAATAAAGAAATAAATGTTAACTTGATAGTTCTTAATATAAATTTTTCAAATAAGATCGATGAGAATTTAGAAAACTACTTAATAAAACTTAATAAAAAAGTTCTTATTATTTCAAAGGAAGAACTAAGTTTTAAAAACTACTTTATAAATCGAAAAGAAATCTTGTCAGATTATTATTTGACCTACTTTAATAATGATATCCAGTACGGATCGAAGTATATACTTAAGAGATTTCTTGATATAATTCTTGCTGTTATTGGTATAATTTTGTTTTCACCTCTGTATCTAGTAATAATGATTTATATTTATTTTCTTGATGGTTCAGAAACCATAATTAAGCAGGACCGGGTTGGACTTCATGGTAGACAGTTTAAAATGTACAAATTCAGAACTATGAAGAAAGGTTCTCACAAATTGAGAGAAGAGTTGGAAGAATTAAATCAAAACGACAAAGCTATTTTTAAAATTGAAAATGATCCAAGAATAATTAATGGCACACAGTTTTTAAGAAATTATAGTTTAGATGAATTACCACAGTTCTTTAATGTATTAAAAGGTGAAATGTCAATAGTTGGACCTAGGCCTCTATTTAATGAAGATACTAAATTATTTGATCGTAACTACATGAGAAGATTAAATGTAATGCCTGGTATTACGGGCCTACTGCAAATAAATGAGAGAAATACTTCAGATTTTGAAAGGTGGTACAAATATGATATTGAATACATTGAAAATTGGTCATTGTTTCTTGATTTTAAAATAATTTTGAAAACCCCTTTCTCATTATTTAATAGCAGGTCAAAAGGAGTCTAGTGGGTCGGGTGGGAATCGAACCCACGACCTTGAGCTTAAAAGGCTCCTGCTCTGCCGATTGAGCTACCGACCCTGAATTATAATAATAATCTAAAAACGAAGTAAGTTAGTATTATTCTTCTTCTGAAAATTCATAATTTTTTAAATCGTTTAATTGTTTAAAAGTTTTCTCAAGTACATTTGATATTTCTTGTAGTTCAGTAGCTTCATCAAATTTTTCACCTATTTCTTTTAAGTATCTTTTAAGTAAGTCTTCAGATTCAGATATGTTATCAAGTAATTTTTTGAGTAGCTCATCATTTTCACTTTTCATAATTCACCTTAAACTAAATTCGTGATTTATCTTCGAATTTTAAATTTGGTTTTTTATTTAATCTTTGCCTAGCCCACCTGGCAGGAGGAATAAGCCTAAAAAAAGGTGGCAAAAAGGGTCTTGTAAATTTTAGTAAGTTTAAGTTAAATGAAAGAACAAGTGACTTAAATATATTTGAATTAACACCATAAATCTTTTTGAATTCTGGAGGTAAAGTGTTGAAAGCAGTGAAAGAAATAAAGGGCCAAATAGGTTTAATGTGTTTAGGTACTGGTCCTCCTGAAATAATTTCTTGAACGTCTATGGCAACATCAGTTAATTTAAGATAGTTTTCAGTTCTGCTTTTTTTGGTTACCCATGTCTTTAAATCTTTGTGAGTTTGAGGCATTTTATCAATATCAACTAATACAAGTTTTGCAGCAAGCATATTTTCTTTGTGATATAAATTTTTTTCTTCATCGGTCAATTTTTTAACTGTTTTTTCGTAAAAATATATCGAAGACAATTGCAAACATGCATGAACCCACAAAAGTTGTTCATGATCTAGTGCATCGTAATATCCACCTGTAATAGGGTCTTCACCTTTAATTACTTCGTGTAATCTATTTATTCTTGTAGCACTATCATCAGCCTCATCTTTTGTGCCAAATGTTACGGAGTTCTGTAATGATAATGTTCTTATAAGTCTTTTCCATGGGTCTCTCTGGTAAAAAGAAGTTTGACGTGCTCCTGCAGCAATTAATGGATGAGCAGCATGCATTAATAAAGCTCTCGCTCCTCCAAAGAGTACGGTAATTTCCTTATTTATTTTCCACATCATGGAATTTGGACCAAAATAGCCTGGATCACCTTTCATATTAATAAATTTTATCAATATAAAAAAAGAATGATTACATGAATAATGAAATTAATTATTACTCATCAATGAATACATTGATAATATAATTTAATTTAATAAGAAAATGGAAATTGATTTAAATTTAATTGAAGAAAGCTGTGGTAAACAGCCTGAAAATCAAGAATTCTTTATTGTTGGAAATGATCCTAATTTTGTCTTTGAAAATGATCCTAATTTTGAAACTCTAAGATTGTTTGATATTGATGGAAATATAATTAACGTAAATTCATGGTTTGAGTGTGCAAATTACGTGAATGGTGGATGGACCTTAAATTATAGTAGCTTTAGTGGTGATGTATTTTTCTTTGGTGCTACGTGTGGATTGCTGCTTCTGTATTTTTCTATAAAAATATTTGTAAGTAAAAAAACATGAGAACAAAAACAATATCTGGTTTTATTTTTTTTCTTATAATTTTATTGCCATTTACAATTTCTGATAGAAGTGATGATATTGCCCCTAAAACTTTAGACGAATCTACTGTAGGTTTTTATCAATCTACTACATGCAGTATTTCATTATTTGAATTTGTTATCAAAAATTTAAATAATGAAATATCAATTTATTACAACAATAATGATTACGTTGATATCAATTGCTATGGAAAGATTACAGGTGTTGACTTAAACGGTGAAACTTTTTTTGTTTCAATTGGAACAAACACAGCGATAAACCTAATATTACAGTCAAGTATTTGGTTGCTACTATTTTATTTGATTCCAAAACACAAAAACAGCAATACATTAAATTTCTTATCTTCCCTCCTCATACCTTTGATTTTTATATTTCAATTAATTTCAGAGGAAAGGTTCTATAGTAGAACGAACGTGTTGTATGATTCTAAATTAGAAATCAATAACTATTACATTTTTGGAAATCTAATTATATTCTTACTTATTGGATTAATTTGTTACGATCTTTTGTCTTGGAGATATAAAAACTTAATAAATTATTTGCCATTTACATTTATTTTTGTAGGTACATATTCAGGTATGAACTTGAATATATTTTTGATCATTCTTTCATTCTTTGGGGTAAATAGTTTACTCTCAAAAAAGCTAAACAAATATGACTTTATATATTTTTTATTTTCAATATTTTGGATGTTAAATATAGAATCAAATGATTATTTCTTTGATGGAGATAAATTAAGAGGATTTATTAATTCAAACTATACAATTTATTCACAATTTTTTTGGTTAGTAATTTTCTACCTATTTGTTAAAGGATTAAATTTTCTTATTGATGAGGGTAAGCAATATTTTAATAATAAATTATTTCTTAATAATCTATTGATATCTGGATCATTGGTTCTCTTTTTTGGAGTTTTAGGTTCTAACAGTTCAGTTATAAATTTTTTAAATTTCTTTGTTTTTGGTCAAAATAAAAGAGGTATGAAGACCTTTGAAAGTGTAGATGGAAATACTTGGAGAGGCTTTTCGGCAAGTGCGGAATCTGTAGGTGAATTTTATGGATTTATTATTTTGTTCTTTTTTATATTTTCGTTTATTAAAAAAGAAACTTATGATTCAAAAATGATTGTTCTTTTGATTCCAATTATTTATGGACTTTACAAATCAAATAATTTTGCTTCGTTTTCATCTTTGACAATTTTTATCATTTTAATTGTTTCGTATCAATTTTTAGCTAAAAGAAACCTTCATAATCACTTTTTTAAAATACTCATATTTTTTATAATTTCACTAACAAGTGTATATCTAATTAATTCAGATTATAAATATCTAAGTACAGAACTACTATTTGAGTCAACTTTACATCAGGGTTTTTACGAAAATCCTGGTACTTACGAAAATTATCAAGTTATTGAAAAGAAAATGTATGAGAGAGATTTGAAAACAATATTGTTAAATGAAAAAAACTTTAATGAAGCTTCCAATAGTTATAAGTTTCTTGTAAGTAGATTTACAAGCAACTTTAATCTCCCAATGGTCCCAAATTTAGTTGCTTTTATCTCAGTGATATCGCTATTAATAAATAGAACAGAAATGTGGGGGATATTTATTGCCAAATACGATCCAAATTTAATAGAGACAATTTTTGGAAATGGACCTTTTCAGCTTAATGAATATCTTTATGGAGAGAAGGTTTTTCTGGATGTTCCATATTATAAATTAGAATCTTTATTCTTACCCCATTCCTCTTTATTAGATGTACTTATTTTTTTTGGATCTGGAGGACTGTTTATCCTTGTTTCTTATATTCTTTTTGCTTTATATAGATCAAGCAAAGTAAATATATTCTTTTTCCCATCGATTTTTTTGATCATAAATTTATTAAAAAGTGACTCAATTCTTTACTTAAATTCATTTCTATTAATTGCATTTTGCATAAACACGCTATCAAGAAATTTGGAGCAAAGTAATGAAAACTAACTTAAAGTATGTAACTTATCAAAGTTTTCCTTCTGAAAAAGCAAATACAATTCAGACTATTGATAATGTGAACTATTTAACAAAATATTTTCAAGTTGAACTCATTTTTCCGTTAAGAGAAAAAAATAGCTCTGATGATATGAATATATTAAAAAATTACTATCAAATAGACAAAAATGTGAAAGTTCGTGGAGTATTACATAATTATCCGTTTGGGAAAATTAAAATATTTCAGAACCTTTTATTTATTATCAGTCAGTTACTGTGGTCAAAAAAAATAGTAAAAAAAATAGGAAGTAGTAATAAAGACTATTTTTTTACTAGATCTGACTGGGTTTTTTATTTCCTTGCTAGAAAAAACAAAAGAGTGGTTTTTGAATGTCATCAATTATCAAAAACAAGAAAGTTCGTAATGAAAAAATCTATTGAGTATGATCATTCAAAAATAATTTTTCTAAATAACTTATTGAAAGCTGATTCTGGGATCGATAATAAAAAGTTTGAAGATAAATTAATAGTTTTACATAATGGTGTCGATTCTAATTTATTTAAGTCGAATACTGCTAAAGATAAAAAAAGAGTAATTTTTATTGGAAACCTAAAAAGATTTGGAGAGAATAGAAATCTTGACTTCTATATCTCTACATTCAAAAATAAAAATATGCCAATCGATTTTAAATTCACAATAATTGGGACACCAAGAGCTGAAGTTGATAGATTAAATAAATATATAAAAAAAACTGGGTTGCAGAAAAATGTTGAAGTAAAACACTGGGTCAAACGTCAAGAAGCAATTGAAGCATTGAATAAATCAAGTATTGGGTTGTTACTAAATACAAAAAATAATGAACATTCAGTAAAATATACTTCTCCTTTAAAATATTTTGAATACATTTATGGAAAACTAAAAGTAGTAGCAACTAACTATCCAGCACATAATGACTTACCTTTTTCAAATAAGATATGTTTTTTTGAAAATGAAAATGTGGAAAGTTTTATATCATCTTTGAAAAAAGCTGATCAAGAAGATCCCTTAAATCCTGAAGAATTGGAATCAGTAACTTTAAGAAAAAGAGCTGAGGAAATATTTAAATTTATTCTTTAGCACGCCTGGAGGGATTCGAACCCCCAACCCTCTGATCCGAAGTCAGATGCTCTATCCAGTTAAGCTACAGGCGCAAGGCAAAATAAAAAATATATTCTTTGCATATTTTTATTTCTATAATAGTTTCAACAATGAATAGTGTATTAGTACTAAAGACAGAAATCACTTCAACTACTGTTGAATTTATCTCAAAATATTTAAAAAATGAAAATTCGAAAACAGTCGCTATTTGTAATGCCAATACACTAGTAAGATCCTATCGCAATTCTGAAATTCAAGAAAAGATAAATTCATTTGATATCAAGGCACCTGACGGATTTCCAGTTGCAAAAGCATCTAAGATTTTATATAAAAATAATCAAAAAAGAGTAGACGGTTATAAAGTTTTTCATGAAACAATAAAAAATGGAATTGATTCAAACTTATCTCATTATTTTTATGGAAGCAATGAAAAGGTTATTACTTTGATGACTAAAAATTTAAAAAAAGAATATCCCAAAATAAATATCTCTGGTTACAAATGTCCCCCAATAAAGACCTACAAAGAGCTTTGTGAAAAAGAGTATGTAGAGGACATGATAAAGCAAAATCCTGACATAATTTGGGTGTCTTTAGGATTTCCAAAACAAGAAGAATTTATATTAATGTTAAAAAATAAATACAAGATAAATTCAAATATTGTAGGAATAGGAGCTGTTTTTGAATGGGTTGCTGAAACAAAAATAAAAGCTCCTGAGTGGGTTGCTAATATTGGTTTTGAGTGGATATTGAGATTAATGCAAGAACCAAAAAGATTATTTAGACGTTATTTGATTGATAACTTTTTATTTATAATTTATTTTATAAGACAATATTTAAGTAAATAAATGTATCTACTAAAAAATTTAATAAGAAATTTAGAAAATGATTTAAGCGATAAAGGTGTATCAGAGTCCATTGTTTTACGAACATCAAACGTACCAAACTTTGATTTTCAAATTAATAATTTAGTTAAACTCGAAAAAAGTAGTGAGATAGAAGATATTGAAAAATCATTTTCAAAAATACTTCATGATGACCCAATAATAAAAAATTTTGAATTTACAAAGAACTATTTTATAAACCTTGAAATTAATATTCAAATGTATTTAAGTAATCATGAAAATTTAATTGAAAATATTAAAGTTTCTCATCAAAAAAATATAATTCTTGACTATGGAGGACCAAATATTGGAAAACCTTTACATGTAGGTCATCTAAGATCATTAAATATTGGAAGAAGCCTTTATAACATTAATAAATTGGCTGGACATAATGTAGCTAACGATATACATCTGGGCGACTGGGGAATGCCAATCGCTCAAATTATTTGCTTTATCAATGAAAATAATATTAACTTAGAAGATATAAAAATAGAAGATCTAGAAGAAATTTATCCTAAAGCATCAAAACTATATCAACAAGATGAGGATTTTAAATCTTTGGCTCAAAATATAAATAAAGAATTAAACGAAAATAAAGCTGATCTTATAAATAAATGGGAATTTATAAAAGAAGTTTCCATAAAAGCAATAAAAGAAACTTTGTCGTTACTCGATCATAATTTTGATCTTTGGATGGGTGAAAGTGATGTCAATAGATTAATTCCAGAAATGATTGTCAACTTAAAAGATAATGAAAAAATATCCTTAGATAATGGAGCTTATATTTCTAATCTGGATACTGATCCAAAAATTCTTATTACAAAGTCAGATGGATCTTATCTTTATTTAACAACCGATCTTGCAACAGTTCTAAAGAGAAAAAAAGAGAATGAGGTTGATAAAACCTTATACATTGTCGACAAAAGACAAAAATTACACTTTGAACAACTTTTCGATTCCATAAAGTATTTTGAGTTAGGCAAAGAAGAATATACTCATGTAGAATTTGGAACCGTAAATGATTTGAATGGCAATCCATTTAAAACAAGAGATGGGGATACAAAAAAGTTGATGGATTTGTTTGAAGAAACCTTATCTAAACTAAAAACTATAAATAAAGATTTAGACGAAGAAACAAATAAAGTGCTTGCAAATACTGTTTTAACTTTTAGCGATCTAATAACCAATAGAAGGACTGATTATAAATTTGATCTCGATAAATTTACAAACATTAGTGGTAAAACCGGTATCTATGTTCAGTACGCTTATGTCAGAGCTAGAAAACTTATTCAAGATTCAAATATAGATATAAGTACTACAAATTTAGTTTTTTCAGAATTAGACGAAACAGACAATAATTTGTTAAAAAGTTTTCTAAAATTTGAATATTACTTTATCCAAGCTTTAAATAACAATGAACCTCATCATCTTGCTGACTATTTGTATGAGTTATCAAATCTTTTTAATTCAATGTATCAAAATGAGAGTATTTTAGAAAATAAAAATGAAACAAAAACGTTTAATAAACTTAAAATCACTCATTACTTTCAAAATTATTCAAAATTACTTATGAAATCATTAGGGATTCAACCAGTGGAAAAAATGTAGATCTAAAGAAATATTTGGGAAGATATTATCCAGGCAAAATAAATTAGACTGTATGAAAAAGTGTCAGAAAAATCTATGGTTCTTTTTAAATTATGCTGTAAAAACAAAATTAGGGGAATTGCAATGAATCCAGAAAAAGAAACTGCTTTTCCGATGTCAATGATGTCACTTATTATTAAATTAGAAGGATTTAAAAAGAATTGAAAGAAAATTAACGTAATAAGTGAAGTCAAAATAACAAAAATAATATTGATTATCAAGTCTTTAAAAGTTAGGTTATAAATTTTGAATACATTTAAAAATTCTACAGGCACAAACAAAACGAATAAAGCAACACAAAATAAAATTAAAAACCAAAATAAACCTTGAGCATTCCAGGTAATTACTGATTTGTCTACTATACCAATTGATTCAAGTAAAAGATATACAGAATAACCCAAGATAGTGGTTCCCAGAGAAAATAAATATAATCCAAAAATACTAAAGAAATATTTTTTTTGAAAATTTAAACTGTTTAATTCCTGATTTAAATTTTGATAATTCATACTGTCATATATTAATGATTTTTATATTAAAATTAACTATATATATGGAATTAATTGATACACCAAATCCAAATGCTAAAAAGATTGAAGTGGATATTCTAGATGATGAAATAATGAACAGTCTTAATAGTATCGAAGGTGTATCTTCAGTATTTTTAGGTCCCGGCTTTGTAACAATTACAAAATATGAAGATGTTGATTGGGAATTAATAACTCAAGATATTACCAACATCTTTGATAAACTGTAAACATGGAAACATTTAACGAAGACCCTAAACCAGGAAGATTAGTTTTACCCTTAGTCCTTATAGGTATGATTGCAACAACTTATACCTTCATAAACAGAGTTTCATCAAACAATGATTTAGAAATTCAGCCTGTTACTGAAGAGGTTGTAGAGACAATAGTAGAAGATTCTACCCCAGAAGATACCACTACAACTACTACTACAACTCTTCCAGATGAAGTAATTACCTATTTAGAAGAAATATCATCAGAAAAAATTCAATCTATAGATTTAGCAACTAAAGTTTTAGAAGCCAATGATAATTGGGACAATGACTCGATTACATATCAAGAAGCAAAAGACGAATTTGCCGAATTCATAGAAGATGCTCAACAATTTGTTGAGACAGTAGCAGAACCTGGTCCTCCATCAACTTTTGCTGGTCTAGTAAAAAGTCATGAAGAATTAAAATCTCTAGCTGAGCTAATATATGCCGATACTCAAGAGCTTTTAGAGGGACTAACTTCTTCAGACACAGGAGAACAAAGAGCTGCTGCTCTTGAATCATTTAATAATAATATAAATGGTTTTCAAGAAAAAATTGAAGAAATAGTTGCTATAAATACTTCAGGTTAAGCTGAAGCGGCTGAACAAACTGTATCAATCATTACAGTTGCAATAACGTATGGATCTGCATTAGCATTTGGTCTTCTATCTTCTAAATAGCCTTTTTTATCAACTTCTACTTGCCATGGTATACGTATTGATGCACCTCTATCACTGACACCGTAAGAAAAAGTGTCAAATCTTTGTGTTTCGTGGTCACCAGTTAGACGATCTTCTATTCCAGCACCATAGTTTTGTACATGAAATTCAGCGTTTTTACCTAGTGCTTCACAGCCGGCAACAATTGCATCATAACCACCATCTTCTCTCATTTGCTTGGTTGAAAAGTTAGTGTGCATTCCAGCTCCATTCCAATCCCCTTTTACAGGTTTTGGAGTGAGAGTTGCTGAAATGTTATAATCTTCAGCAATTCTATATAACAACCACCTTGCAATCCAAATTTGATCTCCTATATCTGGAGCTCCTACAGGTCCAATTTGAAACTCCCATTGTCCAGGCATAACTTCTGCATTTGTTCCAGAAATATTTAACCCAGCTTCCATACAAGCAGTTGCATGATCTTCTGAAATTGAACGACCATATACTTCATCTGCTCCTACACCACAATAGTATCCACCTTGTGGTGCTGGATAGCCTGAAGGAGGAAATCCTAATGGTTGTCCATACTTTAGCGAATCATATGATTGCTCATAAAATGTATATTCTTGTTCCAAACCAAACATTGGTTCAAACTCAGAAAAGTTTTCAGCAGAAGCAACACATGCTGCTCTTGTGTTTGAGGCATGTGGTGTCATGTCTACATTCAAAACTTCACACATAACTAGTATGTTATCTCCACCTCTTATAGAATCAGGGAACTGTGCTACAGGTTTTAATACACAATCCGATTGATCTCCTGTTGCTTGTTCAGTACTAGATCCATCAAATCCCCAGATTGGAGGTTCTGTCCCTTGGTCCATAATTTTGGTTTTACTTCTTAACTTTGCAGTTGGTGTTTTACCGTCTATCCATATATATTCAGCTTTAATTTTCATTGTTTTTAATACCTCTTTTAATATTCTCGTTAATAATGTAGTATTTATTTAAAATATTGGTTACTCGGAAATATTAAATATTTGTTTCAAGATTATGGTAAAAGCGTATATAAATGTAGAGAAAGAGCATGAAAAGGTAATATCGTGCCTAAATTCTTATGATTTAAATTCAGTTGATCTAGGTAAAATAGCAACTCAAAATGAAGTTCACTTAGTATGTACCTCTTTTTCAATGTATGGAGAAACTAAAAAAAACCTATCGGACATTGAAACAGCATCAAAACCTATCCCTGAACTAATAATTGCTAATGAAGAAGAATTTAAACAAAGTATCGATTTAATTAAAAATCCAAAAATTGAAGTAATATCAAATGATTGTAAGGAAGAGGAAGTAATTGCAAGATTTCAATCTTTAATTGGAGATAGTTCATCAGAAAAAATCGAGTTTGATGATCTTGTAATCAATTTGAAAACTTATGAGGCTAAAATCGATGATCAATTATTGGATCTAACCTTCATGGAATATGAATTATTAAAATTCTTTGTTGTGAACCAAGAAAATGTATGGTCTAGAGAAGAGTTATTAGAAAAAGTATGGGGATATGATTATTTTGGAGGGGCTAGAACAGTAGACGTTCATGTTAGAAGACTTAGATCAAAGTTGGGTGAAAAAAGATCTGATTGGATAAAAACAGTACATTCAGTTGGATATAAGTTTAACTAAAACTATCTCCACATCCACAAGTTCTTGTTGCGTTTGGATTGTCGATTGAAAATCCGGTCTCCATTAAACCTTCTTTGTAATCTAAAGTTGATCCCTTAATATGCTCAAGGCTTTGTGAGTCAATACCAATATCTACGCCATCATATGACTCGAAAACATCATTTTGTAGTCTTTCTGTATCGAAGAACATCTCATAAGATAGTCCTGAACAACCGCCTGGCTTAACTCCCATTCTTAGAAAGCTATCTTCACTAGATTCCTCACCTTTAAGTTCAACGAGTTTTTTTACAGCACTATCAGTTGCTAAAACTGATCGAGATGATTTTATTTGTATATCCATAATTTAATTATATCGTATATCAAATTATTCAAAAAATTTATTGTTACATGAAATTTTTTCACTTTAAGATATAAACATGAGTTTTAAACCAATAAAAGTAGGAATATATGGATAAAATATCTGTAAATAAACTGGTCGAAGAAGTGAAATCTAATCTTCCAAGAGAAATATTGGTTTTAATAGCTCAAAATTGTCTTAACAAAAACACGGATATTCAAACAACTATTAAAAATTTTGAAAACGAAGTGTATAAATATACATTAAAAGTTCAAAAAAAAGTTATCAACTGTACTGGGACGTTGTTACATACAAACCTTGGAAGAGCACAAACTGATATTGACTTTAATGGAGAAAGTACAAATGTCGAATACGATATTTTTAATAACAGAAGAGGTAAAAGAAATGAATTCTTAAGTGAGTCAATGAACTTACTTCTAGGGTCTGATGATGTTTGCTTTGTCAACAACAATGCTTCATCGCTCTTTATAACACTAAAGACACTTAAAAATATTTATGGGAAAAAAACAGTAATTATTTCTAGAGGAGAAATAATTGAAATCGGTGGATCTTATAGGCTTCCAGAGATAATTCAAGAAACAGATTTGAAGATGGTCGAAATTGGAACAACAAATAAAACTAAAATAACTGACTATGAAAAAGCCCTAAAAGAAAATAAAGATGCTTTAATTTTAAAAGTCCATAGATCAAATTTTTCAATTGATGGTTTTGTAGAAGAGGTAAATTTAAAAGATTTAAAGTCTTTAACCGAAAGTCAAAATAGTATTTTGATTCATGATCTCGGAAGTGGTCTAGTTGCAAGTAAAAAATTTCTGGAAAAAGAAAATATTGATATCTTTGATGATGAGCCAACAGTGCAGGAATCGTTGAGACAAGGTGCAGATTTAGTTATGTTTTCAGGTGACAAACTATTTGGATCTTTACAGTCGGGAATAATAGCTGGAGATAAAAAAATGATTCAATCAATAAAGGAGTCTCCATTATTTAGGACATACCGCTGTTCTCCTTTAACTCTTTTTCAACTTCAAGAAACTACAAGTAAATATGTATCCAAAAAAGAAATAGAAATACCCTTATGGAAAATGATTTCAATGAAATATGAGAATCTAGAAAATAGAATCAGAAATGTATGTGAAAATCTTGAAATAAAACATGAAGTTGTCAATGATTATTCTGTAATGGGTGGGGGTACTTTACCAAATAAGACTATTCCTTCACCAGTAGTAAAAATAAGTGAACTAGAAAATAAAGATCTGATGAGCAAATTAATGCTTAATGAGATCCCAATAATTCCTAGAATTAATAAAAACAATATAATAATTGATTTAAGAAGCACTTCAGAAAAAAACGATATATACATCAAAGATTTTTTTACTAAGTTATGACAGTTATCGCTACTGCTGGACATGTAGATCATGGCAAATCTACGTTTGTAAATTTTTTAACTAAACAAGAAACTGATAGATTGCCGGAAGAAAAAAAAAGGGGCCTTACGATAAATTTGGGTTATACCTATTTTACAATTGAGGACAAAACTTATTCAATAGTTGATGTGCCTGGTCACAAAGATTTTTATAAAAACACAATATCTGGATTTGCTAATGTAGATGTAATTCTGTTTGTGATAGATTCAATTCAAAACTGGTCTGAGCAGTCCGAACAGCATTTTCAATCATTAGTTTCACTAAACAAAAAAAATTTTATATTTGTATTTACAAAAATTGATCTACTTGAAGGTGAGATAAAAAAAGAATTCTTAAGTGAAAAACTAGATAATAATCAAGATATTAATTATCTCATTTTGGAGTTCAACAAAGAAACCTCTAGCAGAAGAGCATTTTGTGAATCTATTCATAATTTTGTTAAAACTTGTAAATTTGAGAAAAAAACACCGCGACTATGGGTCGATAGAAGTTTCACAATTGATGGAACTGGAAAAGTTGTTACCGGTACAGCAAGTAAAGATCTGGATTATGAAAATATTATATACAATCTACATAACGAAGAACTTCAAATAAAAGAAGTTCAGAGCAGAAATCAGAAGAATGATAAAAATGATGTAACAAAAAGAGTGGCATTGTCTTTAAAAAAAACAAACAAAAATTTTCCCAGTAGAGGCGACCTGCTAACAAATGAAAAAATTAATTTTTCAAACAATTTATTTATCGAATTAAACAATCGAGATGTGGATAGATCCATTTTCAAAGGAACCTTAAGACTTTTTTTTGGAACAAATAATGCACATATATCAAAAATAAAATTGATAAATTCTGAAAATGAGACTTTTGCAATTTTAAGTCTATCCAAAGCAGTACCAATTCCAATTTTTGAAAATCTACTAATTCAAAATATAGACAGAGATAAATATATCGGTGGAAAGTTCTTACTATACCCTGATAAAAACCAATTTTTAAAGCTGAACAAAAAGATTAAAGATAAAATCAAAATAAATAATTTATTAGATATTTTTGACTTTTTAGATATGAAATTCTTCAAGATTAATGAAAACTTCAAACAAATAGAAAATCTATATGTCAATGAATCAGTTGTTGAAAAGATTTTTGAAGATTTAAAAAGTAATACAGATTCAATAAATAAGGCTGGTGTAAAAGATTTCTTTCAAGATAACTATCAAATATCAATAGAAATATTAGAACAATTGACAAAAGATAAAGAAAATATAACTATTTCAAATAACCAAGTAATTAAAAAAATAGATAACTTTGAAGCACTAGAAAATCAATACATAAAAATTAAAGAACTACTTGGTAAAACATTGGAAGTAAACATTATTAATACAAAAGAATTTGATAGGGATGAATTAAAAGATCTTTTTTTATCCAAAAAAATTTACAGAGTTGATTCTAAAATCATTATCTCCGATACACATTTGAAACAATTAGTTGAGATTGTTGGATTTATGTCTGATGAATTTTCTGTAAAAGATTTTAAAGATAAATCTAATCTTTCAAGAAAGTATGCAATTCCTTATCTGGAATTGCTTGACAAGATCGGAGTGACTCAAAAAATTGATAAAGCTGGATCGAGAAAAAAACTTTAAGAAAATATTAGGTTTCGTTTTCTTTCGACTTCGTTTAGGCCTCCCCAAATTCCAAAAGGTTCTTCAATCTCTTTAGCTTCCTCTAAACAATTGACTTTGACAGGACAGCCATTACAAACAGCTTTTGCTTTTGCCTCTCTTTTTTCTCTATCTTCTTTCTTTTCAAAAGTGGCGGGAGGAAAGAATAAATTTGAACTATGTTGCCTACAGAGAGCATTGTATTGCCAAGTTGAAATTTTTATTTCTAACATATAGGAACGTTATTTCAAAAAAAACAAATGGCAAAAGGTTTTTTTCGCGAAGTTTTATGGATATTTAGATATAAAGATTTCCATCTTTTTCTAAAAAGATATAATTTTGTTTTTCCTTATATGATTTATCAATTTCTAAATTAACCCTAAGTTTTGTATCCTTATACAAAACAAGGCCTGTGTCAGATTCTAGAATTTCTATTAATTCACATTCTTTATCAACCAAAGAAGTTCCACCACTGGTATCAGTTGTAAGCCTTGATCTTATAACTGTAGGTATTGCTACAAAATAAAATAATGCCAAAGCAACTGAAACTAAAAATAAAAGAAGGAAATTTACGCTAATTTGGTAGTTACTAAACATCACAAATGAAGAGCTAAATAGAACTAGGAATGCAACAACTCCAAGAATTGAAAAGTATCCTCTTGATAAGATTTTTATATACATTAAAAATGAAATGCCGAATATAAGAATTCCATAATAATTTATTCCAAACTCTTGAAATGGCAAAGTAGAAGATATTACAAGTAGTGACCCTACAACTGCCATCAAACCTGGACCTATAGCAAATAGCTCAAGACCAATTAATGCAAAACCTAGAACAAAAAACATATATGTGAATATCGGGTTAGAAATTGCAATATAGAAGCGCTCAAACAATGAGGGTTTAAAAAATTCGATTGATTGATCGGATATTACGAAATCTATATTCTCGATAAATGACCCAAGTGTACCAACAATTAAATAGTTATCATAGATACCTTCGTTTGTAGAAACAATAATTTTTCTTTCTTCAAAATTACAAATGTTAATCGTACAATATTTTTTTTCTACTGATTCATCAAAACTAACATTGTTAATTTCCAGTCCTGGAGAAAAGCCTATGTAATCAAAATTGTTAAGTTGTTTAAAATCTATGGATATTTTATATGGACCAAACCAAACTCCTATCAGAAAATCATATCCTGATAATAAGCTATTTAATTCTGCAATACTCTCTGCGCTTCCTTCTTGAGAGCTATATTGAAGAATCAATAAATCGTCATCTGTATATTCATATTCTTCAATGTGGCCTTCAAGAGCATTTATATGGGCATTAGAAAAAATACCTTCGATTTCAAATATGTTTAGTTGCGCAGTTCCGACCACTGCAAAAATTAAGGTAGAAATCAAATATGTCATTATTATTTAAAATTACAGAATAGTATGCTTTTAAAACTGTGAAAATTTTAATTTATAGCGACAATCAATGGGTTATAGAATCTATTGAAAAATATATTGATTTTGAATATGAACTGCTTAAAAACGTTGATTTAGAAAGCTTGAATCAGCGAATAGATTATATATTTGTTGACATGCAAGTTAAAAATAATGGTGGGCCATCAATAATAAGAGATTTGAAAAGAGACAAAATAACTAAAAATACACCAATAGCCTTAATAGCAGACAGGGACGCTGATGAGTTTCAAGCAAAAAGAGTTGGTGCCGATTTTTTTGCAGTAAAACCGGTTTCAAAAACTAAATTAAATAAATTCTTTAATTTAAAATAAAATCCTCTAGAATCATATATACAAATTGAGTATTAATTTCGACTTCGTTTTATATATAGTATTTTTTATCTGCCTTGTTCTATCTGGTATGCTATCTGGTTCTGAAACGGCAATTACATCTATACCTAAACAGAAAGTGCATCAGTTAGATGACTCCAAAAAAAATAATAGGATTAAAAAAGCTAAAGAGAACTTAGAAAAAACAATTGGCGGAATTCTGGTTGGAAATAATTTTGTAAATATATTAATGGCTTCTGTTGCAACATTAATTTTTGTGAGAAGATTTGGGGAAAGTGCTGGAAGTGCGATTGCCACAGTATTTACGACAATAATTGTATTGATATTTGGTGATATTACTCCAAAGACACTAGCTACTAAACTACCAATAGCATTTTTATCAAGAACAACATTTTTAGTTGAAATACTATCAAAAATTTTTGCTCCCTTTACAGAGGGAATAACTAAATTAATTATGAGATTTGCAAAAACTTCAGAAGATGAGGATGCTGAAGTTACAGAAGCAGATATTCAAGCATTAACAGCACTTGGGGAAATTGAGGGACAAATTTTGCCAGCTGAAAGAGAAATAATAAATGCTCTCCTTGATTTTTCTGACAGACCTATAAAAGAAATTATGACGCCTAGGGTAGATGTTTTATTTCTTTCCTTACCAATTAACATCGCGGATGTTAAATCGTTAGTTGAAGATAAAAGAATTTCAAGAATGCCTGTTTCAAAATCAGAATCCCTTGATGACACTTTTGGAATCGTGTACGTTAAAGATTTGTTTAATATGAAAGCAAACTCAGATTCAGTTGAAATAGAAAATTTAGTAAAAGATGTAATCTACTTACCCGAATATACAACTGTTTTATCTGCATTAAATATTTTACGAGAAAACAAATCGAGTTTTGCATGTGTTATTGATGAGAATGGTGGTATTGAGGGTGTAATAACTATTAAAGATGTATTGTCTGAATTTGTAGGTGAACTTCCTGACGAACATGATCAAAGATTCCTAGGTATAAGAAGACTTGGACCAGGTCAATGGACTATTGAAGGTAAAACAGATATAGATGATTTTGAGGAATTTTTTGGTTTAGAGCCTTATGATAAAGATATTGCAACAGTTGGTGGACTGTTCTTAAGTCACTCAGAACAACTTCCTTCTATTGGTGAAAAAATTACACTTGATGGATTGGAAATCACAGTAATGGAGATTGATAATAGAAGAATAGATACAGTTGTTGTTAAAAAAATTGCTAAAAAATAATTCAATTATCTTGATTAAAATATAACTATGGGTGCAATTTGGGCAGTTATTTCTTTGTTGGCAGTTTGGCTAATTTATGGATTGATTGCTTCAATATTTGTAAAAGGTGTCACAAGTAGAGATGGCTTAAAATTAATTTTTGCTGGAATGTTGGGTGGATATTTGGGTGGTCAAGTTGGAATATTCATGGATGTTCCAGAAAATTTATGGTGGATGAGAGAAGTAACAAAATTATTACTTACAATAGGAAGCTTGAATGTTATTCATCGACTTGGATTTATTAAAAAAAGAGGAGAGCAAGCTTAATTTTTTGGAATCCTTGCTGCTTTTAGCAAGTTTCCATTTTCATCAATAACACCACATCGTTTTGATAAAAGTTTTGTATTAAATAAGAAAAGATTTTTTTTCCAAATAGCTAAGTATCCGTAGCCTCCAACAGTATCTAATTTTTCAAGGGCTTGTACTAACGAAGAAGTATCTTCTGCAATAACTACAGGTAATTCTTGATATGTTGCATCCCATTCTTCTGAAGTTTTGACTCTTCCAGAATTGAGTAAGTGATCTTTTAAACTACTCATCATCAACTGTTTCAAATACTTGTAATTCATCTTCTTCAATATTTTCATTATCAAAGTCATCTTTACTGCTGTAGGCTTCTGTTCTCCAGTTTATTAAATTTTCCATAAGTTTTTCCTCGTCACTACCAGTTATATGTAAATCAATAATTGAAAATTGCTTAGGTTCTATCTTGAATAAACTAAGTAAACTTTTACCATTTGCTACTTTATCACCAACTTTTATTTCAACGTCACTATCAAATTGCTGGCAATATTTTACAAATTCACTTCCAGGTCTTGCGTGAAGACCAGGATAAATTAATATTTTTAGTTTTTGTGAAACAGAAATTTTAGCCTCCAAGCATGTTCAAATATTTTTCATAATTTTTATCTTGATTCCAAAAATTTTTATAAAAATTTGATCTTCCTAAGTTTAATACTTCTTTTTTAAAGTCGTTAAAACCTTCAATATCCTCAAATGAATCATTAAAAATAATATCTAATACTTTCTTAAATCCAGTAACACTTTTATCATTGTTTATCAAAATATCTAATGGTTCTTGGAATCTCTCATTGTAAGAAAATTTAATTCCTGGATTTCTTGCAACTCTAAATAGTTGATCTTTAACTTCTGTATTTGAGAATCGATCATTTATAGTATTTTTAAATTTAGTTAATTCCTCTATTTCATCTTTACCAAGCAAAAATATACTTTCTAAAATTTCCAGAGATATTTGATCTATAAATATTTTTGAAGCATCATTTTGATATAACTCGTGCATATATTCATATTTTTCTGATAGTCCATAATAAGCAAGACACAAATGAAGGCCATTTAACATCCATAGCTTTTTTTTAAATTCATAATCATATTCACCTTGCTTTATAACGCCTGATGGTTTCAAAGGTAATGGGCCCTCTTTATCAAATACAATTGAACCATACTCTTCAACGTAAACATCCAAGTTATCTTTTGACTGTAAAGGAATAATTTTATCGATGACTACATCAATGAAAGTAATATTTTTGTTATCAATATCTGACTCGTTTTTTGCAGTTGTAGAAGCTCTGTATTTATTTTCAAATGCAACAAAATTTATACTTTTAGGGAGATCTAAATTAGATATCAAGTATAAAACACTATTTACATACTGTGGTCCAACCGATGTAGATACAAAATCACAGTTACTAATTAATGATTGAATTTCGCTGGAGTCAGATAGATTCAGTGCTTTTATATTTGAGACCTTGATGCTTTCTTTACTAGATCCAATAAAATTTACACTATATTCTTGGTTTGTATTTAATTTATTTACAAGATCAGAATCTACATCAACTAAAACTACTTCGTAGCCATTTTCCTGAAGTATGGGTGTTATGAAGCCTCTTCCTATGTTGCCAGCGCCAAAATGTAATGCAGTTTTAGGCATTATTCACTGCTAAGTATCGTGAATAGCTCATCTACTGAATCTGTTCTCCATAGTTTTTGTGCATCTTCTTCTGATTCAAGAGCATCACTTAATGATGCTAGTACATTCATATGTTCATCACTATTTGCTGCAATTGCTATGACTATGTAAACTTTTTCATCAAGCCAATCTACTCCATTAGGTATTTGTAATACACTAATACCGGTGTTTTTGATATGTTTAAACCCATCTGACATTCCATGAGGTATTGCAACTCCTGCTCCTGGAAGATAAGTTGTATATGGATGTTCTAAGACTTTTTCTTTCATTGATTCGATATATTCTTGTTCAATATACCCATTATCTAACAACAATTTTCCAGCTATATCAATACTTTCATTTAGATCATTGAAATTTTGATCTACCAATATGGATTCTTTAATTAATACTGGTTTAGATGTCATGTAGAAGTTATGGTGTTTCCTTCTGCCAAGTCTTTAATTAGTTTATTCAAAGATGGATCATTCATGAACATTATGTATTGAATTAACACTGCATTATCAGGTGCAGACTGCTTAGCAACTCCAGCCAATCCTTGATGTGTCACAACAATATCTGTATCGCTTGGTATTTGTGTGGCTGGAGAGTGAACGATTTCAACTTCCAAACCAGCTTTCTTTGCTTTCTTAATAAGACTGTTCTTTACCATTAAACTTGATCCGGCTCCTGCTTCACAGGCTAAACATATTTTTTTTACATCCGCCGCTTCGATTGAACTCATTGTATTCCTTTCAAAAAAAATTGGCTTGGAAGTCTCCTCCCAAGCCAATTATAACTAATTTTTTTTAGTTCTTATACATCAACTCCTGGAATTGAAGTATCGATAGCTTCGTCGACTCCAGCGTCTGTTTCTTTAATTGGTCGAACTCTCAATAAGATCGTTCCAACTACTGCAGCTGCAACAGCTCCAATAGCAACACCAATCAGAACATTCGCACCACCACTTCTAGGTAACATTGCTAAGTATGCAAAAATACTACCCGGTGATGGAGGTCCAATAAGACCAGCGTCTGTGGCTACCCACCATAGATCGGCAGAAATTCCACCAGCCCACATTGCAACGATCATAATTGGATGACCTAATACATATGGGAAGTAAATTTCATGAATTCCACCGAAGAAATGAATAATTATAGAACCCGGTGCTGATTGTTTCCACATTCCAGTTCCTGCAATGTAGTATGCAATAAGCAATCCTAGACCTGGTCCAGGATTTGATTCAAGCATGTAATATATTGACTTTCCTTCTTCTGCAGCTTGTGCAGCTCCAAGAGGTGTCAACACACCGTGGTTCACAGCATTGTTTAAGAACAACACTTTTGCAACTTCAATAGGTATGTCAGCTAAAGGAACTAGACCGGCATCAACGATACCAGCAGCAAAGTTTCCTAAGCCGTCTGCAATTGCTTGGAGAATGTTTGCAAGAAATGAATAAACAAATACTGCAAGTCCCCAACCAAGGATACCTGATGAGAAGTTGTCATATAACATCTCAAAACCTTCCGGTACATTATCACGGAGTCTTGCATCAAGTTCTTTAAGAACTTTTGCTGCTCCAGGTCCAACTAACATAGCACCAAAGAATTGTGGACTGTCTGTTCCGACAATAGCTGCCATTGTGACAACTGCGCCGATAACTCCACCTCTGTGGCCATATATCATTTTTCCACCGGTATAACCGATTAATAATGGGAGAAGGTTCACAATCATTGGTCCGACCATGGAGAACAAATCTCCATTTGGTACCCAGCCATTTTCATGGTACAGGGATGTAATTAATCCCCAAGCGATGAAGGCACCAATGTTAGGAATAACCATTCCTGACGCAGCACCACCAACGCGTTGTATGAATTCTTTCATATTTTTTCAATCCCCCTTTAGATTGATCAATCTGTCACTCTTTGTAACAAATATGTGACATTGGTAATATCACATACTCTAATTATAAAAAATAAAACTTTGCCTTTCATACGTCTTCAAAAATTTTTTATTTATAAGTTGTAACTTTGGATTAAGTTGGCAGTCATTTAAACCTAATTTTCGCTTATAATTTAATGAAATAGGAGGTTTAAATGGATGTTGAATCAACAATGTTACCGTTAGGAACGAAAATGCCAAGCTTTAATTTACTAGGCATTGACGGTGAAATGTATGCAAGTGAAATGTTTGATGGAAAAAAAGGTTCTCTTGTGATGTTTATATGCAATCATTGTCCTTTTGTTAAGCACGTTAATGAAGAGATAGTAAATTTAAGCAATGAAATAATGGGAAACGATATCGGTGTAATAGGGATTAATTCAAATGACAGTAGTCAAGAAAAATATGCAGAAGATAGCATTGATAAAATGAGAGAGTATGCAGATAACTTAGGATACAATTTTCCATATGTTGTTGATGAAGATCAATCTGTTGCAAAAAATTTTACGGCGCAATGTACACCTGATTTTTTTCTTTTTGATAGTGATCAAAATCTTGTTTATAGAGGTCAACTTGATGGCTCTAGACCTGGCAACGATGTGCCAACAAATGGGGAAAGCCTAAGAAGCGCTATTCAGGCCTTGTTAAAAAATGAAGATCCAATCTCTGAGCAACTTCCAAGTATGGGGTGCAACATTAAATGGAGAGTGGGCGAAGAGCCGGATTATTTTTTGAAAGTAAAAGGTTAATCTAAATCTTGAATCTGAATAAAAAGTCTTCTTGGACGCGCACAATCTAATTCAACAAAAAAGAGACGTTGCCATCTTCCTAAAATAATTTCAGAATCTACAACAGGTAAAGAAACTGAGGTTGAACCAATAATAGAACCTCTTACGTGAGATCTCCCATTTACATTTTCATCTTCTTGCATGTTTTCTGTTCTTAAATCCCAATCATCATGCTCGTAGTATGAATCTGAAGGTATGAGTTCTTCTAATTTTCTTTTAAAGTCATTAATGTACCCTGTTTCGGATTCGTTAATAATTATTGCTGTAGTTGTATGTGGGGTTGATATTGTTACGGAACCATGTGAAACTTTTGAAGCTAAAATTAAGTTTTGAATATTTTCAGTAAAATCACAGAACTGATTTGTTTCCTGTGTATCAAAATGTAAAGCGTAAGTTGCAGATTTGTTTGATGTTGATTTGTTAAGTTCTACCAAATCAGATTTAACAACATCTGCACCAATTCTTTGATTAGGTTTTTTCATAGTAAACTCAAATTTTATAATAACAATTTGATAATTTATTCAGTATTTATTCAACTATTTTGTGATAACCAATACTTATAAAGCTGATTGTCGGTTATATCGATATTCTCAATCTCAATTGGTTCACCTTTTTTAACTTCAGAGTTCACGATATTGTTCTCGGCTATACCTAATGGAGCAAGATTTTTTGAATTTTCTACTCTCATGGCCTTTCCATATATATTTTCTCCGCCGATTGAACCAAGATTTGTTCCAGCTTTTAGATCTTTTTTTGAATGCGCAACCACTTCAACGTTCCATTTTTTTGCACTTAGTTGTGTTTCTTTCTCAACCATTAACTTCATGATTGTTCTTGGAATCTCTAAGCTTGTTAAGTGATAAGGTCTATATAAAGTCCAGTATGGACCTTTTCCCATTTTTAAATACTCCATTTCATAATTTACATAATCATCTTCTGAATAAACTATTGCAAAAACACCTGGTGCTACCCCAAACGCAAAATCAACAACATTTGTATTTTCTAGTATCCCTCCAGATGTTTTAGGAATAAAAATAGAATTTAGTTCATCATAAGTAGAGTTAGGTCCGTGCATTCCATCAATATCAATATCAAAATCAAGATAATTTGCTAACGCTGCCATCTCAATCATTGTTTTACTGCCATCAACAAAGCTTGTTAGCATATAGGGGTTCATTTTCTTTTCTTTGGCTTCTTTTTCAAGATCCATTGGAGTTTTAAAGACATCAAAAGGATTATTCTTACCTTTACCAATTGCAACTACATCGAGGGAAATTTCTCTTGCAAAATTAAATAACTCAACTGCTGCAACTGGTTCATCTCCATCTCCAACAGTCACGATGGTGTTGTTTTTCTCTGCCTCTCTATTTAAAGCTAAACCTATCGTTGCTTCTGTCTCGACATTTAATAAAATCAAATTAATGTTTCTATTTAAAACCTTAAATGCAACTTCAGCTCCTGAGGAAGGTGTTCCTGTTGCTTCTATGACTATATCTAAATCCTGATCATCGAGTGAATCAAGATTAGTTGAAATTGTAATATTATTTTTCTGGTTGTATTTGCTTCGAGCCATATCTAATTTGTTTTCGTTTTTGTCAACAATTAGAACAAGATCTGTATCTGGCATTTTGTTGATTTGAGTGACAATACCCTGACCCATTTGTCCAGCACCAACTAAGGCAACTTTTGTTTTTTTACCTCTTTCTTGAACAAAATCTGAATATCTATCTAATAAACTCATTTATTTCCATACTCTTCTAGTTTTAATTTAATAGTTTCTAGATCTTCTTTATATGTTATTTTCAGATTGAGGTCAGAGCCTAAAATAACTTTTGATTCAATATTCAAATTTTTTGAAACTTGTTGAGTTGTATCGTGTGAAATCATTTCATCTTCAACATTAATAAGGTAGGCCTTTTCTAAAATTTCATATTCAAATATTTGGGGAGTTTGAATTTCAACAAGATTATCTTTTAAAAGCTTTTGCGATGTTTTACTGTATAGGCTGGTCTCTATGTAAGGAGAGCAAGATCCATGTGTTTTTGCTTCTGTAATTAGTTCCTTCAATAAGTCTTCTGGTAGAAAAGATCTTGCACAATCATGAATTGCAACTAAATCATTATTATCTACGTCCATTAATTTTAAAGTATTTAGAGCAAAAATCTCGCTTTCTTGTCTTGTCTTGCCTCCTAGAATTAATTCAAATTTCTTATCAATTACATATGAATTTAGAATTTCTTTTGTTTTTTCTATATTGGTTTCATTACAAACAATAACTATTGAGTCGATATCGTCACAGTTTAAAAAAGTTTCGATTGGATATCTAATAAGCTCTTTATCTTTGTATAAAGCAAATAGTTTATCTGACTCAAATCTTTCACTTAAGCCAGCTGCAAGCAGTATTCCAAAAACTTTCAATATATTTTTATGATATGAGTTTTCTTAAACTTTGAGAATCTGTTGAAGAAAGAATTTCCTCTTTTTTTATATGGGATAAATTTTCTTTTGCATGAATAAGTGAATTGATTATCTTTGGTCCTTGAGATGGAGCAATACTAAATACTCTAAGTCCAAGTAGGTATAAGATAATTGATGAGTCTTTATCCGAAGCCATATCTCCACATACAGAGACTTCGATATCATTCTTAAGTCCATTATCGATTACATTACTAATTAGTCTAAGTACAGACACATCAAGAGGGTCTTGATATTTGTTTAGTGTGGAAAGACCCCGATCAGCTGCATATGTGTATTGAATTAAGTCATTAGTTCCTATTGAAAAGAAATCAACATGTTGAATGTATTGATCAGTATTTAATGCAACAGAGGGTGTTTCAACCATTATCCCTAAAGGAGGTGGGTTAACATTTAATTTTTTAGATTCATCTGTGACTATTTTTTTAGCATCCAGAAAATCATCAAGAATAGAAACCATTGGAAACATTATTTTTACTTTTTCTATCAGATCTGAACTAAGAATTGAAATTATTTGTTCTCTAAAAAGATCTTTTTCATCTAAAGAATATCTTATTCCTCTTACCCCAAGAAATGGGTTTTCTTCTTTAGGTAAATTTAAATATGGAACTTGTTTGTCGCCACCTATGTCTAAAGTTCTAAAAACAATAGTGTTAGAAAATTTTGTATTTAATTCATTATTAATTTCTATTTGTTCTTTTAATGTAGGTTTTGAGGATCTATCAATATACACAAATTCAGATCTAAATAGGCCAACTGATTTTATATGGTCATCATTAAAAGCATTTATCTCTTCACTGCTACCTATATTTGCTCTAAGTTCAATACCTAAGTCTTTGATTGAATCTTGATTATATGACTCTCTTAATTTGTTTATTTTATTCAAACCTTCTTCAACTTTTTTGAGAACATCCGATGTTGGATCTAAGAAAATTTCTCCTGTATCTCCATCTAATACAACACTTTTATTAAAATCTGTATCGATTTTTGTAATATCAAAATTTATCACACAGGGTATTCCTAAATTTTTAGCAACAATTACAGCATGAGATGTAGGTCCTGCATTGGATACAACGAAACCCTTTACTTTTGTGAGGTCTATAGATGAAGTATCATTTGGTGTTAAATCATCAGCGAAAATAATTACATCCTCATTTAAATTTTTATCTATAACAATATCCTGCATTGTAAAAATGATTTCTTTACCTAAAGAAATTATGTCTTCGGCTCTTTGTTTAAAATACTCATCTTCAAAACTAAGCATTTGATCTGATATGTCTTTAAAAACTTGAAAAACCTCTAAAAGATTTTGGTCTTCATCGACCATTTCAACTATCTCAGGGTCATTTATTAGCAGACGATATGCATCTAAAACTTTTGATTCATCTTCTCTGTTTTCTTTTTCTAGTTCACTAATAAGCTGTTCATATCGCATATCTAATTTGCTTTGACTTTCTTTAAAACTCAGCTTCTTAGGAATTGAAAAATCTATTTCATTATTAATAACGTAAAATTTACCAAGACCAATACCGGGAGAAACTCCTGATCCTTTGTAAGTGTCCATAGAGTAAAGTTAGTGAAATATTTTTATATTGCAATACTTCTTAGTTGTTAAAGATTGTATCTTTGTATTAATGGAAATATTAGAAATTATTATTGATAAAAAATTGTTATCTTCTAAAGATATTGAGGAGCTTGGAATAGTTGAAAATCAATGCTTAAAGCTTGTTAACTTTAAAAACAGTAGTGATTTAACAGTTGATGATGAAGTTCTTGAAAATTTTGATTGTGTCGTAACTGCAAATGAATTAGGCAGTGCAATCAAAAAAATTTCAGATGGAAAAATTGTTGAACATCTGAATAGAGAAAACTATAAAAAACTTACTTATCCATTGTTTCTAAAAAGTGAAACTTTTTTAAAGTTCTTGAAGGAAAATAATTCAGAATGGAATATGATTAAATTCTTAGAAAATCATACTTTTTCGATTAATCAGATTTAATCCTTGAATCATAAATCACTTGGGATATTCCGACAAAAATAATAAGAACAAAACCTATTAACTGGCTTAGAGATATTACTTCATCTAATAAAATAATCCCTAAAATAACTCCAGAAGTTGGCTCTAAATAGGTAATGGTGCTTACGGATAAAGGTTTAATAATTTTTACTACATACCAATATGTTGTAAGGCCTATGGCTGTTAAAAAAATTCCAAGAAAAAGACTTATGCCTATATTCTCTATCATCCATCCAAAGCCTTGAGTTGTAAAATAAAGCATCACGAATCCTGCAGAAATCAATTGTGCAAATGCAATATTTAAACCGCCAAATACAGATGTATAATATTCGCCAATTGTTATCAAAAAAGATAAACTTATTGCACTTAAAATCCCAAAAATTAATCCACTTATCGAATTGATAGATCTAACCTCTAGCAAAATTATCAAGCCACTAAATCCAATTAAAATAATTAAAATTTGAATTATTGTTAATTTCTTTCCACGAATTCTTTCAATAATTAGAACAAAAATAGGATAAGAAAAAACTAAACCTATTCCAACGGCTACGCTATTTCTATCTATAGATTCAAACATTGTTGCCCAGTGGATCGCTAACAAAGGTCCTAAAATTAATCCTGGCTTAATTAAAGCTTTAAAATTTACTTTTTTGTTGATAAAGAATAATGAAAGAAAAATAGAGCCGATAAATGTTCTTATTCCCACGAGACTTAATGGGCTTATATCAGTGGTTTTGATAATTATGGGTATGGTTCCCCATGAAATAGCTAAAACTGTTATTGCAGCGTAAGCTCCAAAAGTTTTATTCACTAATCTTGTTGTCTTGAATAATTAGAAAACTGTGTATATTCCTTACTAAAGTAAAGATCTACTTTTCCTGTTGATCCAGATCTATGCTTTACAATATTAACTTCGGCAACACCTGGGGTTTCTGTAGCTGGATTGTAATAATCATCTCTATAAAGCATCATCACAATATCAGCATCTTGTTCAATAGCTCCTGATTCTCGAAGATCACCTAATCGTGGTCTTTTATCTTCTCTTGCTTCCGCTGCACGATTTAACTGTGATAGAGCAATGATTGGAACTTTTAACTCACGGGCTAGATTCTTTAAGTTTCTACTTATTTCCGCGATTTCTTGCTGTCTATTGTCTCCAGACATACCCTGCATTAATTGAAGATAGTCTACAACAATAAGATCAAGACCTTTTGAGGATTTAAGCCTTCTAGATTTTGCTCTAATGTCTGTCACTGTGATTACAGAAGCATCATCAAAATATAGAGGCATATTGTTTACTTTTGAAGCTGCTTCAACAACACGGGACCACTTTTCAGGACCAAGTTGACCTTTTCTTGCATCTCCTGAGGTAACCTTTGCTTCAGAAAATAATACTCTTTGAACTAATTCTTCTTTTGTCATTTCAAGTGAGAAGAAAGCTGTGACTTTGTCTTCTTTTGAAACATTTGTCGCAATGTTTAATGCAAGCGATGATTTACCCATACTTGGTCTTGCAGCGATTACAACAAGGTTTCCTTCTTGAAGCCCAGCAAGTACTGAGTCAAGATCTGCAAAATTTGTTGCTAAACCTGAAAGACCAGTACCCCTATTTTCAATTTCTTCAATTCTCTCAATTGCATCATTTAATACATCTGAGACCCCAATAAGTCCATCTCCAATAGCATCATCTGAGGCGGTAAATATTGACTGCTCAGCCTCATCCATAACATTTGATATATCCTTATCAAGGGCATAAGCTAAAAGCTCTATCCTTCCACTAGCTTTGAGTAGTTTTCTTCTGTTTGAATGTTCGAGAACAATTTCAATATATCTCTCAAAGTTTGCTGAACTAGGTACATTTTCTATCAATCTTGCAATAGATGAAGTTTTTAAACTTGTAGTATTTTTATTATCTTTAAAAACAGTCTCTGAAACAGTAACGCTATCAATTGGTTTTCCTGAATCAAACAAGTCTTTCATTGCCTCAAAAATTGTTTGATTTGTAGGACTATAAAAATCTGATGATTTAACTGATTCCATTAATCTATTTGCAGCATCTCGAGATAAAAGTGCACTTCCCAGTAGTGCCTCTTCAGCCTCAATACTATTTGGAGGTGCTTTTTGAAGGCCGTCTAAATCTCTATTTGATACTGCTTCCGGTCCAGCCATATTTATGTCTCCGGAACAATTTCTAGAGTTACTTCAAATGAAACATCCCCACTTAGATTGATAGCAATGTTGTGTAAACCTATTTCTTTAATTGAGTTTTCAGCTATTTGATCTTCTTCAATTTTATACCCCGAAAATTTTTCGATTGCTTCGATTATTGAATCATTTGAAATTGCAGCATAAAGTGTGCCTTCGTCTGTTGAATTTGCAGCAATTACAATTTTTGCATCGGCAAGGCCTTCCTTGATAGAATTTGCTAACTCAATATTTTCTTCAATAGAGGCTTGTCTCTTTTCTTGCATTTTTTCTGCAAGCAAAATATTTTTTGGAGTAGCTTTTATACCTAAGTTCTTAGGAAGTAGATAATTTCTTGCATAACCTTTAGCAACCTCGACAACGTCTCCTTTTTTACCAAGTTTCTTGATATCTTGATTTAAAATTACTTTCATCTTCTGTTGTAGGATTGTTTATAAGAACTTGTTGTTACATAAGGCAAAAGAGCTAACTCTCTTCCAATTTTTACAAGTCTGGCAATTTTTGCTTGTTCTTGTTTAGTTATCCCTGTAATTAAGCTGGATCTGATTTTTCCTCTATCAGATAAAAATTTTTCTAAAAGTTTTACATCTTTATATGTTGCATTTTCTATCTGCTCTTTTGTAATTCTCCTTTGTTTTGGAGCTTCATATTTTGATAACTTTGGCTTACTTGGTCTGTTGTTTGATTTACCCATGATATACCTTAAAACGGGGCTTCGTTCTCTTCGAAATCATCTCTTGCTTTAGGTGCTTCTGATACGCTCCCTCCACCTGATGTTCTCTCAACATTTGCTCTTGCCCATCTCAAACTAGGTGCAATTTCATCGATGGCTATATCGACTACTGATCTGTTCTGTCCGTCTTGTGTCTCCCAAGATCTGTAATTTAATCTACCAACAACGATTACTCTCATTCCTTTTTGTAATGTTGAAGATGCATTTTCTGCCATATCGTTCCAAACTGTTCCCTGGAAGAACATTGGCTCACCTTCGTCCCAAGATCCGTCATTGTTTCTTTTTCTTTTGTTTTGTGCAATTCTTATCTCAGCTAATGTTGCACCAGAGTCTGTGACTCTTACTTCTGGATCAGCTGTTAAATTTCCAATTATTGTTACTGTGTTATCTACCATTTCTCTACCTCTAGCTTTCCATCTTTAACACTTTGTGTCTAATAACATCATCAGATATTTTTAGCACTCTATCTAACTCTCCAGGAATATTTCCAGGACCTTCAAATGAAGTAATTGTATAAATACCTTCATTGAAAGTATCAATTTGATAAGCAAGTTTTCTTTTTTGCCAAACTCCTTGATCTGATACGTTACCACCATTAGTGGTAATTAAATCAGTTATAGTTTTGTGTAGTTCTTCAACAACGCTGTCTTCAGCGGTCGGTCTCACAATTGAGACTAAATCATATTTACTCATATATCTCCTATGGACACTTGTACGTGGCTTCTTACGAAGCAGGTACTTATTAATTTAATACTAGATATGGGTTATGACAGAATTTTTTTAACTTCTTTTTTCCACTCTTCAAGGTTTTCTAGTAAAGAATCACCCGAATCATAGGAGTGATCATCAGTAGGAAACTCTTTATTTTCAATGTCTTTTTTGAAATTTTTCATCGTATCAACAACCCTGTCATATTGGTTGTCATACCTTTTCACAAATTTTGCATCTATATACTCTTTAGATTTCATACCAAGAAGATCATGATAAACAAGTACTTGTCCGTCTACATGTACCCCAGCTCCAATTCCAATTGTAGGAATAGAAACTTGTTCGGTTATAGTTTGAGCAACTATCTTTGGAACTCCCTCTAAGACAAAAGAAAAGCATCCCAAAGAATCTAGGAGGATTGCGTCTTCTAATAATTCTTTTGCAAGTTCTAAAGTTTTTCCTTGAATTTTATAACCACCCATTACATTTTTAGATTGTGGAGTTAATCCAAGATGACCCATTACAGGAATTTCAGCATTAATTAATGCTTTAATCATATTTTCTCTTTTTTTCCCACCCTCAATTTTTACGGCATCTGCCTTTCCCTCTTGGATGAATCTTGCTGCGTTCTTAATTGTCTCTTCTTCAGAAACGTGATAACTCATATAAGGCATATCTGCTACAACAAGGGAGTTTGGATTTGCTCTGGTAACAGCTTTAACATGATGGAGCATTTCATCAACGGTAACTGAGAGAGTGTCATCATAGCCTAAAACTACCTGGGCAAGTGAGTCTCCTACGAGAATAATATCTATTTCTGCATCAGATATTGCTTTTGAAGAAGGATAATCATAAGCAGTCATCATGGATATGACACGATTATTCTTTAACCCAATTATTTTAGGTACTGTTATTTTCATATTTCTCTCCGCCTTTTGGTCGAAGGATTAATTTAATAATATACAATTATTGTTTATATACAAGGCAGTTTTCAATTAACAAAAAATTCACAATTTTATCAACATACTTAGTGCCATATTTATAGTATGAGTAAAAGAAAGGAAAGTTAGTATGAGTGTCACAAATTTTGCTATATACACTGTGGCAGTAGGAAGAATCGCTGAAGCAGAGGCTTGGATGGCCGAAATGGGTTCTTTATTTAACGAAATCACAGGTAAAAAAGTAAAAATACTTAAAGAGGGCTGGGGAGATGCATACAAAATGATTTTCATCACAGAGTATGAAAACATTGGTGAAACTGAAGTTGTTGGAGAAAAAGTATTTTCTGATAAAAGAGTTGCTGATGGTCTGGAAAAAGGAATGAAAGAAACTCAGTTATTTACAAATGTAGAGAATAAATTTTATACGACAATTATGGAAAGTTAAAAAAAGAAAGGAAAAAATGTATTTTAGAATAACAATTCCCGCTTTACAGGACGGAAAAAAAGACGAAGCTATTACTTTTGTAAAAGACAAAGTAATGCCTGAATTTGATGGTACGCCCGGATTAATTTCAATGACGGCCGCAATAACTGGTGAGACATCTGGAATAAATATGTCAGCTTATGAAAGCAAAGAAGCTAGTGATGCAGTTACCGAAAAAGTTCAAGCAACTCTAGCTGAAGCTGCTTCTTTCATGGCGGCACCACCAGTTATTTATGAAGGTGAAGCTGTTTTTGGAAAAGTGTATCAAAACATCAGCAAAGATGAGAAAAAGCCAGGTTATATGAGGCTTGTAGTTGGTGTTGCCAAAGAGACAGATGCTGTCTTAAATTTCTTAAAAGAAAAAGTGGAACCTATATATGAAGATTCAGACGGACTTCAAATAACTGGTGCATTATTTGATGGTAATAGTGCGATCAGTTGGAATATATGGGATACACAAGAAGCTATGGACAGTGCTGTAGAAAAATTACAAGGGGCACTTGATAGTGAGTCAGAAAGTGATTTATTTGATGGTAGTACGGTTGCCTACATGGGTCCTGTATACGCCGGTAAATTATTTGTTGATTTCAAAGAAGGTGAAACACCAAATTAATATTGTTTAATCAGTGTTTAATTAAAAAGAGCCCAGCATGGGCTCTTTTTTTGTAAAATTAAGTAAGTAAATATTTAATATATAGGAGGAAATTTTGTTAACAGCAAAAGAAGCTCAACTTGGAACTCTAATGGCAAGGATCGCTGCATTAGGAACTATTGTTATCTTTGCAGTCCAGGCATTGCTTATTGGACCTGATGAAGTTGGTTACAGCGAACAATATGGTGCAATTGTTGATATAGTTTCATTTATTCAAAGTTTTGGAATTTTATTTACAATATCATTAACTCAAAAATTATTTGGAGATAATAACCCGTATTTTAGAATTGTAAGTGCAATTTTATTTGTAGCAGCAGTAATTCAATTAACTGGATCATTATCTTCAACAGGTAATGCCAACAGTGTTTTTGAAAGTGTTTTATCTACAGATCAAGTTAATTCTGTAGCTAATGTTGGACAACTTGTTACATTTATACTTTTTGGAATATGGGCGTTATGTCTAATAAGTGCAGATGAAAATAATCTTGTTCCCTCATGGGGCAGAATTTCTGGTCAAGGTGCTGCATATTTAGTTATTGCGGTACAGATTGGTAGTTTATTTGGTTTAATACCTTTAAGTGCTTTTGTACCAGTCTTTATTCTTGGTGGAGTAATATTGTTTCCAGTATTTGTATTCGGAATAAGTGTCGCTTTTAGTTCATCTGGTAATTAACAAGTAAGAAAAGACCGGTTCAAAGGTTTTAAGTATAGGAATTTAATTGTAAATATTTAAATTCCTATGCTTGCGTGTTATGAAAAATTTAAAATTTGTTTTTCTACTAATATTGTTTTCATGCATAAGTTTAGAAACATCAAATATGTCTCAAGATACTGAAAAAGCTTACTTTGCTGGTGGATGTTTTTGGTGTATGGAACCACCATTTGAAGCTCTGGATGGTGTACTTGAAGCAACCTCAGGATATATGGGTGGAGAAACTGAAAATCCAACTTATGAACAGGTGAGTATGGGTAATACTGGTCATGCTGAAGTGGTTGAAATAGAGTACGACCCAAATATTATTACATACAGTGAGCTCTTAGAGGTTTTTTGGCGAAACATAGATCCTACTGCGTTGAATTATCAATTTGCAGATGTTGGATCACAATATAGAACCGAAATATTTACAGTTGGACCTAATCAAATGGAAGAAGCACTTAATTCTAAAGATGAGTTAGAAAAGTCAAACAAATTTGATAAGCCTATTGTTACTGCAATTACAGAGGCACCTGTGTTTTATATTGCAGAGGAATATCATCAAGACTTCTATAAGAAACAAAGTGCTCGTTATAAAATATATGCAGAAGCAAGTGGGAGAAAAGGCTTCTTAGAAGATACATGGGGAGACGAGTAACTTATCGATGAACAAAAAGATATGTGTCATTGGAAGTTCAAATATAGATCAATTTTCTTACATCTCTGAATTCCCTTCAAGTGGAGAAACCTTGATAGGTGATTCATTTGAAACTGGATTTGGTGGTAAAGGGGCAAATCAAGCAGTGATGGCTGGACTATTAGGTGCTGATGTCTACATGATTTCTTGCTTGGGAAATGATATTTTTGGGGATTCAACAATCAACAATTTTATTGAGAACAATGTAAATGTTGATCATATTCAAAGAGTAAAAGTATCAAGTGGTGTTGCTCCAATATGGGTAAATGCTAAGGGTGAAAATAAAATCATTGTAATTCCTGGGGCAAACAATGAAATTGATTCAAATAAAGCAAAAGCCTCTCTTCAAGAAATAGAAAATGTATCTTATCTTGTCGGACAAGCTGAAATCCCAATGGATGTGAATCATGAAGTATTTGATTATGCAAAACAAAATAATATAACTACAGTTTTTAATCCCGCTCCTGGAAAGATTTTAAAGAGTACCTTTCTTAAAAAAATTGACTGGCTTATTCCAAATGAAAATGAATTTCAAATAATTAGTGGATTAGATGTGACAGATGAAAATATATTGGAATTCTCAAAATCAATTCCATGTAATCTACTTGTCACATACGGAGAACAAGGTGTTTTATATGTTGAAGATGATGAAATTATAAAATTTAAAGCACCAAAAGTCGACGCCGTTGATACCACAGGTGCGGGAGATGCTTTTGTTGGTTCTTTTGTATATGCACTATCGAAAGATTTAAAAGTTAAAGACGCTATAAATTTGGCAATTGATAAAGCTAGTTTGTCTGTTACAAAAAGAGGAACTCAATCCTCATATTCTTCATCTGAATAGCTTTTATTGAACATCCAAAAGACTGTATAAATTAACGCAACTACAAATAAATATATATTAAAGTTTTCAATTTCATTTATTTCTAAACCAAAAACACCATCAACTAGGGCAACTGCAATTCTTAATACAATCCCACAACCAATTAGTCTGCCAAAACTAAATTTTTTTAAAAATGCGATTAGATTTCCAGAATCCATAATTAAATTATATCTTCAAACTTGATTCAAGAATGATCTTTGTTGCTTTGTTTACTGAATCTAAATAATCTTCTTTTGAAAGTGCTTCTTGTCTATTTTGATCACCATATACAACAAGTAAAGCCCCGGTTCTGATTCTTCTATAACTACCAACTACAAACAAAGTTGATACTTCCATTTCTGAACATAAAACACCACCTTTAACCCAAGCATCCCATTTTTGATTTAATTCATAGGAAACAGGCATAGAGTCAGGGTCATGTTGTCCGTAAAATGAATCTTTTGATTGAACTACCCCAATATGATACGTTGATTTACTTTCAATTGCGGCAGCTTCTAGTGCTGAAACCATATCAGCTGATGGAACAGCAGGGAATTCTATAGGCATATATTGAGGTGATGTTCCTTCTTGACGTACAGCTCCATTTGCAATTACCAAATCACCAACTCTTGTATGTTCTTGCATTGCACCTGAGGTTCCTAATCGAACTAAAGTTTTTGCTCCAATATTTGCTAATTCTTCTATTGCTATTGCAGCAGAGGGACATCCAATTCCAGTCGAGGTTACGCTCACTGGTCGTCCTTTATAAGTTCCAGTAACTGTTTTATACTCTCGATTAAAAGCTATTTCTTTTGCATCATCAAAGTGTTTTGCAATAAAATCTACTCTTCCTGGATCACCTGGAAGGATAACAAAATCAGCTATATCACCTTCTTTTAATTGAATATGGTATTGCCTTTCACCATCTAGCATTGATTTTTTTTCTGTCATAAGTTTGATGATATCAACGTATTTCAAACTGGTCACTAAGAATTTTTTATAAATATATAGAAAATATTGCTAAAACTGATAATTTAGTGATATGAACATTCCAGAAATAACCTTTCCAAATGAAGATAAAGACTTTATAAAAAACCCCTATCCATATTTAAAAGAGTTAAGAAATAGTTCTCCCATTCATTATGACAAACTGTCCGGGTTGAATTTAATTACACATTTTGAAGACGTTAAAGAAATACAAAAAAGCAAGAATTTTTCATCTTCAGAACCGGAGGATTACGTGAAAGACTCAGGTGAAAAATTGATTAACCCAAAAGATTACGATTATTTTTGGAAAACAGAAGAGTTTAATTTATTGAATCTTGAGGGAAAAATCCATGATGAGCTTAGAGGGTTAGTTGCTAAAGCATTTTTGAATAGACAAGTACAAGAGTTGAGACCTTTTATGGAAACAAAATCAAATGAACTTCTTAATAAAATTAATCATGAAAAATTCGATCTTCTTGCAGATTATGCTCAACCTTATTCAATAGCAGTGATTGGAGAGCTACTTGGGGTACCAGAAGAGGATTATGAAAAATTTCTTTACTGGTCACATGCAATTGTAAAAATGTATGACTTGAAAGTCTCTAATGAAAATGCAAATGAAGCCGAAGCTGCAGCAAAAGATTTCTATATTTATATGAGTGATTTAATTGATGAGAAAAACAACAATCCGCAAAATGACATGATATCTAGATTGTCACAAGTTTCTGAAAACAACCAACAACTAACAAAAGATCAAATAATTTGCACAGTAATACTACTTTTAAATGCTGGTCATGAAGCAACAGTTAATACAATTGGAAATTCAATAGTTGCATTGTTGTTGAATAACGTCTCAACAAAAAATTTGGATAAAAAACATGACATTAAAAACATCATCGAAGAGTTAATTCGTTGGGATAGTCCTCTTCAGTTTTTTCAAAGATGGGTTTTAGAAGAAACTGTTGTTTCAGGTATAAATCTTTCAAAGAATTCAAAAATTGCCATTCTTCTTGGATCAGCAAATAGAGATGAAACAGCATTTGAAAATCCAGAAAAAATAGATTTTGAAAGAAGTAATTTAAGTCATACGAGTTTCGGAGGTGGTGTTCATTTTTGTTTAGGAGCTCATCTTGCAAGATTAGAATTAGAAGTCTCATTTCAAAATTTATTTAAACACGAAGTTGCTTTGGTTGAAGAACCTGAAAGAACTGGCGCATTTGGTATTAGAGGGTTTAAAGAAATTAAAGTATCGATTTAATTCTTCGTAAAAGAGATATTTGTTGGTGCATATCAATACAAACCGATATACAATTCTCACATGGAGGAATCAAAAAAATATGGCATAAATACAAGAGCCATACATACTCAAAAAAAATTTAAGTTACCAACTGGCGATGTCATGCCTCCTATCCATATGTCTACAACCTATGAAAATTTAGAACCTGGTGAATCTGAATATTTTTATGGAAGAATGAACAACCCAACAAGAGAGATTTTTGAGAGAACTATGGCTTCATTAGAAGGCATTGATGATCATGAAACTTTGCATGGTTTTGCTATGGCTTCTGGAATGGCTTGTGTGACAATGATTGCAGAGTTGGTCAAACCAGGTGAAAATGTTTTAATTACCCAAGAAGTTTACGGTGGCACAACAAGATTTTTTACACAGATTGCAACAAAGAGGGGCATAGAAGTAAATTTTTGCAATTTTAATGAAACAGAAAAATTAGAATCTTTGATTAATGAGAATACAAAACTTGTTTGGATAGAATCTCCATCTAATCCAAATATAAATCTTTATGATATGTCTTCTATTGCGAAGATTGTACATGATAAAGGCTCACTTTTAGTTGCTGACAGTACTTTCTCAACACCATTTATCACAAGACCTTTTGAACATGGTGTCGACATTATTATGCACTCAACAACTAAATATATTGGGGGACACAGTGATACTCTTGGAGGAGTTGTAGTAACAAATAATTCTGAAGTACACGAATATTTACATTTAGTGCAAAAAGCAAGTGGTGCAGTAATGTCACCATTTGATGCCTATCTTGCACAAAGAGGTTTATATACGCTTGGACCTCGAATACAAATGCATTCAAAAAATGCCCATCAACTTGCTGAATATTTATTGAATTCTGAACATATTAAAGAAGTCAGATATCCAGGTCTTACAAATTTTAAAAATCACGAGATTGCTGTAAAGCAAATGGATTATTTTGGTGGAATGCTCAGCTTTTACACAGAGGATCACATAGACGATCAAAAATTGTTTTCTAATTTAGATTTATATAAATTGGCCGTAAGTTTAGGTGGTGTAGAGTCATTAATTGAAGTCCCTTCGTTAATGACACATGATTCAGCAGCTGGAACAGATGCTGAAGCACCAGATGATTTAATTAGAATTTCTGTAGGCCTAGAGAATATTGAGGATTTAATATCTGATATGGATAGATCCTTGACTGCGTCAATAAAATCTCTTGATGAATCTAAAAAATAACCTTAAAAATTATTTTCCTTTAAAAGTTGCTATTTCATCCGTCTTTGGATTCTTCATTATTTATATACTCTTTGGTCTTGATGGCTGGGGTGATAGAGCTTCAAATGAAAATGCTATAGGGGAAGTCTCAAGATGGTGTGAGCGGGTAAGTGATGGTTTACTTAGAGAACCTTCAAATACATTAGGAAATTTGGGATTTGTAATTGTTGGTCTTTATATGTTCTATAAATTGTCTCAAGATGCAACTTCTGACAACGGAATAACTATGTTTAGCTCTCCAAGTATTGCAGTCATATATGCCGGGGCTTCAACTTTTCTTGGACCGGGTTCAATGGCAATGCATGGAACGAATACTGAATTTGGTGCATGGCTTGATAATTTATCAATGATTATGTACATAGTGATCTTATGGATTTACAACCTAAAAAAACTTATTGGTTTTTCAACAAGAGTATATCTTGTTCTTTACTTTTTACTAGTTACAGTATATGCCTTTGATTCATGGTTTTTGAATGGAGGATTTGGGGTTGGAATCAGTTTGTTCGAATTGAGTATTGGGCTTTGGATAGCTACTGAAATAGTTGTAAAGTTTCCAAACATTTATGGAAGAATTAGTTCTGGTATTTCAGTATTAGTAATTCAGCAACTTTTTGGAAGTCCTGTAATAGAGTCTTTTCAAAACTTCCAGAATAATTGGGAAATGCTACTTTATTTTGCTCCCGCATTAATTCCAAATTTAAATAAACCATCTGAAATAAAGTACTCTCCTTGGTTTTTCTTAGGATTTCTCTCCTTCTTTGGTGCCTTACTTATTTGGGAAACAGGAGTTCCAGATCATCCTTGGTGCAATCCCGACTCGTGGTTACAAGCACATATGATATGGCATTTACTATGTTCGGCTGCAACCTTTTCATTTTTTAAGCTTTATAGAACTGAGTACTACTTAAATTAAAAATCTAATTGTTCAATCCAATTACTTATATCTTTGACAGTTTGATTATATATTTCCATAGCATGCTCGTCTGATTCATATGAGTCTTTGCTTGGGTCCTCAAAAGAGTTATGTATTTTATTTTTTGCATTGTGAAAGGTCGGACAAATTTCATTTGCAGAATCACAGACGGTAAGTACATAATCGAACTCTTGATCAACAAAATCATCCACTAATTTTGGATAGTTGTTAGATATATCAATGTTTGCATCTTTCATGGCTCTTATTGCATAAGGGTTGACGTTTAACTCTGGTTTTGTTCCAGCTGAATGTATTTCGTAATCTGGATATTTTGATTTTAGTAATCCTTCAGCAATTTGAGATCTACAGGAGTTTCCCGTACAGAGGACAATAATTTTCATGTTTCTATTTTAAATCACAGGTATTCTTTAAGTATGACTTCTGAAGAAAAGAAAGAGAAAAAAATTACAAGAACAATGGAAAAAGTAATTATGTCATTCATGTACTTACTTTTTGGATTTATGTTTTTAGGAGTAGCATTTAGTAGAGAGCTATCAGGTCTTTTTGTAGTTGTACCCCTGAGTGCCTTCAGCATAGGTTTAACAAAATGGGGTTTAAAATGGCAGAATGATCGCTATCTAAGATCTGCAAAAAATGTTGATGACATTCAAGAACTATCAAAAAAAATAGATGATATTCATATAAGATTAAATAGACTTGAGTCAGAATGATTTCCATTGAACTTTTAACAAAACATATGGCTTGGGCAAACCAAGAGATCTATAAAGAGATAAAAAAACTTGACCCGGAAGTGCTGGATTACTATGTCATTGATAAAGAATGGACAGTTAGAACAATTATGGTTCATATTGTTACTGCATCATATTTATACAGTCAAAGGCTGCAAGAAAAACCATTTTCTAAAATTGAATTTGATATGGAGAGTCCAGATTTAATTGATGATCTAATCGATGCACTTGAAAATATCGATAAAGATTTAATTGAACAGTCTTACAGAGAAGATGAAGAGGTTACGTTTGAAACATCAAAGGGAGAAAGTTCTGGAAAAGTCTCGGTTATATTATCTATGATGATATTTCACGCTACAGAACATAGAGCTCAAATAGTTGCTGCTTTGGATAAAAATAACGAAAGAAGTATAAATCTTGATGAATATAGTATTTTTGGATATCTTCGGGAAAATAATTAAATAGTTTCTTTATTTACCCAATCATCATATTCAGGCAAAGTATAAGTGGGTTTTATCGTAGTAATCTTTGGAAGTTCATAAGTGTGCTTTTCTTGTAATGTTTCAATCAACTGATCATGTAGTGACTCTTTTGAGTAAAGATTAATTTCATATTCAGATTCTTGTTGGATTTTCCCTTCCCATTTGTAAATGGATTGAATTTTGGTAAAGGTCCCACATGCAATAAGTTGTTTGTTGACAAGATAATTTGTTAACTCTCTTGCGTCCTCTTCGGATCCAATTGTTGTTTGAATTATTATCACAAGATATCTTTCATCCCAATTTTATCTAAAGTATAGTTCCATAATGTTTCTCTCTCTTGAAGGTTATAGGCAAGTTTGTTTGCTTTATATGTTGAAGGTTTTCCATATTGATGAATTATTTTTGGAGCATAAACTCTTTCTTTTTCTAATTCAGCTGTTGTGCTTGCTTCAATCACAGGAGCTACTCCTGTAGATACATTTGTCTTAAATTTATCGATTATTTTATAGCTCAAGCTTGGATTACTCCTTCTGTATAGTCTTGACCTAGTAACCCCTGGGTGAGCAACTACAACATCTGTTTCAAAATTTGTTATGTTTTTATCGAGTTCAAATGAAAACATTGTTCTATATAGGTTTGAATAGTTGTACCAAGTCCAGGGACTATATATGGACTCATCTTCTAGCCTCTCGTATCTCATCTCCTTTATAAAATACATTGCGATACTTGAAATTTGAACAATTCTAGAGCTCACGACATTCTTCATTAGATCCAACATCATTAAAGTTAAGTAAGTTGAGCCAAAATAGTTTGTCGCCAGTGTGGATTCAAGCCCTTCTTTAGTTTTTGAAAAAGGAACATACATTATTCCAGCGTTGCTATAAAAAATATCAATATTTTTAAAATTACTGGTTAGGTTATTGTAAAAATTATCAATACTTTCATAGTCGGTCATATCCAGTTTTATAAATTTTGAATTTTTACCAATCTCTTTTTCAGCAGCTATTCCTTTTTCTTGATTCCTACAACCCAAAACTACAAAATACCCTTTGCTTTCGTATATTTTTGCAGCTGCATATCCAATTCCTGAATTTGCACCGGTGATTACAACAACCTTATCCATGTAATTTGATTGTAATTCCTGAAGTGCTTTAATTTATACTATGTATTATCTAATTGTCTTTGTTGCAGTAATTCTTGTACTTAGGCTGTTTAATCTACTACCTAAATTATCGAATAAGTTTTGGAGATACGTTGACTATACAATTGCTGGTATTGCATTTATATTATTTCTAGTAAGAATCCCTCCATTCTTTTCTGGGATAGTCTTAAGTGCAGTTACTTACTACGCGTATAGAAAAGGTTTTTTTGATAAATATCGTTAAGGTAATATTTTTACCAATTCTGAAATAGGCTGATCTGCCCATTCATTGAATTCAGCAATCATTGCATCTGATGACTTTCCAAAGTTTTTTTCAAATGAAGCTTCAAAACCTAAAGTATCAAGGTCTTTATAAAAGTTAACCCTTACAGTTTCTTCACTTGTCTGACTTATTATGTAAGCAATAAACCAAGTACCTACATCATAAATCTCAAATGGAGCATCAAAACCTATGTCTCTCATGCTTCTTCCGTCTTCAAGATACGTCGAAAGAGTTTCGGCTTTCCAACTCATTACTTGACTGAAATAATTGTCATCTACTCCGGGCTGAAGTGAGTACCAGTATTGGCCCATATATTCTGCACTTCCTTCAGCAAACCATGGTCTTTGTTCTAGGCTGCCGTCCATTTTAAGGTTTCTAATACTTGTTCTCCAATCTCCATCAGTATCATCATCTGGATCGGATATATGACCATGTTGATATACATGAAAGTATTCATGTAGTACTACTTTTTTATAGTCCTCTTCTTCTGGACCTGGATACTTAGAAGACATTGTTATGATATTAAACCAGTAATCTAAATTACTTTGAATATAGGTTGAGACCGCAGAACATCCTTCGTCAACACATCTATAAAAAGGTGACCAGCCATCACCAGATCCGTAAGGGTCTCCATTTGCACAATCCCACTCGGTATTCCATTTAGGATCTTTTTGGGTTCTAACATCGCACCATAAATTGTCTAATGCAATTGCCCCCTCATATGTGTCTCCTACAATCCATAACTCGAGAGGTCCATAACTTCCCCAAAATTCTATACCCTTTTTAACCCATTCAAGTGTGATATCTATGTGTTGTTGGGTTACATCCGGGGCAGCATATATTTCTATATCTCCATACCATTCACCCCATACAGATTTATTAGTATTCTGTTCATCTGAGTTTTGTGTTGATTCTTGATTAGATGTTGATTCTTGATCAGATGTTGATTCTTGATTAGATGTTGATTCTTGATCAGATGTTGATTCTTGATTAGATGTTGATTCTTGATCAGATGTTGATTCTTGACTTTCTTCAACAACAGAAGTTATATTGTCTATATCACTGGAGCTAGAATTGTCGCTTCCACCACAAAAAATGAATATAAGAATAAAAATTAAGAGTTTGTTTATTCGTAATACTTGTCGTTTTTTATCAACCAATTTATTCCTAATACAACTCCAATGATACCAATAAAGATAGACATATTTGGAAACCAGCTAATTAATAATATCGAACCAATAATGACTAAAAAAATTACTAACAAATTAATCTTTCTCTGGTTTTAAAAATGTTTTATTTCTTCCCTGAACCATGTGGTATACATCCATTAATGCATTTTTATCATTCTCTACCGATCCAGTTAGTAAATATTCTTCCATAAGTTCAAACCTTCTATTTTTATAATCAATTTTTGTAGGAACAATAGTTGCATCGAGTTCTTTTCCAATGTAATAAAATCCACTTTTGATTGTTTTATTTGTATGCATAAGGCCTTCAACAGTTAAATATAAAATAAATTTATCCTTTGTTTTTAATTGATCAATAACTTGTTGTGTAACACCAGTTGACTTTGTTCTCCAAACAGGAATACCCCCAAAATTTAAAAGTATCTTTTTTTGAACCAAGCCAAAAGGATGGGGAATTCCTAGTTTGTCTGGATTCTTTTTAAACGGAATAGGAATAACAATTCTTGTAAACATTGATATTGACCCTAAAAAGTAGAATTTTAGATCTGATGCCAAACACACAAAAAAAGCATAAATGCTATCAAAACTTGATGAATGGGGTGCTGATGCAATAATTATTCTTTTTTTATCTGGAAGATTTCCAACAATATCCCAGTTAATCATTTTCAAAAATATTCTTCCAAGAGGTCCTAATATATACCTTTTCTTTATGGGATGATTTTTAGTTATTTTAATGTCTTTCATAAAAGTAAAGAATCCCCAATCATTAGGGATAATAGGCTAAATATCTATGTTTACAAAGATTTAATAAACAAAAAGTTTTTATAAAATTGAGTAAAGGCTAATGTTTTAATCAATGAGTAAGAAAATATCAAAATTTTTAGAGTTTGAAGATAGAGTTTTTAGAGCTCCGTATAACTATTTAAAAAAAATTGGACTCATTGACAAAGTGAAAGAGATAAAACAACGTTTTGTAGAAATCTATTCAAAAGACGAAGAAATTCCATACGGTGGAAATCAGATGTTTTTTGGTGACGATTAAAAACTTTTTAATATCTGTCTTTACTATCGTTCTTTAATCTCTCTACTTCCTTTTCAACTGAAAAAAGACTATTGCTTGTAATACCTACAAAATGTGAAAGCAAACCAATACCCCAACCACCAACAACAAAATACCACCAATTTGCACCTGTAGAGTCAATAAATATATCGAATAAAGTCAGAGCTAAACAAACGATGAAGTAAATAACGCTATGAATTCTAAAACCTATACGTGCTTTTGCTTTTCTAATTAGCTTTTCATCATTATCCATAATTAAAATAATAATATGACTCTCGCATTAATTACTGGTGGATCTGGACATGTTGGAGCAAATCTTTCACGGGAATTAATTAACCAAGGATACAAAGTGCGGTGCATTGATTATGACAATGATTATCGAGCCTTTAAAAATTTAGACATTGAATTAATCAAAGCTGATATTACAGATAAAGATTCTCTTAAGCCAGCTTTTAAAGATGTTGAGGTAGTTTTCCATACAGCTGCTTTTATAAGTCTTGATAGAAGATATGAGAATCTGATAAGAAAAATAAATGTCGAGGGGACAAAAAATGTATGTGAAGCATCTGTTGATGCAAATATAAAAAAATTAGTTCATTTTTCTTCTATTGATGCCTTTCAAAGAGAGCCGATGGATGAACCATTATATGAATCTAGAAATCTTGTATCTGATCCTAAGTCAATTCCATATGACCTTTCAAAGGCTGATGGTCAAAGAATTGTTTTAGATTTTACAAATAATTATCTGGATGCAAGCATTATTCATCCAACATCAATAATGGGTCCCAATGATTTTAAACCTGGACTAAATTGTCAATCAATGATCGATATTGCAAACCAAAAGAGGCTTTTGAATATAGATTTTGGATATAACTATGTTGACGTAAGAGATTTATCAAAAACTGCAATCAATTGTTCAATAAAAGGAGTTAATGGTCAAAATTATCTCGTAGGTGGAGAATTTTTGATGTTTCCAGAAATTGCAAAAATGATAGGCAAATTATTAGATAGAAGAACTTTGCTTGCTGCTTTACCTATATCTTCAATGTATTTCAATGTTCCGTATGAAATAGTAAAGTCAAAATTTACAAAGAAACCAAGACTCATGACGATTGACACTATTCATACAATAAAAACTGCACATAAGCTAATACCTTGTACGCTCGCCAAAAATGAATTAGGTCACGCAAATAGGCCTTTCATTGAAACAATAACTGATACAATTAATTTCTTTATTGATAGAGGGTTAATAAAAAATTAAGAATCTTGGGCAAGAGTATCTTCAAAAGACTGTCTTTTAACTAAGTCGAAAACTTCGTTACTTGATATACCAATGACTTTAGCCTTTGGAACACGATTGTAATTGCTGGCCATAGCGAATGTGTAAGCTCCAGTGGATGTTGACATTAAAATATCGCCTGGATTTGTGTCAGTTGGAAGACTTGCTTCTTCAACTAAAAGATCTCCTGATTCACAGTGTCTTCCAGATACTGCAAAAACTTTTTCTTCCTCTTTTTTGTTTCCTGATATATTAAATAGCTTGTGTTCACTTCCATATAAAGCTGGTCTTGGATTATCTGACATTCCTCCATCAACTAAAATATATGGTTTATCTCCTCTGTCTTCTTTTATTGCTCCTGCTGTATAAAGGATTAGTCCAGCGTTATTTACTACAGCTCTCCCTGGTTCGATCATTACCTTATAATCTGAACTCCAGTTTTCTTCAATGCCAGATTTAATTGCCTCAGCGTAAACTTCAAGATCTTGGCTGTTCTCGTCACCTTCATAGGGAGAAAAGAAACCACCACCAGCATCAAAAACAATCTCTCTTTCAACACTAGCTTTGTTCTTTTCTAAAAATAAAGAGCACTCTTCCATTGCTTTTTTGAATCTTTCAGGATCTTTAATCTGGCTTCCTATGTGGACATGAATTCCTGAAAATAAAAGTGAGTCAGAATTATAAACTTCTTTTAGGGCTGTATCAGCAATATCAATTGAAAGTCCAAACTGCTGATCATAACCTGATGTCAAAACCATTGGGTGAGTTTCTGCACCAAGATCTAAATTTATCCTCAAAATAACTGATTGTTTTCTTTTATTTTTTGAAGCAATTTCTTGAAGTAAAGAGATTTCATTCAAGTTATCAATTGATATGTGTCCACCATTATTAGATATGAAAAAATCTACTTCTTCTTTAGTTTTGTAAGTCCCGTTAAATAGTGTGTTTTCGAGTGTATCTATTGAAGATAAAACAGTTGCCATTTCACCTCCTGAGACTACATCAACACCCCATTTATTTTTATCCAATAATTCGACGAGCTTTTTGCAGATAAAGGCTTTTGCAGCATATCGATATAAAGTATCTTCACCAAAAGCATTTGTGAATTCAGATATATTGTTTTCGATATGATTCCAATCATATATATAAAGAGGTGTTCCATGTTCTGATGAGATATCTATGAGTGAAAAGTCATTTATAAACGCGACTCCCTCGTCAAACCTTAAGTTTTTTGGTAAATAGTTCATTTCTTTAAACGTCTTCTTATCCAAGCAATATCTTTTTTTTGTGCATCTGGTCCATTCGGTGTTTCCACAATAATATCTGTTTTTGCATTTTTGATTACATACTCTAATTCCTCTTTGGGGATTTTTCCTTTCCCTAAATTTTCATGTCTATCTCTACTACTCTCAAAACCATCTTTAGAATCATTAAAATGTATTAAGTCTATTTTTTTGACTAGTTTCTTGAATCCCTTAACAGCATCAATGGTAGGTATTCCTCCAGCCCAGGTATGGCAAGTATCTAAACATAATCCCACATTTAGATGACCGATTACCTCCCATAACCTCTCGATTGAGTCCATATATCTTGCAACTGAATTTTTACCACCTGCAGTATTTTCAACTAGTACTTTCATTCCAGTGTCCTCAACATGCTCTAAAGCTTTTCTCCAGTTATCGTAGCCAGCACCAATATCACCACCTTCACCAACAGATCCACCATGAACAATTACCCCTTTTGCTCCAAACGTTGAAGCTACTTTGCAAGTATCTTTTAATAGCTTTCTGCTTGGATGTCGTACCTTATTATTTTGTGTTGCAACATTAATTAAGTAAGGGGCATGGACATAAATATTACCCCCAAAATCCTGTAAAATCTCGATATCTTCTCGAGGTTTTGGACTTTTCCACATTTGTGGACTGGATATAAATATCTGAAAAGTATTCCCTTTTCTATACGAAATTTCATCGATTGCGTTTTTAGAAGGTATATGAGCGCCAATATTCATGGTGTTTATTATAAAACATATATGTGGTTTGAAAATAGAAAGAATTTCTCAAATCAATTAAAATAGTAATAAGACTTCCTTTCGTACTTTGAGCCACTGCTAAAAGTGTGATAAAACAAAAATAACAGCCACAAGGGAGTCTTTTTGCTTTTTTTAAGGCATTTTTAGTATTTTTTTATAAAGAAAATAATCTCTATCACCTAATTCATTTGGAGCGACGGCTGAAACAACAAGATAATCGCCGTTACTTAGCAAAATACCAGTTGGATCTAGATAACTTAAATCTAGAGGTGATATTGGTACTCCTGTAAAATCCCATTCAAGACCATCTTTTGATGTTGCAACAAATAAACTTTGTGGTATTTTTGGTAACCCTTCTGGTGAGAATGAGAATATTGCTTTCCAATTGTTTTCTTCTGCTACCAAGACTTCAAAATCAACATATCCATTTTCAAATCTGTAGCCAGGATCTTTTGTAAATGAAATTCCCTCTGGAGTTTCTGAGGTTGCACTTACTATCTTTTCACCTCTCATACCTGAAGACTCATCTACCCAATAAATTCTTATTCTTCCATCTGGTATAACAACAGCATCTGGAACACCCCAAGCAATACTGCCACCATCAGATATACCGAGTGAGATCTGGTTAGTGTAGGATAAACCATCCTCACTAAAAATAGCTGTCATTATTTCTTTTGATTTAGTATTTGGATTAAATTCAACAAAGTATCCTCTGCGAGTGCCACTAGTTGTTTCAACAATTGTTAAATCTTGAATTCTTTCAATTGCACCTTGACGAGTACAGTTAAGATCGTAGTCGCATAAATCAACTGCTAAACCATTTGCCGACAGACTTGAATAAAATAATCGAAGTGTTGTGCTGTTAACTACTTCCAGATGTGGGCTGACTCCATCTTGATTAAGACTCACTATGTCAACTAAATAGGCATTTTCTTCAACGTTTTCTGAGACATTTCCTTCGGGAAACGCCTGTACATTTGATTCTCCTTCACCTGGCAGAGGAGGTGGAGGAATATTACACATATCAAAATACTTGATTGCATCTTCTGAAAAGGGTCTACCTGCGTATAGATCTAATTCAATTTGTCTTAACAGTTCAAATGGAGCATTTTCATCTAAACAATTTCTTTCTTTTTTTGATAAAAAAGAAAGAATTCCATCAGGGAACTCTTTTAATATTTCATCAATTGATCCCATTTGAGCTTCATCATTTTTTGGTTCGTTATTCGTTTCTGTTTGCATAGGTTCATCGTTTATATTTGGTTCAGGTTCTGCGGCAGATGAGGATGTAGGAGTTGTGGAGCTTGAGTTACTTCCACATGCTATTAAAAAAATTGCTAAAAGTGAGATGAATAATTTTTTCACAAGTGGATTATACCAATAAAGCAAAAATCCCGATTGATCTTGCGACCCTTCGGGATTTTCTATTCTATCTCATTTTCGGTCTTGCGACTTCTTTTTTGATAGTGTGTATTAAATGTACAGGTAATCCAATACTTTCGCAAGAAATTCTGTGCTGTTTTTTTCGCGAACTTTTTATGAAAAAAGTCAAGAAATAATGATTTTTACATCTTTTCTTGGGTATGGAATGGGTGCAGGGTTAATACTTAAAGGTTCTGAAGACGATATATTATCAAAGTTTGTCACAAGTTTGTAAATCACATTTTTAAAGAGATAGCTAGCAAAAAATTTACCTAAACAAGTATGAGCTCCACCTGAAAATGGAAAGTACGAATCATTAATTTCATCTGTATCTAAAAATCGTTCTGGATTATAGGTATCCGGTCTATCCCAGTATCTTTCATCGTTATGAAGTACCAAAGGACCGATAGCAACGTACGTTCCGCCATCAAGTTTATAATTTTCAACTTCTGTATCTCTCATTACATAACGAACTGAAAATGGAACTGGGGGATATTTTCTCATAGCTTCAGAAAATAAAGATTCAGCTTTTAGGCCGTTCTTTAGATCTGCGATATCTGTCAAAGAAATACCATTTGATTCATCCTTCAATTGTTCATAAAAATTTTTATTTGTTGAAAGATGGTGTATTGCAGATGTAAGCGTACTAGTTGTTGTATCGTGTGCAGCAAGCAAAAGAAAAATCATATGTTCTGCTATTTCATAATTGCTTAAACCTGTTTCATGTTTATTTGTTTTTACTAGTTCAGAAAAAAGTGTTTTTTTGTCAATATCAACTGTTTCTGCTTTTTTTTGAAAATAGGTAAGTAATTCCTGTCTTGCTTTTAAACCTTTTTTTAATTTTGTAAAAGGTAATGGAGTCCTTACAACAGACGTCGCAGATTTGATTGAATCTGTAAACAATCTTTCTAACTCTTTCAATCGCGAGTTATCTATTTCATCAAAAAATAATTCAATTGAGATCTTAAACATTAACCCTTTCATAGTTTCATATAAATTAAATGATTTTTTAGATTTAAGATTTTCAATCCACTCATCAAGAATTGGTTGAATGATATGTAAATAATTTACTAGTGCATCTCTTCTAAATGAATCCTGTAAAAGCCCTCTATGAAACTTATGATCATCAAAATCTCTCAACATTAAACCATTCTCAAAAGCTTTACCTAAAGAAAATTCCCAACCATGTTTTGATGAAAAATTATCTTCAGGGTCTAAGTAAATATGTTTTGTCGCGGATGGGGACATAAACATTGTGACTCTTTCATTAAGTATCGATATTTCGAATACATCACCATATTTCACTTGAAGATCTTGAATTAAAGACAAAGCATCATTATTAAATTTGATTGAGTGACCAAATATAGGATTTCCCTTATCTAGCGGAGGTTTTGTCATCATATAAAAATAACTTTATTAAAAATATATGAAAAAAGCAAAAATCCCGATTGATCTTGCGACCCTTCGGGATTTTTTATTCTATCTTCTTTTCTATCTTGCGATTTCTTTTCCGATAGTTTCTATAAATATAGGTATGTAAAGTAATTTACGCAAAATATTTTCTAATCTATTTTTCGCGAACTTTAATCAGGAATAGCTGATTTTATCTCATTCAATAGGAGTTCTAATTCACGATTATCAATATGTTTTATAACCACTGCATATGATTTTTCTTGAAATGAAAAAATAATCGTATCTTCATCTCTTTCTTCAATGTTGGTTATTTCATCTACGGCATTAATTACTGACAGTATTTTTTCTTGTGTCTTAAGAGCTATTTTTCCATTTTTGATTTCTATAACTGGTTGAAAGAATGCTTGAAGAGAAATAATTATCTGGAAAAAACCAAAAAATAAAATGAGGTAATAAAGACTTTCCTCTCTATTGTTAGAACCAAATTCTTCAAGATCAAAATAACGTTTTAAAATTTCTCTTAATGGACCTTCTAGGATATTGTCAATGGAAACATATGAAAGAAAAATACCATTCAAAAGTTTTGAAAAGAATTTATTTTTTTTTCGTAAAAATTTTTTTTCCATAAATTTGATTCTATTACCTACAGAATACTCAAGTATAGCTATTGTTTAAATATGGAAATTGTTCTAATTAGACACGGTCAACCAAAATGGGTTGATGGTGATCAATATGATCTTAATCCTGGCTTAACTGAACTTGGAAAGATACAAGCAGATAAATCTGCTTCATTATTTTCTGAAAATAGCTTTGATGAGCTTTGGGTATCACCATTGAAAAGAGCCCAGGAAACAATGTATCCTTTTAAAGAAAAAGGGGTAGCGCAAATCCTTAAAACTTTTGATTGGCTCGAGGAAGCCCTTGATGATGAAGAAAAAGAACTTTTTGGCAAATCCGGTGGTGACATAGAAAAGTTTTTTGAACAGAGAAATGCTATGTCATTCGAGCAGTGGTACGAAAGTGTTCATGGTGAATATATGAAAGGATTTAGCTCAAATATATTTAATAATCTTGATAAGAATTTAAATTCGATTGGGATCACAAAAGTAAAAAATGACTTTGATTCATTGTTTAATCTAAGTGAATCCAAAATTGAAAAGCTATTAATCATTTCACATGCTGGAACAATGTCAGCCTTGCTCTCATATTTCTTAGATTTAGATTTGTTTCCTTGGACCTGGCGAAAATATCTTCCAAGACATGCTGGCCATACTACCTTAAAATCAAGTCAAATATCATCGGGACACTTTTTTCGATTAAAAGAATTCAATAATGTAACATTCTTAAATTCCGAAGAAGAAAAAACATATTAAAAATTAAAGTAATAAAATTCTTTATATGACGTATACAAAGATACTTCCTGACGTAGATATTCCAACAAATACTCCAAGAAAGAAAAGATTTTTTCTTCAAAAATTAGCATATTTCCTATTACTTTTTGAAGATATAAAAGCTGTTGGGAGCTTTCTTGATAATAAAAGAGTTATAGTTGTTGCTGCACCGCATCAATCTTTTAAAGATGAATATCTTATGATTCTTATGATCTTAGCTTTAGATATTAAAGTTTCCTATCTTTCTGCTAAGTGGACAATGCGTAAACTGCCAAACCCTTTTACAAATGCAAAAGACATTGATAATCAAGGAATCAGTTGGCCACTAGGATGGCTGCAGGAAAGATTATTTAAAAGGTTTGGAGCAATTCCTGTTGATAGGAAAGAAGGCTCTGGTCAGTATGATCTTGTCATTAATGAACTAAAGAAAATTGATAATTTTTTACTAATTGTTACACCAGAAGGAAGGTTTGATGCAGAGAGGTTTAGATCTAGCTTTGTGTATCTTGCAAAAGAACTTGAGGCTGAAGTAATGCCAGTACAAATTGACTATGAAAATAGACAATTAAAATTTCTACCATCATTTGATATGGCTGGAACAAAAGATGACATCATCAAAAGGATGCGATTAAAATTTGATGGTATAAGAGGTAAAAAGAAAATATTTAGAGCTTGATGGAAGAAAAAATCTACAGCCTTATTCGTGATAGAGGGCCATGGTTCCTTAAAAAAAATATTTTTTCAAAATTGATATTTAATTTTTTATCAAAGTATTTACGTATTGATGAATCTATCTATGTTGGTGACCATATACAAAGTATGTCGGGACCTGAAGCTTTTGAATGGCTTGGAGATACATATACAAAAAATTGTGAAGTAAGTGGATTGAATAATATTCCTGAAGACGGAAAATGTTTAATTGTTGCAAATCATCCAATGGGCCCTGCTGATGCTGTGGCAATGTATCATAATGTCTACAAAAAAAGAAAAGATACATTCTTTTTTGCAAATGAATTATTTGTTTATTTACTAGGTGCATTTGATGACATGATGGCTCCTGTTATTTGGGATAAAGAAAAACAAATACATAAAGCAACAAAAAAAACCATTCAAAGAATGAGAACATTTTTTTCTCAGGAAAGAATTGGAATATTGTTTCCATCTGGAAGATTATCGAAATTTACTATCTTTGGTTTGGAGGAAAGGCCTTGGCAAAAAACACCCATAAACATTGCCGAGAGAAATGATTGCTTATTAATCCCGGCATATATACAAGGACGAAATTCATGGTTTTTTTATTTCGCTTCAATGATAAATAAGCAGTTAAGAGATATATCCCAATTAAATGAACTTCTAAACAAGAAAAATAAAAAAATAAGAATAATCATTGGAGAACCAGTTTCTAGAAATCAATTACCTGAGAATGATGGGGATGCAATCAAAGAATTAAAGAAATTATCTGATTCGTTAAAATAATTACTTTTTAGGAAACAGTCTCTCCAGTAGAAGGACTAACTCCAAGATTTCCAACCATATATCCGAACAGCAACGGTGTTGTTACTAATCCTCCAAGTCCATAAAATCTCCATGAAAGCTCATAACCACCTGTTATTTCAATTAATAATATGTATAACACAACAGTAAAGCCATAAAGTGAACCTACTAGAGCTGTAGATATTTGAATTTTTCTATCATGATTAGTTTTGTAATACCAAGTAGCTATTTGATTGACGAAGAAAGCTATAAACGCACCTGCTATAAAAGTTCCAATTAATAATTGGAAGTCTCCAAGTAAAAAAATTAAAGCTTGATACATGAATGAAATTAAGAATATTAATGCCATATTTCTTGGAGAAACATTAAATCTAATTGCATAAACAAAAACAACCGAACCAAGCATGGCTTGAAAAAATACTGATGCTGCAGAAAATGCTTGGTAGATAAATTCATTATTTTGAAAAAACATATATGGCTCAAAAAATGGGTTCACAAATTGAGTAATATAAACCACTAATGCATAGCTTGAAGCTAGAGCAAATATGGAAGCTGTATCTAAATGTTCTCTATCTGGTCTAGATGCAAAAACATGATCTAACATTAAAAATGCTCCTAAGAATAACATAAGGTGAGAAGGTGTAATTAATGGTTCTATGCCAACCTCAATACCAAGCAAAGTATGCCATATAGCATCCGAACCTCCACCAATTGCAAATATAGAAGCTCCTAATATTCCCACATCAAATTTATAATCCTTCATTTTATTTTTAACGTACACAGCAGACAAAACAACAACGCCAAAACCTGAATATAAAATACCGTGCCATGGAGTAAAAAAAGATTCAAGCTCATCTATTACATACCTATGTGCACTGGCATCGACCCATGCTCCAATAAACATCCAAAGCATCGCAAAGATCATTAAATTTCTATATTTTGGCTCCGTGATTGGAGCTGGGGATAGTTTATTGAACATAGAAATATTTTATCACGAAACTTTATTCATATTTGTTTGTATCTCTTCTACAAAATAAAATTAATGTATGGACAAATTTCAGAGGACTTTAACACTGAATAAATCAATCTTATTGGGCCTTAGTTCCATGATTGGTGCTGGTTTGTTTTTTAACATTTCACCTACTTCAAAAATTGCATCTTACTCTTCAATATTAGGGTTGTTGCTCGCAGGAACTGTTGCGTTCGCAAATGCTAGTTCATCTGCCCAACTTGCAAGGCTTTTCCCTGAAACAGGAGGGACTTATCTTTATGCAAAAAATGTTCTAGGGAAGTATCCATCTTTAGTTGCTGGATATTCATTTACTATTGGTAAGTTAATTAGTTGTACTGCGGTAGCTTTAACACTTGGAAATTATCTTTATCCAGAAAATCCAAAAGTTATATCAATAATATTTATTATTTTTGTCACACTAATAAATTATTTTGGAATCTCAAAGACTGTAAATATTGCCAGATGGTTTGTATACACAATAGTTCTAATACTTATTTTTTATATTATATCTGTTACAAGCTCCAGTAATTTTTCATTTGAGATACCTATTGGAAATGGTTTTTCATTTAAAAATCTTATTCTAAGTGCAAGTATCTGGTTCTTTGCATTTACAGGGTATTCAAGACTTGCAACATTCGGTGAAGAGGTCGATAACCCAGAAAAAATTATACCTAAGGCAATACTTGTTGGTTTAGGAATTACATTATTTTTATATGTCTCTACGTCATTTGTTACACTTGGAATTGTAAATCCAAGTATCATTGAAAATTCCTTAACTCCATTAAAAGTCGCATTTGACTTGAGTCGTTTTTCTGAGTTTTCATATCTAATTATTATTGCATCAACTGTTGCTACAGGATCTGTGTTACTCGCTCTTTTGCCGGGGATAAGTAGGGTATTAGTAGCAATGGCAAGAGATAAAAAAATTCCAAGCTTATTTAAGACCATCCATTCAAAACAAAATTCTGCTTATATTGCAGATATATTTGTTGGTTTTATTGTTGTGGTTGGTATTTTAAATTTTGATGTATTATCAGCTGTAAAATTAAGTGCAATATTCATATTAATTTATTACTCAATTACAAATCTTTGTGTCATTAGGCTTGAAAAATCTAAAAGAATATTTCCTATCTTTATATCTGCATATGGACTGCTCCTTTGTGTAGTTCTTGGAATCTTTCTTGTAATTTATTTTTAAATCTGATCAGAGTTATTCTTATAACTATGGATGTAAAAAGAATTGTTGCTCTAGCTTTTGTTCTACTTATCCCTATGTTTGTAGGTTTTCTATATTTAATGCTATAGTTTCACAAACACAATATATTTGTGAAAATTTTTGCACAATCTTGCATGTTTGTGATACAAAATCTATAATTAATCTATAGGCCGACTGCTTGTATGCGTTATTGAGTCACTCAAACACTCTTCCAAATGTAGTTGGCCTATGCTCTAAAATGATCCTATGAACAATATTCTATCTATTAAGAGAACTAAGAAGCTTGATTTTTCTAAAGATGAAGTCTGGAATGTAATAACAACGCCAAATTATTTAAATGAGACTCATCCATTTTGTAAAAATAATACTGTTGTCACCTGGCCGGGTATCGGGTCGAAGGATACCTTAGAGTATTTAAGTGGGCTTACTTTTGAAAGAGAGTTTACCGATTGGGATGAAAATGGTTACGATTTAATAATTGGTACCAAAAAAGGAAAAAAATCAAAAGTCAAATGGAGGTTATCTGGTGACGATATTTCATCTGAGTTATCAATTCAAGTCAATACTTATCCCCTTAAAAAATTTCCAGGTCCCTTATATATTATTCCCTTTGTTTTTCAAATTAATCCTCTGTTGAGTCGTTATCTAGATTCAGTTTTAGGAGGAATTGAATATTTTTTAAAGAATAAAAAGGCAGTTCCAAGAAATCATTTTGGAACTCATAAATGGTTTTCTTAAGTTAGTTTTCGTCTTCGCATCCGCACTCTGGACAAAACATATTTACTCCTTTTCTTGAATTTTAATTATTGCACGATTTTCGTTGGAACCTCGTATAAACATTTTAGACATTGAACCATACTTTTTAATTATTTTATCCAAAGCTGCTTGTTTATTTTCTTTATCATCAATGATTGATGCATTTACATCAAGTGGATCTGAAAGAGTACTACTGCCAATCTGATCTGTAACATAAATTGTTGCTCTACCATTGTTATTTATTCTTTTCACTTTTCCAGCTGATTTACTAGAAGTAATAACTAAATAATTTTCATGTTTTGCAACCCATACAGGTGTCTTTACAGAGGTGTTATCTTTTTTATAAGTGATTAAGTTAATATATTCATGGTCTCCAAAATCTAATAAGTTCATATCTAGAAATAGTTTAACAAAAGTGAAGGTAGTTGAATTAACCTTCTAGCAAGATAAGCATCAGAAAATAAGAGATATAAAAAAATAACAAGAAAAATTATCAGTCTAATATTATTTTTTTTCACTTATTCTTTATCGGGTTTCTCAAACCAAACAAAGGACGTAAGATTTTAAAATTCTTTATGGAATGATAAAAAGTAAGGCTACAAAAACAGATTAAAAATAAAATTAAAAAATATTTTAGTAATGGATTAATTCCCCAACCTCCTAACCAAATCATTAATACATGTTGAATAGGGAGGTGGACAATATAAACAGGAAATATTGCTTGTTTGTAATAATCAAGTTGGCTTGATGATTTATTTAGAAAGTTTGCCGAAATACCAAGTAAAAAAAAGATAAAGTTATAAGATTCAAAAGCTACTAATGCCCCATTGATATCTTGAAAATCATTTAATAACCTGTTGATGTATAAAATTATTCCTAGGGTTAGATTAAATCGCCAATTGTACTCAAGGGCTATCCAAAAATCTTTCTCCTGAGACACCATAATTATTCCAATACCAAACCATAGAAATCCGAGGATTAAACCGTGAAGAGTATCCATATATGCAATATAAAAGTTGTAACCGTACCAGATAGGAAGTGAGTCAAGTAGATAACCTTCTAAAACAATAGGAAGAGCAAAGAAAAACATCCCAAACCTATTTTTTAAGAGGTTAGTGACTAATCTATTTTTTTTTGAAAATAAAGATAATTTTCTAGCAAATAAAAGGTAAATAAAACTGTATAAAAGAATATTAAACAGAAACCATAAATGTCCGTCTTCAGGGAACCAAAGTATTTCAGACTCTCCTTTTGTATTCCAGAAATAAGTTACTAGCAACAAGGATGCAGAGCCAAAGGTAAAGATACCAAAAACATAGGGAATTCCTAAAACTTTTAATCTTTCAATTAATAATACTTTTGGTTTTCTATTTGCGAATGAGTATCTGAAGGCAATTCCTGAAATTAAAAATAAAATTGGTATACGCCATGTATTTATGAGTTCCATAAATAAACCAAGATAATCAAAATTCTTATTATTAGGTATAAACCAATACGGGGACCAAGATACAAATGACCAAGCTAAGTGATATGCAATTAATAAAAACATAGCAATCACTCTAAGAGAATCAATGTCATGCCTTCTGTCTTTATAATAAGTCAAGGATTCTTTGTCATTTTCATTCATATATAAAACTTTAAGCCTTTATCGAATGTATTTTAAATTAGGTCTTAGGGTATTATTTTACTTTTTAAATTGTGTTTCCAGCCTTAAAATCAACAAATTGTTTTAGCGCATATGGCTCACCATAATAATCGTCAAACCCATTCATCAATGGCATAAACTTTTCATATATATTTTCTTCACTATTCAGTTTTTCATCAAAATCATGCTTTGCATCATGAGAATCCCAAAATTCAAATAAAACTATATTTTCTTCATCGACCTTAAAAGCTCCATAGGAGATAATTCCTTCATCTTCTTCAAGTTTTGGTAAATAAATTTCTTTTTGGAGTTCCATATAATCATCGGCATTTTTAACTTCTAATTTTGCAAATGCTAAAAACATGGACTCTTTTGGCTCTTTGATTAATGAATCTTTTAAAGTTTTTCCGGTGATCAATTCACCTTCATACACTCTTGGAAAACTATCAAGTAAATCTTGGATTTGCATTAAATTTTCATTTCTAATTGCTGCAAATTTATCTGCTGTTTCTTTATCTTTCATAAATGCGATACCTAGGTTTACATTATCTTTTGGATTAAAGAACGCGATTGAATACATATCACCTTTAAGAGGTTCTAAAGCTGGGAAGCCAGAGTTTTCAAAAAAATCTTTGAGCTCCCCTAGCTTCCCATCTTTAAATAAAATTGTTACTGCAACCGCATACATTAACTTGCGTAAGCCTTTGATATCGCAAAAAACCAAGCAGGGGTCAAAACTACTCCAAGAATTACATTCAATGGTATAAATGCTGCATCAGGAAATAACCCAGCAAGAAAAACTAAAGTTACTATTCCAATTCCATACCCAACTGTATTTCCTACTGCTGGTCCCCATGATGGCAAAATATCTTTTCCATATTTTGCAAATTGTATATTCCAGGGAGCTATAAAAAGAAAAACTGCTGGGGTTGTATAAAAAACAAAATCAGCAGCCATATCAGCTGTTAAAGAAGTTTCATTAAATGCATTATAGATTGCAGAAGGAACAAGAGCAATTACTACACCTACAGCAGAGACTGTGTAGGCTAACCCAATTGATCCAGTGAGTAATGGTTTGTCTTTATCATCAAGAAGCTTTCCGGATAATCTAACAACTCCCATTCCAGCCATAAATTGGAGAGCATTTGATATTCCAATTATTGGTCCCCAGGTTTCATTGTAACCTGATGCATCTGGTCCTAATACAAATACTTGAATAAGAAAATTTGCAAGCAATAAAGTTAATGCTCCAAGTGCAAATCGTCTTCCAAGATTTTTTTCTTCAGCTGTTATCATTTTTATTTACTCCAATCTGATAGTTTTCCTGCAGGAAAACTTACATTATTTATATATATCTTGCACACCCCAGTAACAACAGTTGGTGGACTTTTAATATAAGTCATGGCATCTGCCATTATTTGTTGAAATTTTTCCTGGGATGAATCTATTGCTTCTTGTGATTCCCAATTGCTCAAAGTGACACCCTTGTTGTCACCTACATCTGCAGCTAAAGCACCTATTAAACCATCTGTACCTTCATACCCTGCATACACAGTATTTTGAATCCAATCTGTGAATTCATCAATTTTTTCTTCGTCATATTCTGATCCAAATCCTAAGCGAACAACAAAGGGTTGAACTGGATCGTCTTTTCTTACAGTTTGATAAATTTGACCGGCATTCATTGGTCCAAATGAAATAGTTGGTGGCCCGCTGACAAATTCTCCCAATCCACTTAGTGCTTCTTGAATTTGTGGTCCAGCAGCATTCATTGCGTCTTCATTAGCCCACAAACTCCAAGAAGTCATTTGACCATTATCCATTTCAGCAATACAAATCTGAAATAAACCAGGCGTATCCCTAAAAGAATCGGCCACGCTTTCAGCGTATGCTATAGTTTCCTCCATTTTTCCCTCTTGTATGTCAACTTGCGTTAATCTAAAGTACATATTTTCTCCTTTTAATTTATTTTTCTACAATTTTCCAACAGGAAAATCTACATAGTTTTTCCATATATCACATTGACCAGTTACTTCTTGTGGCGGTTCTGAAATAAGGTTTGCGACCGCATCAGAAACTACAGATGCAATAACATCAGATGCTGAGTGTGCAGCGTCATGATCAGTCCAAAAATTGAAACTAAATCCTTTATCGTCTGCTACTTTACAAGCACCCGTTCCGTAAATCCCTTCGACATTTTCATAAGCTGGATAAACAGTGTTTGTCATAAATTCTGCTACGTCATCATAGGTCTTACCCTCTTGAGTTCCTCCTCCTAAAACGAATCTTGCAAAAAATCCATCTTCGCCTTCCTTGGATACTGCAATATATTGTTGTCCAGCAACCATAGGTCCTTCCATCACTTCTGGTTGACCATCAAGCATCTCTGCCGCTCCTGCTAGAGCCTGATTAAATTTATCAATTGAAGCTTCTTTAGCTTCTTCGTTAGCCCAAGTAGACCATGCCATAAATCTTCCATCATTTGTTGCACATGCAGCTATTCCTAGTAACCCTGAAATCCCATCGTAAGACGGAATGACTTTATTTTTGACGTATTCAAGGGCATTGTCCATTTCACCCTCATTCACATCTGCAAGTGTAAGTCTTACATACATTTTTACTCCTAACGTTATTTGTAGTCAGTTAAGTATGTTTACATTGCCCTATCTTTTTTTATTCAGTACTAGTTGCTAATTTGTCACCCCAAGCGACATAGCTCCCATAACCTAATCCTATTACCATTGCGATCCAGCCAATTCCAAATATTGGTTGAATAGATTCTGGTATTGCATAATCAAAAAATACGTCTGCGCCAGACCAAATAATGATTGAAATATAACCAAAGATACTTAAATATTCATAAACTGGTCTAAATATTCCAGTACCTCTCATGGTGAAAACGTAAATCAATGAGTTAAAAGCCCATAGGAAGTACATTGGAGCAAAACCACCATTATCCGAGTTATATTCTGGTGAAGATATTTCAAGAAGTGTTCCCACAAGGATTACTCCACCTAATATTGCTGAAGCCTCTCTCCAATAGTCTGGTACCTGATCTTTAACTAGATAATAACCAGCAAGGATTATTGAAAAAAGCGAAAATCCCCATAAAAAATTTACGAAATTTCCTAAACCGATTGGTACATCAATTTCTCCAAAACCTACAACTAGCAAAACAACATTTATTCCAACAAATCCTAATGAGTTTTGTCTTCCTAGTTGCCCGATTGGCTGCGTAAAAAATGTTTTCATATATTAATTCCTTTCTTTAGTTAGTTTCTTCGTAATTTTTCCAAGCATCATAAGTTCCGTAACCTAATCCGACTGTGAAACCAATAAAAATTATTAAGAACAAGGGTTGAAGTGTTTCCGGTGGTTGAAAATCAAAAAATATATCAGCACCTGTAAAAAATACACCAGCAATTGCCGCACCTAGTATTAGATACCTGAATATATTTTTATAAATTCCGTCTGTTACAAAATAATTAAATATCAAGTTGAAAAAGAAAAAGAGATAAAATCCTGTTGTATCAATCTGAGGCTCATCATTAATAGGTGGATTGGCAATCTCAATAAAGGTAGCAACAAGAATTATAGAAGCTAGTACACCTCCTGAAGTCTTAAAGTAGCTTGGTACTCGATCTTTTGTTAATTCCCAGTTTCCAAGAATAATTACTGATAGACTTACACCCCAAGTCAGATTAACAATTTCATCAATTGGTCCTCCACTAATATCTAAAAAACCAGTAGCAATTTGGTATATATTACAGATGATAAAAACGATAGATTGTTGCTTAGCTTGTTCTCCAATCGGAGCAGTTACAAAATTTTTCAAAAAACTTCCTTCCTTAAGTTCCCTCTAAATTGTTAATAAATATGAGCTTCCCCCATACTCAAGCTGATTATATAAAGATATTTGTGAGCTTGTCGTTAAATTTAAAGAATTTACCTTAAATTTACATTCTGTTAATAATTTGAAAGTGCGTCAGCAAGACTATCAATAAGCCTTTGGATATCGTCAATGTTTACACTTTCATTTGGTGCATGAGCATTGCCCTCTTCATCTCCTGCTCCAACCAAAACAATCTCAGCATTTGGAAATTGTTCTGTGAATATATTTGCGAAAGGTATAGAACCTCCAACGCCCATAAATGCAACTTCATTATCCCAAAATTTATCGAAAGATTTAATTAATTGTGTTGAGAACTCTTTTTGAGGGTCTACAAGTACACCTTTTCCTTTTGCTTCAGGGATAAATTCAACATTTGCATTCCAAGGTGTGTTCTCTTTTATATGTTTATGAAGCATTTCCATTGCATGATCTGGATCTTCTGTTGGAGGTAATCTCAAACTTACTTTTGCTCTAGCTTTTGGAATAAGTAGATTAACTGATTCTTCTACGGGTGGGGCATCGATAGCTAAAATACTCAATGCTGGTTCGAGCCATAATCGTTTTGAATAGCTATCCATTTCAAATAAATTTACACCATTAGAAGAAAGGGAGTTTTGTACAAACTCTTCAGATAATTCATAAACGTCCTGGTCAGTCGGAGTTAATCCATCAATTAATAGTTCCCCTTTTTCATTATGAAATGATGAAATAATTTTACTTAATACCATAAATGCATCAGGTACAACACCACCTCCAAGACCTGAGTGAACAGGATTCATCTGCTGATCAACAACAATAATTCCATCTACCAAACCTCTTAAAGACGTGGTAATAGTTGGGACGCCAGATTTAATGTTTCCAGAATCTGCAATGACAATCACATCTGCTTCTAGATCTTTTTTATTTTCCTCTATAAACTCTGCCATGAAAGGAGAGCCAATTTCTTCTTCGCCCTCGATGAAGATTTTTATATTCACAGGTAGGTCATTTATCAATTTTTTAACAACTTCGTAATGAGTTACAACTCCTGCTTTGTTATCTCCTGATCCTCTTGCAAAAAGTCTTCCATCAATAATCTCTGGCTTAAAGGGGTCTGTATTCCATTTATTTATATCGCCAACTGGTTGAACATCATGATGTGCATAGAGAAGAACGGTTTTTTTAGATGGGTCTATTTCAGTCTGGGCAAGTACAGCTGGTTTACTATTTTTACTTGAAGTGACCTTCGAATTTAAACCAATCTCATTGAATAAATCAGCAATATAATTTGCTGAATCTAATACATCTTTCTGATTTTCATCAAGAGAGCTTATAGAAGGAATCATTACTAAATCGGATAGTAATTGTATAATTTTTGTGTTTTCCATATTAATTTATTGTATTAGAAATAGCTATTCGTAGGAAATAGCTTCTAAAATATTCTGCCTTGATGCTCTAATTGCAGGAATGATTGCTGCGATTACACCCGAGAGTATTGCAATACCAATCCATAAAAGTGTTTGCTGTGTGGAAACAACAAACTCAGTGAAACCTTGGTCTTCCAAAGCTTGAATTAAGCTCCAAGCAAAAAATATACCAAGCGCAGTACCAAGAATTGCACCAAATATTGAGATAATTGAAGACTCTATAAACACCATGTTTCTGATCTGTTTTCTCAGAGTTCCAATTGCTCTCATTAAGCCAATTTCTCTTGTTCTTTCATAAACAGATAATGACAAAGTGTTTGTAATTCCAAATAATGCAACAAAAATAGAAATAGATAAGAATCCATAGATAACATTCAACAATAATTGGATCTGGCTATTTGCCTCTTCAATCAAAGCATCTTGATCACGTAATGTTACTCCAGGGTAATGATCTACAATATCATCAAGTTTATTTTTAGTAGCTTCATCTTTGTTTATAACGTTGAAATATAATTCTGTATCTAAAGATTCGTTTGAGAAAAATTCGTGATTATCCAAAAGAAGAAAAAATTCAGCTGGGGGCTGTGTGGTCCAGTCAAAAATATATTTAACAATAAATTCTTTTTTTCCTACTTCAGGTATCGTCAAAGTTACTCTGTCGTTGAGTGAGATATTATCATTATCAGCTTTAAATTTTAAAACCCCAATAGCATTTTGTTCGTAAAAATCCTCTCTTGAACCAGCAACGTCAATGGTCTTAATGAGATCAAAAACTTCTTTATCAACAGCTCCAAGTATCAATGGTCTATTGTTGTAACCGACAACGGTAGCTCGTGTTCTTGATAGTTCTGTAACCTCATCAAGTTCTAGCAATTCTTGAGATAGACCTGTTGGAATACCTGGAGATGCAAAAATTTGAGCTGCACTAACCTGGTAGTCCGCAAGAACAACTTCTTTTACAACTTTCTCTGCTTGTGCTTTAAAGGATGTAGTTAAAACGTTAGCAAGAGATATTAAGGTTAGCCCAATCATTAATGCTGAAGCCGTAGAGGCAGTCCTTCGTGGAGTTCTTTTAGAGTTTTCCGTTGCCAATTTACCAAGAATTCCAAAAATAGTGTTATAAATTTTATCGAAGATAGTAACAAAAGGTTTGGTGATTGAGGGTGTAATTACTGAAATACCAATAAAAATTATGCTTGCGCCTAGGCCTACTTGTTGAAGCACAGATAAAGATGGAACTCTAAAAAAAGAGTACAAAACACCGAAAAGAATACCTAAACCTGACAATGAGACTGATGATCCAACAATCAATCGTATAAATAATGACTTTCTTTTTGGAGTTGACTGACTGTCTCTGATGGCTTCAAGTGGGCTTACTTGAGATGCTTTTCTGGCTGGCAACAACGATGAAAATATAGTGACAACTACACCAATAATAATTCCTGTCACTGCAGCACTAGGAGTTAAAACTAAAGGACCTTCAGGTAGGCCAAAATCAAAATACTTTAGCCCCTCTTTAACAACTACTGATAAACCAATGCCAAGTGCAACGCCAAGGCCTGAGCCAATTACTGCCATATATAATGATTCTGAGACAACAAGTCTATAAATCTGTCTCTTAGAAGTTCCTAAAGCTCTTAACAAAGATAACTCTTTTGTTCTTTGTAGTAAAAGAATTCTAAACGTATTTTGAATAATAAAAGCACCTACAAAGATAGCTATACCTGCAAATACGTTCAATATAGTATTAAAAAAATCAAGGCCTTGTTTTATAGAGTCTGCTTGTTCAGCTGCTGCTTCCTGTGCATTAATAACTTCTAAACCTTGACTGTCGATATTTGAAATAGCACTTCGAACTTGATTTATATCAGCATTTTCATCAACGACAACATTTATAAAATCTACTTCACCTATAGAATCTAAAAGAACTTGCGCAGTTCTAAAATCAAAAAGAGCAAAAGATGCTCCACCAGGTGACCCCGTATTTGCAAACTCTGCTATTCCAACGATCGTGAAAGTAGCTGGTATAGCCCCAGCAAGTACAGTAACTCTGTCTCCAACACTAAACCCATTTCCATCAGCTGTTGTTGAGTCCATAACGACCTCTTTGTTATTTGTTGGAGGCTGTCCATCAATTATTTCCCACTGTGAGGCATAAGGTGATGTATCCCACGCAGCTCCAAAAGTAGGCGCAAAACCATTTTGAATTAAGATAGTTTCTCTATCACATTCTGGGTTAAAAGCATGACAATCTTGTCTTGGTCCAAATTTTATGAATTGAGCAAATCCAATAACATCACCCCATGCATCTTTTACACCATCTATGCTCTTTATTTCATTTATCTTTTTATCAGAAATCTTTTTAAACTCAAATGATATTGGTCCCTGACCGCCATCATCTCCAAAGCCTTGAGCAAAATCTTCCTGGATAGGCTGAACAACTAGATCGATACCTTCAAATACACCAGAAAATAAATTATCGAATGCATTTTTGTTGCTTTCAGAGAAAATATTTGCAGCAATTATGACTGAAACTCCAAGAATAATTGATGAGGTTGTCAGAAATATTCTTACTGGATAAGTTTTAAGATTTTTCCAAGCTATTAATAGAAGGGGTCTTTTTGTAAATCCAAACATTAAATGTCGCTTAAGGATGTGACCATTGAAATAATCTCTTCTTGAGTTGGGTCTTCCATATCACTTGCTACTTCTCCATCTTTTAGCATTATTACCCTCTCAGCAAAAGATGCAGCGAAAGGATCGTGTGTCACCATAACTATGGTCTGATTTAACTCTTTGACAACAGATTTCATAAAAGTTAATAGTTCCTTACTTGATTTTGAGTCTAAATTACCTGATGGCTCATCAGCAAAAATTACTTCTGGCTTGGTTGCCATCGCACGTGCAGCAGCAACTCTTTGTTGCTGACCTCCTGAAAGTTCATTTGGTCGATGATTTAATCTATCTCCAATATCTACGGTATTAACAATTTGGTTTATCCACTCTTCATCAGGTTTTCTTCCTGCAATTGAAGAGGGTAGTGTTATGTTTTCTTCTGCAGTTAATGTTGGTATTAAATTGAAAGCTTGAAAAACAAATCCAAAAGAGTCTCTTCTTATTTTTGTTAATTCTTTGTCGTTAAGGCTTCCTAGGTCAACACCTTTTACAAAGATTGATCCTGAAGTAACTTTATCCAATCCTGCAAGACAGTGGAGAAGAGTTGATTTGCCTGATCCAGACTGACCCATAATTGCTGTAAATTTATTTTCATAAAAATCAAGATTTACATTGTTTAATGCTGTAACTGATGTTCCATCTTCTCCATAAACCTTTGTAAGGTTTTTTGCTTCTATTATTTTTTCCACTTTATAAAGAATAGAAGAGATAAGATTTTTACTTAAATGAATTTTGTATCTTACAGTTTATTTGGTATGTTATTAAATATGAAAAATATAACTAGCTGGAATTGGTGGTCAACTACATAGGTAGGTGCCCCACTAGTTAGTTCTTAAACCGGGCACAGCCCGGTTTTTTTATTACTGTCACTGAAATTAAAACTCCGGGCTCAACCCAAATAGCTAAGGAGTAAAAATGAAAAAACAATATAAATATCTACTTAATGAAAATGATATTCCCAAACAGTGGTATAACATAGTCCCTGATCTTCCAAACCCTTTACCACCGCAATTAAACCCTCAAACTATGGAGCCTATTGGTCCGGAAGATTTAGCGCCATTGTTTCCAACGGGTCTTATATTACAGGAGGTTTCTGACCAGAACTATATTGATATTCCAGAGCCTGTTTTGGAATTATATAAGATATATAGACCTTCTCCAATGTATAGAGCTTTGAGGTTAGAGGAAGCATTAGGTACAAAATCAAGAATTTATTATAAGTATGAAGGTGGATCACCCTCTGGTTCACATAAGCCAAATACTGCAATTCCTCAGGCTTTTTATAACGCTGAAGAGGGGATTAAGAAAATGGTTACTGAAACAGGTGCAGGTCAGTGGGGTTCTGCGTTATCTTTCGCATGTCAAGCGTTTGGTATTGATCTTGAAGTTTTTCAAGTAGCAGCTTCGTATGCATCTAAACCTCATAGAAAGACAATGATGGAAATTTATGGTGCAACAGTTCACCCTAGTCCATCTGAAAGAACAGATATTGGGAAACAATTCTTATCTCAGGATTCAAATACACCTGGAAGCTTAGGTATTGCAATTTCTGAGGCTATAGAGGTAGCTAGAAAAGAAGAAGGAACTAGGTATGCCTTGGGTAGTGTTTTAAATCATGTTCTAATGCACCAATCAATTATTGGCTTAGAGGCTTTAAAACAAATGGAAATGGCAGAAGACTATCCAGATATAATTGTCGGTTGCACAGGTGGCGGATCAAACTTTACTGGATTATTTTCTCCTTTTGCAAAAAACAATATGGAGTCAAATAAAAAAACCATTATTAGAGCTGTGGAACCTCAAGCGTGTCCATCTTTGACTAAAGGTGTTTATACGTATGATTTTGGAGATTCTGTAGGTATGGCACCAGTTGTAAAAATGCATACTCTTGGATCCAGTTTTGTGCCTGACCCCATACATGCTGGTGGTTTAAGATATCATGGCATGGCTCCATTGGTAAGTGCTATGTATGAAGATAATCTGATCGAGGCCGAAGCAATTGGTCAGCGAGAATGTTTTGAAGCTGGTCAGCTCTTTGCAAAAACTGAAGGTATTGTCCCAGCACCTGAAGCTACTCACGCTATAGCTTCAGCAATCAGAGCAGTAAAAGATGCTGATCAAAGATCTGAGCAAGTAGCTGTTTTGACAGCAATGTGTGGTCATGGACATTTTGACATGAAAGCATATGAGAACTTCTTAAGTGGTGAAATAATTGATTATGATTTCCCAGCTGAAAAGGTAAAAGTTGCTTTGGAGTCAGTCCAGAAATAAAGTGGTTATCTCCTTCCACTTCGATACGATAGGGCCTGTTTCTGACAGCACTAATGTATCAAACGTAACGGTTACGGGAATGAGATTATCAAAATCTTTAGATGGATAAGATTTTGGTAGCTCGTTCCCGTAAAAAAGTGAGAGATGTGGAATCCATAAACTTGGCCACCCCTCTATATCGATTATTGAGTTTTGAAAATTTGTATTATCTGTGGATGTTAAGAAAAGTCGTTGAAAGTAAGTCGTTCCTTCTTGGATTGTATCAAATGTAATATCGAATCTCTTCTTTGGTATTTTATTAAATACATCCATAGCTGAGAGTTCAGTCTTTAAGTTCGTTACTAGTGTGACGTGTGGATCAAAATATTCTTTACCTTCCTCGAGTGAAAGGATTTTAATAATTTCCTTTATATCAGATAATTGATTTAGCGATGACTCAACCCATATTGAATACATGATTTTTCTAGGTTTTAACTCTTTTGATCTTACTTATCATAAAAGATAGTCCAAAAATAGATGTAGCAACTAAAGACATGGATGGTCCAGAAGGAAGGTTAAAAAAATAAGATAAATATAAACCTGTTACAGAGGAGAAAACGCCAAAAACAATACTAATCCTTATTGATGAATTAAATGTGTTCGTTACAAGTTTGGATGCGGCTGCTGGAATCAGTAGCATGCTCAAAACTAGTATTATGCCAACAGTTTGTAAGGAAGCTACTATGGCAACAGATAAAAGTATCATAAAGAGATAATTCAAAAAACTTATATTTAATCCTTTTACTTCAGCACCTATAGGATCAAATGAATAAAAGAGTAATTGTTTGTAAAAAATTATCATTGTACCCAGTACAACAAGACACATACCAACAACTATGAAAACATCAAATGTACTAACTGCCAAAATTTGTCCAAATAGCAAATCTTCCAAATTTATAGTTACGTCGAGTATTGAGATAAGAACAAAACCTAAGGCAAAAAATGAAGAAAAAATAATTCCTATTGCTGTATCTTCTCCAATATTTGTATTTTTTATTATAAAACCCAAGAAAATAGCTATGAGAACAGAGGCGGGGACTCCTAATTCAGAGATACTAAATCCGAAAAAAACACCCACTGCAATAATTGGTAAAGTCGCATGAGCCATGGCATCAGCCATAAACCCCATATTTCTATTTACTGCAAATGGTCCCAAAAGAGATAACATTGTTCCTGATGCAATAGCAGTAACCAAGGACCTTATCATAAAATCATATTTGAAAGGCTCAAGGATAGCTTCAATCATTTGTTTCTCCATGACTATTTAAAGTATGATTTTTAAACATTGCACTGTGGGAACCATACATTTCTTCTATCACCTTTTCTGTTAAAACTTCTGAAGGTTTTCCATATGCGCAACAATGTCTGTTTAAACATAAAACTTCATCAAATCTTTCTTCTAGATTATTAATATCGTGAGTAGCAATTAAAACTGTTTTGCTATCAAGGTCGTTTTTATTAATTATGTTCATAATGTCTTCTTGAGCACCAACATCTACAGCGCTGAATGCTTCATCAAGTAATATGATTTGTGCATTTTGGGTCAAAGCTCTTGCAATTAAAACTCTCTGGAACTGACCACCTGATAAGTTGTTTATATTGGTATCAATTTGGTCGAGAAGGCCAACACTTTTCAGTGATGTAGATATCTTATTTTTAGATTCTCTATTGTTTGAGTTAAAAAAAGTATTTTTATCTACCAAGCCCATTCCAACAACTTGGTTTACTGTTATTGGAAAACTACGATTCATAAAATCTTTTTGAGGCACATAGCTTATTAAACTTTTTGCTTCCTGTGGATTTTTTCCATCTATCTTTATTGAGCCATTAGCTAAAGGAAGTAGTCCAACTATTGCGTTAAACAAAGTGGATTTACCTCCACCATTAGGGCCAACAACTGCAACTTTTTTTCCTTGATCAATAGAAAAAGTCACATCATCTAAAACTAAATCATTCCCAAGCTCAACACACGCCCCATCGGAAACAATAGTTGGTCGACTTTTTTTAGTATTAATTTGTTCAGAGTTCATACAGACTCTTTGTTAGGTTTCTTGTAATTATATTACATTTAACCTAATCGGTATCTTGTAAGTTCTCCGTAATTAATGTAACGTTGCTTATCAGAAATTCTGAGTATGATTGACCAGGTTTTAAGGTTTCAACATACAATCCTGTGACAGATTTAATACCAGTTTCTGCAACAATTGTTTCTGAATATACAGATGGTGCCTCAGATTCAATGAAAATAACTTTTACATTGTTATCTTCAATAACATCAATTACTCCGGCTAAATCAGATGGTGATATTTCATTGGCTGAGTTTAGACTTGGAATTATGGTTGATAAGACTTCAAGTCCAAATTTTGCCTCTAAATAACCCAGTGACTCATGTGTAGTAATGAGTTTTCTGTTTTGAGATGGCACTGTAGAAATTAATTCTGATACTTGTTTTGTTAAGTCATTTAATTCACTAACAAAAGAGTCTGCAGAGCTTTTATATGATGATTCGTTTTCTGGATCAAATTCAATCAATCTTGACTCAATATATTCAGCTGCATAAGCCACTCTGCTTGGGTCAAACCAAAAGTGAGGATCGTATGCACCATGGTTGTGGCCTTCATGGTCGTCATGACCTTCTTCGTCATCATGGTCGTCATGGTCGTCATGACCTTCTTCGTCATCATGGTCGTCATGACCTTCTTCGTCATCATGGTCGTCATGGTCATCATGGTCGTCATGACCACCTTCCTTAAACTCTATTGGAAAAACACTCTCGCCTACTTCTGATAAAATGTCAGTGCTACAGGCAGAGTTTTCTAATAATTTAACTAAAGCTGCTGGCTCATAAAGTAGTCCAGTGTAAAAGACAAGGTCTGCCTCAGCTATTGTTCCAGCATCTTGAGGAGCTGGTTCGTAAGTGTGTGGGTTTGCTTCAGGAGGCATTAAAACTGTTAGGTTTATGTTTTCACCACCAACTTGACTAACAAATTCACCAATCATAGGTGTGGTTGCAACAACATTAATTTCTCTTCCATCAATGGCTGGACAACCTGCTTCTTCAGATCCACCTCCAGCACATGCAACAAGAACCAGTGAAAGCGCTAGAATTGCAAATTTTGTCATAGGTTTTATTTTCATTTAAGTTTCCTTATCTAATTTTAAAAATGCTAAATTACAATAAATGAGAATAAGTCTCATTTATAACTTTGTCAAGTCTCCAAAAAGAAATTAAATATTTTTTTAAAGATAAATAAACTATTATTATGTACCTATGCAAGATTCGAAAAAAATCTTATATGACAACAATGTTTCAATAACTAACCCTAGAATTTTAGTCCTTGAAGCTTTGCTTGATAATAAAAGTCCTATAACTGTAGATGAACTTTTAACAAAATTAGAAAATCAAGTTGCAAAATCAACCTTGTATAGGGTTTTAAGTGATTTGAAAAAAATAAATATACTTCAAGAATTTACAAACCTAGAAAATCAATCAGTTGTTGAGCTATTACTTGATACAGACTCACATCATCTTCATTTGTTTTGTAGTGACTGTGGAGAGATTATTGATGTAGAGATGGCCAATGAGTTTGAAGAAAAATTATCAAAAGAGATAAAAAGAATTGAAAAAAAATTTAATTTTATAATTGAAGATCATAGGCTCGAGTTATTCGGAAAGTGTACTGATCTTTGTGAAAATTGTAGCTAAAGTTTTAAAGAATAATTCCAACTAAAGAAGCTTGAATCAACATAGAATCAATAGCCATAAAAGAGTGATAATCTAATAACCTATTCACAACTGGTAAAATAATGCTTTCTGATGTCTCGGTTTCAACAGCTAAATAAGCTGTCTCATATCCTTGAGTAGTTAGGTTGCAAATAACACACATAATAAATTCCCTGTTATTTCCAATTTTATAAAAATATCTGTTTATTGTAAACAGTAGATGGATTATATTATCCCACTAACTTTTGGACATGGTGTCGTAAATGTTGGGGATTTGCCAATACCGTTCGACATAGTTTTAAATACTTCAGCTTTAGTTGTTCTTATTACTTTTGTTTATTTAAAGGTTTCATGGAAAGAATCAATTATTGCCCATCGTGAGGAAATATTTGACGATAAACAAAGTTTATTTGGGAAGTTGCTTGGATTTTTAATATTATTTTTACTTGTTGCTCCAGGTGTAATTAGTAATGAGTCCGCCAAAACATCAATTGCTCCGCTCATGTTATGGGTGTTTTTATGGATTGGTGTTCCGGTTCTTGGTCTGTTGTTTGGAGATATATATGCAAAATTTAATCCTTTAAATCTCTTTCCTATTTCCTCAAATAAGCCTCAATCGGTATATTTTGCTTGCATTTTGTTTATTGGGCTAACCTGGTTTGAGCTGGTGTGGAGAAAACCTGGAAACCCTCTCAATATTGGGGTTGTCTTTATATTGCTTTTTATTAGCGTAAATTTATTAAGGTATTTTTTAAAAAAATCATTAATTGAAGTTGATCCATTACTATTACTTCATTATTTGTACAGTAAGTTGAAACTATTCAACTCGAGACCTTACTTTCGATCATTACTTAATAACATTGGAAATCTTGCAAGGCTTAGGGGTATTGAGTATTTTGTACTTTTAATGATTGGTACCGTAACTTACGATGGTTTGAGAGAAACCACTTTCTGGTATGAACAATTCGGACCAAGAATAAATGATATGGGATTCTCAACAATGATGTTCTTTCTAATGAATCTAGCAACAATTCTGTTATATCGTTTTGCATGTTTCTTTGCAATAAAGATTGGAGGGTCTGATCTTGAGCTCAACAAGGTATCAAATCTGTTTGGACATACAATGTTACCTATTGCTTTTGCATATCACGTAACACATTATTTAACTTTGTTACTATTTGAATCTCAAACTTTCTTTTTTCGATTGAACGATCCCATTGGGACTGGTTTAAATTTATTTAATGCTCAAGAACCATCTATTAACTACTTTGTAGAACCTATAGTTATTTGGAGTGTTCAAGTAGGTGTTACTCTTTTAGGCCATATGCTTAGTGTTGTTCTAGCTCATGATCTAGCGGTGAAGCTTTTTGGTCATCAACAAAGTGATAAAACACAATACATATTTTTATTTATAACTGTTGCACTAACACTTCAGGCTTTATTTGTTTTGAGTGTCGGATAACTTTTTCTCTATACTTGCAACACGCTCAGCTATTGGAGGATGAGAATAATAATAAGAACTATATAAAGGGTCAGGTGTTAAGTTGCTTGCATTATCTTTAGTAAGTTTTAGAAGACCTGAAATCATATACTTTCCATCAGTAAATTTAAAAGAAAAGTCATCTGCTGCAAATTCTCTTTGTCTTGATAGATAAGAAGTAATTGGTCGAGTAAAAAATGTATACGTCCCAGCAACAAGGTAAAAAAGAATAAATTTGGAATATAAAGTAATGTCATTTAACCCATGAGATATAAAAAAGTTTTCTGATTTAAAAACTTCGCTTAAAATATAAAAACCAATGAAGCCAAAAACTAATGAGCTAATAAGTGACTTTCTAATATGTCCAAGTTTATAGTGGCCTAACTCATGACCTAATATTGCTTCCATTTCATCAGGTGTGATTGTTTCTAGTAATGTGTCATAAAAAACTATTCTCTTATTGTTGCCAAAGCCAGTAAAAAAAGCATTGCCGTGTGAGCTTCTTAGGCTAGCGTTCATAACAAAAAGACCTTTTGCTTTAAATTTCACTTTCTCTAAAAGTTTTTCTATTGGTTTTTTAAATTGCTCATCATCAAGAGGCTCAAATTTATTAAATAAAGGCATTATAAGTACTGGATAAAGAAAGAAAATAATCAACTGTATTGAAAATACTGCACCAAAAGCAAAAATCCACCAATTGCTTCCTAAATTTTCAATTATTCCAATGACGACAGCATAAATTGAACAAGAGATTACAGATGAGATAATCAGATTTTTAAAAATATCTGTCACAAACGTTTTTTTGGTTGTCTTATTAAAACCATATTTTTCCTCAATGACAAATGTTGAATATATAGCTAATGGGATTTCGAGTATTTCTGAAATAATAATAATAAAAAAACCGAGAAGAATAGCACCTAGTATGTTTGATGAAGTTATTCCGAGAACAATTTGAGTTAACCAACTAAGCAATCCCCCAAGGGTTAGAAGTAGGAGGATAAGTATACTTACAAAAGAAACAAGGATCTGAAACTTTAACCTATCAAGGTTGTAGTCTGTAGATTTTTTATATTCTTCACTGTTAACAATATTTTCAAATCTTTTTGGAACTCTTCCTTCGTTTTGTTTTATAGAGTTTATGTTTCGATATTTTAAATATGTCTCAATTGTAAATTTCAAACCTATAAACAAAATAAATAGCGTTGTGAAATTAATTGATTCTATAGTGTTGAGAATTTCCATATCAAACAATATTAACTGTTTTGACGGTATCTAAATAATTTTTTGATAGTAAAAATAAAAAAACTAAGACTTGATACGAGTAAAGAGATCATTGATAGTGGTAGCCCTAAATTATCCTGTACAACGCAACCGTTAATTCCCTCTTGTTCTATGCATTCACCTCCACCAAGTACTTGATAAATAATCCCGAAAACAAAAAATAAAAGCAAAAAAAATAAACCAGTTTTTAGAAGATTATCTAGGTTCCTTATCTTCATTTACCAAATCTTCTATCCCGCTGAACATATTCTCTAAGACACCTTAAAAAATCAATCTTCCTGAATTCAGGCCAATAAACATCTTGAAAAACAACTTCAGAATAAGCACTTTGCCAAAGTAAAAATCCAGACAGTCTTGATTCACCACTAGTTCTAATTATCAAATCGATATCTGGTGATTCAGGAGAGTATAAATGGTCTCTTATTTGTTCATCATTAATGCTTTTTATTAAATCATCTATTTCTAATTCTTTATTTTCTTTGAGTAAGCTCTTTATGGCATCAACTATTTCCTGTCTGCCGCCGTAACCCAGAGCAATTGTAAGGATTTTTTCACCTCCGCCTCTGATTTCTTGTAATTGTTTAATTGAGCTTTGAAGATATTCTGGAAGTAAATCAATGCTTCCTACAAAGTTTATTTTAAAATTATCAACTAAGTCATCTATAAGTAATTCTTGAAATAGTTCATTTAAAACAAGATAGTAAGAATTTAATTCCTCCTCTGGTCTTGATAAGTTTTCTTTAGAAAGCAACCAACTTGTAACATGATTAATTCCAAGCTCATCACACCAGGCTAAACACTCTTTAAATCGGACCATTCCAATCCTATAAGAAACTTCATAAGTAAGGAGGTTTTCCCTTCTTGCATAACGTCTATGTCCATCATGAATTAGGCCGATGTGTTGTGGAAGGTTTTCATTTTTTATTTTGTTTTGAAGTCTATTTTCATATACAGAGTAGACAAATCTAGGAGTGACCATAATTAACTACAAATTGCTTCAACGTCTTCAATAGATTTTGGTGCTTCCTCAGTCAAATTAATTGGTTCATCATCAGTGCAAACAATATCATCTTCGATACGGATTCCAATTCCAAGAAGGTCTTTTGGAATTTTGTGCTTTATAGATTTGGCATCTTTAATTTCTTCATTTTCTAATTTTGTCGCTTTCTCCATACCAAGAAGCTTTCTTCTTTCTCTTATTTCTTTTGGGTCTCTTTCAAGTAATTTAAACTCGATTTCAGGTTTGTTTGGTCTTATATAGATACCTGGCTCGACTGTGGTAACCATACCTGGCATTAATTTTCTTGGCTTATTGTTTTCTTCTACACTTCCTGCGTCGTGAACGTCTAAACCTAACCAGTGTCCGGTTCCATGCATAAAAAATTCAAAATAATGCATCATAGAAATTGTTTCATCAACCCCCATTGGGACCAATCCTAAATCAACCAATGATTGAGAAATTGATGACACTGCTAATTTATGTATATCAGACATTGTATTTTTTGTGTTGACACTATTTATCCCAAGAGTTTGAGCTTTTAGTACTTCTTGATAAACATCTTTTTGTGGAGCTGAAAATTTCCCATTTATTGGAAATGTTCTAGTCACATCCGAAGAATACATATTATATTCTGCTCCAGCGTCAATTAAAACTAAACCGCTATTGTCAACTTTTTCTCTATTTGTTGAGTAATGAAGGATGCATGCGTTATCTCCAGATGCAACAATTGACGGATAGCCAAGTCTTTCAGCACCTAGATCATAAAATGTTTTTTCCATTTCCGCTTCAATTTGGTACTCAAACATATTTTTTTGAGCGTACTGCATTGCCACTTTGTGTCCTTCAACTGTAATTTCACAGGCTTTTTTCAAATAATTAATTTCATCTTCATTTTTTATAAGTCGAAGCTCAGAAAGTATTGGAGAAAGCGGTCTTAGTGATGCATCACTGAAACTAGATCCTCTTTGGTCATATGGAGTTGCCTGATTAATTATTTTTTTATCGTATTTTTCGAAAGAATTATTTGAGTAATTACAGTAAATATTTTGTATTCCTGAGAGTAGTTTTGGGGCTATTTTTTCATAATCGTCATAAGTAAAAGCGTCTGTTGCACCAAAGAGTTTTTTTGCGCCCTCTGGTCCCAATCTTTTTCCATCCCAGGTTTCCATTTCTACATTTCTATCCTGAACAAATAGATAGAGATCTGGTTGTTTATTTTTAATGATGATTATTGCATGAGCAAATGGCTCTGGCCAGGCTGTTAAATAATGAAAGTTTGAATCTTGTCTAAAATCAAAGGCTACATCATTGTTTCTATAAATTGTATTGTTTCCATGTAAAAGAACAGCTCCTTCACCTATTTCTTTAGCAAGATTTTCTCTATTTAATTTTGATAATTCCATCATTCAAATAAGGATAATGTAGATAAGTAGAAAATTGCTAGTAGATTTTTATATCAGATACGAATCAAGTGATTTTGAAATTAAAATTGCCTCTTTATTTCCATAAGAAATGATCAAAACAACATTATCACCTGCTATCGAAGCTGCTATATCATCTATATATAAATTATCTATTGCTTCGGCAACCACTTGAGCCGCAGCAGTTGTTGTTTTTATAATGACTTGGTTAGAAACTGGTTCAACGCTTACAACAAAATCCCTTAAAGCTTTTTTAGCGATTGATTTTTGGGCACTATTTATATCATCTTTTGGAAGAATATATTTTAAATTATTTTTTGAATCTCTTTTTTTACTTGCGCCAATTTCCGTAAGGTCTCTAGATAGAGTGGCTTGCGTAATTGAGATACCACTATTTTTTAAGATTCCCTTTAATTGATTCTGGGAAGTAATTTTTCCTTCTTCAATTAAATCAGCAATTAATTTTTGTCGTTGTATGGTTGATTTTGACATTTGTATAAATATACATTATTTTGAATATTTATACAACTAAAGTTTTTTGTAAACTTCCTTGGCTAATTTAATTGCTTCGTCTTTTGAAACTTCACCTTCATTAATTCTTTGTTCATACAAAGACTCCATTATTTTTCCTAGGGTTGGGCCTGGTTCAATTTTTAAAATTTTCATAATTTCATTTCCATTCACGGGAGGCCTTAATTTATCAAGTTCTTCTTTTTCCTTAACTTCTTTAATTCTTTGTTCCATATCATCAAGTGTTTTATATATATCTTGTTTTTTTTGTTTATTTTTAGTTGTGACGTCTGCTCTAACTAGTGCATTTAAATCATCAAGCATATGTCCGGCGTCAACAATATATCTTCTTACTGCAGAATCTGTCCATCCCATCTTAAAAGTATGTGGGCGCGCGCTCTGTTCTACAAGCTGTGCTACATCTTCAATTGTTTTATTGTCATACTTCAATCGTTTTAATATTTTTTTTGTCATTCTTGCACCAACTACTTCGTGGTGTCTGAAGTGAACTTTGCCATTTTCTATACCTTTAGTATTTGGTTTGGCAATATCATGCAGAAGTGCTCCCATTCTTAGTGTGAATTTTGGTGGTACCCCATCTAAAACTTCTAATGAGTGTTCGTAAACATCTTTGTGGTGGTGTTTTGGATCAACTTCCATTTTAAGTTCATTTATTTCTGGAATGATATGCAAACTTAAACCGCTTTCAACTAAAGCGCGGATACCCATTGGAGCGTCTTTGCCGAGTAAGAGTTTAGTAATTTCATCTCTGACTCTTTCAACTGATACTATTTTGATTCTTTCGGTATTGTTTCTAATTGCTGTATAGGTATCGTTATCAGGTGAAAATCCATGAGTGCTTATGAACCTGCATAGCCTTAACATTCTAAGAGGGTCGTCTGAAAATGAAATAACTGGGTCATCAGGAGTTTTAATTATTCCTTGAGCTAAATCTTTAAGTCCGAAAAATGGATCAAGAAGTTCGTTTTTGTTAATCGAATAAGCTATCGAATTAATTGTGAAATCTCTTCTAGAAAGGTCTGAATTTAAATCTGGTACTGATTGTATAGATGGGTTTCTTGAAGAATTTTCATATATATCCTTCCTATAAGTTGTTATGTGAATTGAACTTTCTTTAAGTTGTAACTCAATGGTTCCAAATGCTCTCCCCACTTCTGTAGTTTTATACCCTTCATCATTCAGTATTTTTATAGATTCTTCTGGTGATGCATTAGTTGTGAAATCAAAATCTTTTGTAGGAATGTTTAAAATACCATCTCTTACAGCACCCCCAACAAGATAAAAATCATATCCACTTGATTCGTAAAGGTTTGATAGAGATTTTAAATATCTATTATTGTCAATTAAATCTGAAAGACTTCTTGGTACCATATTGTTAGCTTAGAAGAATTTTAGGGTAACAATAAAGTATGAATTCAAAAGTTGATTTTGCAGCTGGTGGCATCGTTTTAATTGAAAACAAGATACTACTGGTAAAAAATAGATTAAGTGAAGAATATGTGGGTGATTACGATTCTGGATTTTGGGGCTATCCAAAAGGTCATTTAGATGATCAAGAAACACCAATAAAAGCTGCAGAAAGAGAGGTTTATGAAGAAACTGGTTTTAAAGTTTCTGCTGTCGGAAATAAACCCATTGCAGAATCCCGTTATGAGATAAAAAAAGATGGTGAACCAGTTAAAAAAACTGTCTGGTTTTATGAAATGAATGTTGTTGAAAGTTTTTCAAAAGAGCCTGATGATGAAATAGAGGAGATTGCCATTGTTCCCTTTGAAGAGGCCTTTGAATTATTAGCATATGAAGAAGATAAAAAAATTTTAAAATATGTATTCAACAGAAAATAAAAAGATTCATTACTTTTACAACGGAATATTTTATACAAGGAGTATTAATGAATTTGTTAATGATATATTGTTCCAGAAAATTTATGGAGGAGAGGGTCTTTTAAAAAAAATATTAAAAATATCAAAAAATTCAAACATTAGTTTTAGTTCGTCAATGGTAAATGAAAATTCAATTAAACCTTGGATTAAATCAGGATGGACCGTTAATCATAAATTAAATGTTTGTGTATTAAACCTTAGAAATTCAAACCACAGATATCCGAGTGACAATAAACATATAGAAATTAAAAAACTTGAAAATAAAGATATAGAATATTTGCTTGAATTAGATCATAAAATATTTGAAGATTATTGGAAAAATTCTAAATCAAGTTTTGAGGAAACTATGAAAAGCTGTAACAACAATTATTTATTTAAAAGTGGAGGCGAAAATAACCTTGATGGTTATGCAATTTTAGGAGAGACTAGAAAGTTTACTTATCTTCAACGAATAGGAATAGTAAAGAGCTCTCAAGGATCGGGTCTTGGAAATAATTTACTTAATTGTGTAATTAGTTTTGCTGTTGAAAAAAAGTTTATAAATATGAAACTTAATACCCAAAGTGACAATATTGCCGCTCTAAATCTATATAAAAAAAACAAATTCGAGATTTCACCAAGGAAGCTTGTAATTATGAAAACTTCATGAATAGTTTTACATAGCTTATGATTAACTTATGGAAGAAGATAGCTTTGTTGAATCGGTTGAGAGCTTAATAAAAAGTGTAAAAGATCTTATTGTTCGACCTGTAAAAAGACTTACTGGTTTTGCATCTTTAGGTTTACTACTTGTTGTATTATTAATCACTGCAGTAATATTTTTATTCTCAGGAATATTAAAGATTATGCAAGGACTTGGTCTTTTACTAGGCGTTAACCCTACTGGATTTGCAATGGGTGCACTCGGCTTAGTATTTATGATTTTGTCATTGAATAGTTACAGAAAGAAAAAAAATGGATGATTTAGCAATAATTGGTTCTGGTCCTGCTGGGTATACAGCTGGAATTTATGCTGCAAGGGCTAACCTGGAACCAGTCTTATTTGAAGGGTTAGAGTCTGGTGGACAGTTAATGCTCACTACAGATGTTGAAAATTATCCAGGTTTTGATCAAGGAATTATGGGTCCTGAAATGATGCAGGTCTTTAAAAATCAAGCTGAAAGGTTTGGAACAAAAATTTTAACTGAGACTGTAGATTCAATAGAAAAGATTGAAAATGGATTTAAGCTAACAACTTCGAAAAATACTTATGAGTTCAAAACTGTAATTATTTCATCTGGAGCATCTGCGAACTGGCTTGATGTAAAGGGAGAAAAAGAGCTACAAGGACATGGTGTTTCGGCTTGTGCGACTTGTGACGGTTTCTTTTTCAAAGATAAAAATGTAATAGTTGTCGGTGGAGGAGATTCAGCTATGGAGGAAGCTTTATTTCTAACTAAATTCGCAAAAAATGTAACTGTTGTCCATAGAAGAGATTCATTTAGAGCAAGTAAAATTATGCAAGACAGGGTACTAAGTCACGATCAAATTGATGTCTCGTGGAACAAAGAAGTTGTGGAAATTAAAGGTGAGAGTCAAGTTTCATCTGTTCTTCTCAAAGATAGTCAAACAAACGAAATGGAAGAAAAAGAAATTGATGGAGTTTTCATAGCTATAGGACACACACCAAATGTAAGTTTTTTAAATGGATTTCTAGAGCTTGATGAAAAAGGATATATAAAGACTGGGTCTACTACTGCTACCAGTACTAGCGTCCCTGGTGTCTTTGCAGCAGGAGATGTTGCTGACTCAATTTATAGACAAGCCGTAACTGCAGCCGGTACCGGATGCCAAGCAGCAATTGATGCTGAAAGGTGGCTTGAAAATTAAATTTGATTTATCTTCTATTGTTGATAACTTATCGAATGAAGAAGTTGAAGACTTAAAAAATAAATTAAATTATGTTGGCTACTCAACCAATCAAGATGTTAACGAGTTAAAAACAGTTGTTGAAATATTTGTCGATGACAATAATTTAGAAAACATAAAAAACAAAGAAGATCTTTGGAAAGAGCTCATTAATTTTGGATACAAACTTGGAGACAGAATATTAAGTTTTAATACTAAAGAACTCTATGGTTCAGATGTTGAAGAACTCCAAGAACTTTTATCAAGAATGGGTTTTTATTCTCAACCTATCAACGGAATATATTCAAATTCTGTTGTTGAAGCTGTAACAAGATTCCAAGAAAACAGAGGCTTAACTATTGATGGGGTGGTTGGGCTTAATACTGTTTATGAAATTAGAAATTTGGTAAGGCCTGGTCAAGAGATCTCATTAAACGAAGCAATAAAGTCAATATCACCAAATCTTACTACTGGAACAATAGGTTTTAATGTTTGTTTTGATATTCCAAATTTAGGAACTTACAAAGAACAAATAAAATTTTATGATCAGATAAAAAAGAGTTGCATAAATCATGGAATTATTTCGATATTTGCATCAGAAATTAATGAAGAACTAAATCTTGAAAACAAAATTCAATATATTAACAATCTTCAACCAACTTTATTTGTTTCATTTAATAACTCAGAAGAAGAATCAGTTAATTTCTTTAAAGGAAGGTTTTCTGAGAGTGTTGTTGGAAAAAAAGTTGCAGAACATTTATCTGAAACTTTGAAAATTGAATCAATAGGTAAGTCCTCAAACATTCTTAAAGAAACAAAATCAGTTGGAGTCGTCATAAATGGTAAATTTTACCAAAAATTACAAATTGATAATTTAATACAATCATTGGTTGATTCTTTAAAGAATCAATTTGAAAACTAATTTATTTTATTAACAAACTTATCTAGCTTATCTTTTGAATCAAAGGTAAAAGATAACTTATACTTTTCTTTGCTTTTATTTATTTTTACTTTTGATCCTGTTTTGTCCTCAAAAAAGTTTTTATAGTGAGTGACTTCTTGATCAGAAATTTTCTCACTACTAAGATCTCTTACTTTATCTTCTACCGCCCTACTTGAAAGCTTCAGAGAAATAATTTCATTTAGAATAGAGTTTTGTAAATTAAATTCTAAATTAATGAGTGGACGTACTTGCCCCATTGAGACTTTTTCTTCTTTTAAAGCTTGATAAACTATGTCGCTTAAATTTGTTAAACGTAGAATATTAGAAACGTGTGCTCTGCTTTTACCAACCAGTAGTCCTATTTCTTCAGGGCTTAGATTGAATTTTTCTGATATTTCTTTATATCCCATTGCCTCATCAATATGGTTTAATCTTTCTCTTTGAATGTTCTCAACCAGGCCAACAATTGCTGCGTCTCTCTCGCTAATGTCTTTTATGAGACAAGGTACTTTTTCTAGGCCGACCATTTTTGATGCTCTTAATCTTCTCTCTCCAGCAATTAACTTATATTTATTTGGCTCCACTTCTTGAACAATTAGTGGCTGAAGTAAGCCATTTTTTTGGATTGAATTTTTTAACTCATTTAGTTTATTTTCGTCGAATGTTGTTCTTGCTTGAGAATTACTCTCAATAATGTTTTGGACATTTATTTCTCTTACCTTATATTCTCTTACATCTGTATCAGTTATAAGACTGCTCAATGATCTTTTCATTAATATTCATCCTTTCTAATAATTCATTAGCTAATTGATAAAACTCTTTTTTTGATTTGTTGTCATCGGTAAAATCTTCAACGGTTTTTAAATAATATGGGCTATCAGCAACATCTGCCGAGCTTGAAACTTTTGTATTTAAGAGTTTATCTGCCAACAAATACTCAAGTTCTTTTTTAAAATCAAGATAGCTTGATCTTCCACTTTCTATTTGGTTTAATACAACACCCAGGAAAACGGGGTTAACTTTTATTTGTTTTGAAATTGTTTCTTTTGCAAAAGACATTGCTTGAGAAACTCCTTCTATTGCTAAAAATTCTGGTTTTGTTGGTATTAAATAGAAATCAGAAGCACACAATGCTTCTTGTACAAGTGAACTCATTGTTGGAGGTGTATCAAAAATTACTATATCAAAGTATTTAAAAACGAATGATTGCAGAGCCTTTGCTAGAACAGAACCTCCGATTATTTTTTCATTATTAAATTTTAAAATAGATTCATTTGAGGGAATTAAGGCTAAATTATCACCAAGAAAAGCGATTTCTTTTTCCAATTTTCCTTCCATAAGATCCTGTGAAGTAAGTATTGATTTTTTTTGTTTATCAAAATCAAGATAAGTTGACGTATTACCTTGTGGGTCTAAATCAACAATTAGTGTTTTTATTCCATTATTTGAATATATTTTTGCAATATTTACAACAATAGTGGTTTTTCCAACACCGCCCTTTTGACATAATATCGATAAAGATTTCACATATCAGTTATAACATCTATATAACGAAAATTATTTTTATTTATAAGAAACTTTTCTTGTTTCACGTGAAACATTGAATTAAATATTTCTGATGATTGAGAGTTAGATGAGACAAATATTGTTAAATTATTATCTTTGAGTTGTTTTTTTTCTAACGTTTTCAGAATATTAGAGGTTGAAACATAGCATCTCATTACGATTATTGAGTTTTTTGCCTCTTTTAGAATTGTTTTTGCATCTTTTTTTATAGGTTTAGCATTGTTCAAATTTAAAATTTTTACTAATCTTTCCAGTTCATATATTCTTTTTTGTTTGTTGTCTACTAATGAAACATTTGTTTTGTTTACAATTGAGATGGGTATGCCGGGTATTCCGGCTCCTGTCCCAAGGTCAATAATTTCACATTCACTTAAATTTTTGAATTTTTTAATTAATTTTGCAAAATAAAGTGAGTGAATTATAAATTCATCCCAAATAAATTGATCTGTTTTTTTACTAATTAAACCCGTTTTTATGGCAGTATTTTTTAGCCATTCATGATATTCAAATAATTTATCTTGATGATTTTTAAAGTCGTCTAAACCCCACTCTGGTATCTGGGGTTCAAAATTCATTCTTCTTCGTTGCTACTAGGTGCAAAAACTACTGATCTATATGGCTCTCTACCTTCAGAATATGATCTAATTCCATCTATTTCTGCAACAGCATCATGAAGGGTCTTTCTGTCTACAGAGTTCATTGGTTCGAGCATAACTTCCTGTTTGTCCTCTAATATTTGTTTAGTAAGTCTCTCAGCATAAATTGTTAGAGCCTCTTTCCTTTTTAAAGCATAATCTGCCACATCAAGTCTTAGTCTTGTTCCAGCACCTGTTTTTCTTTGAACTGCTGTTCGTGTTAGTTCATGAAGTGACCGAATAATAATTCCTTTTTCCCCTACAAGGGCTTCGGTTTGTTCTCCTTTAACGTTTACAACAAGATTTTTATCTTCAACTTCCCCTTCAACTTTTCCATCAAGCCCAAAAGAGTCAATTAGTCCTTGTAAAAAGTCAACTGATACCTTTAATTGTTCATTGGGGTCTGCTTCAACCCTTGGTTTTTTTGGCTCATAGCTTCTTTTTTCTCTTTTTCTATTGTCTCTTTTGTTCCTTTGTTTGTATTGTCTTGAGTTATTGTTTTTAAACCCAGATCTAACTGAGATTCTTACAAGGGCTTTTGTTCCTCCAACTCCAAAAACTCCGCCTTCGGGTTCGCGTAAAATACCTATGTTGGCTTCAGTTGCATCCTCTAAATTAAGCTCTTTCAAACCTGCTTTAATTGCATCATCAATGGTTTTTGCTTCAACCTCTACCCATTTGTCTGACATTATTTTCTCCTTCTTTTTTTTCTGTTTTTGCGAGGATCTTCTTGCTGCTTGGTTTCTGGTGTTTCCTCGTTCTCTTCGTTATCTTTTTCAGTTTTATCACTTTTGTCCTCTTTGTCTTCTATGCGAATAATTAAGGCTTGTTGACCAATTCTGAAAATATTTCCTGTTAAGAAATATACGACAAGACCTGAAGGCAAAGTCCAGGAAATGAACCCGAAAAATATTGGCATAACCTTTCCAATCATTTGCATTTGCTGTGCTTGTGGGTTGTCGCTTTTTCCTTGTTTCTTTGTAATTTGTTGTTGTTGAAATAGTGCGGTTGCAACAACCATTAAAATAAGAACAATGTATGGAACTCTTTCTACCCATCCTGATATTTCAGATGCAGGTATTTGAAGATCCATGTTAAAGAAAAGAATGTTTATATTGTTTTCTAGATCTGAAAATAGAGATTCAGATTTTGGTATAAACAAGAGCGGTTCTCTCAACACTCTAAACAAAGCAAACCAAACTGGCATTTGTACCAATAAAGGAACAACGCAACCAAGCGGGTTGATTCCTTTTTCTTTGTAAAAAGCTGCTATTTCTTTGTTTAATTCTTCTTTATTGTCTTTATGTTTTTTCTGTAACTTCTTTAGCTCTGGTTGAACATCTTGCATTCTTTTGGTAGACCTCGTCTGCCTAAGAGTTAGTGGGAAAATAATTATATTAATTATGACCGTCAAAATGGCTATAGAAATCCCATAGGAGGGGACATATCCGTAAACAAATGATAGCAAAAAGCCAATAGCTAGTGCAAAAGGTTCAATTATTGCCAATTTTTACCAAACTTTCTATATACGGGATTACATTTATAAACCCTTTCTATAAAAACAGGAAGAGTCCTAATTAAACCTTTGTTTTCAAAGCTTTCTCTTATCGCGTTCGAACAGGTTGGGTAATATAAACAATTTCCCTGACCAATGCCAAAGAGCCCGAGCAGTGAACGAAACACTGTAAACAAAATGTTTGTAATCTTCATTTTTTAATTAGTTTGGGATGAGAAGAAATTATTTTTTGTATTTCTAAAATCTTTAAATTTAAGTTTTGTTTTGATCCAATAATATAAATATCAAAACTTTCTTTATCTTCTAAACCCCTAACTGCCTCTTTAATCCTTCTTTTAAATTTATTACGTTCTACTGCGGTTGTCTGCTTACTTGAGATGCTTATACCAAGTCTTGAAACTTTTTCTTGGTTTTTCTCTATATAAACCCTTAATCCTTTTTCAGTAAAACAATTTGTTTCTTTTTTCAGTCTGAAAAAATCATTTTTCTTATTCAGTGCAGTAAATCTAACCAATTAGCTTATGCAGAAAGTGTTTTTCTACCTTTTCTTCTTCTTCTTTTAAGAATTTCTCTGCCAGCTCTGGTGCTCATTCTCGATCTAAAACCGTGTTTTCTACTTCTTTTTCTATTACTAGGTTGATAAGTTCTTTTCATTTTTCTTCCTGTTTAAACACAATATATTAAAAAATTATTTAAACAAAGTAAATTAATATTTAATTTAAAAGTTCGCGAAAACAAAACCATCTTCGCGAAAACAAAACTAACTAGGTTTTATAATATGAAATTCACTTATTATTTTTCTTATTATTTCCTCTAATAAACTCAACAATCGTTGGGTTTTTAGTTGGTGTGTGTTTGTTTTCTAAAAATTAATATGTTTTTACCACTCTATGATTTCCGAAGAGGTTTTATTAGATTGTTCAGAATGAGTAATTTACTTAAAGAGTTTAAATCTGAAATACACAAACTAGATTTATCTAAAACTGAAAGATATTGGTTAGAACAAGTAAATTTTGAAATTGACAATGAGTCTTTAAGTATTTTCGTAGGATCAGACTTTGTAAAATCATCAATTGAGAAAAAACTATATAAAAAAATCAAAAAAACATTCAACATAAGCACGGGATTTAAAGAATGTGTTTTTGTTTTGGATAAGAATATGAAAAAAGACTTTCAAGCCTATGAATTTGAAGAAAAAAATGAAGATCTATTAAAAAATCAAGAAGAGATAAAAAAAGTTCAGCCTGATTTATCTGTTTTTGACGAGATGTTTGTCGGCTCCTCTAATAATCTTTCAGTAACGGCAGCAAAAAATGTTGTTAAAGATCCTGGTGGACGTTTTAACCCTCTTTTTGTTTATGGATCTCCGGGGGTTGGTAAAACACACCTTCTAAAAACTATTGAAAAAGCTCACCCCTCTTCTTTTTATATTGATTCTGAATCTTTTTTAGATTCATATATTCAAGGAATAAAAAATAAAGATATAGATATATTTAAATCAAAAATAAGGTCTGTCGAAATTTTACTAGTAGATGATATTCAGTTTTTTATGGGTAAAAAGGGTGTTTCAGAGGAGCTTTTCCACACTATTAATTATTTTTTAAACAATCAGAAAGCGGTTGTTTTGGTTTCAGATCAAAAACCAAATAAACTTTTAGGCTTTCCGGGTCGCCTAATTTCAAGAATTTTAAACGGTTTAGTTACTGACATTGAAAAACCTGATGAAGAAATGTTTCTTAAAGCAATTGAGAAAGCAAATGTTGAACAGGGCGGTTATTTGCTTTCTAAGGAAGAGATTAAAAAAATAAGTGGGTTAAGGGTAGATAGTTTTAGAGATATAAACGGAATTGTTAACCAACTCTTAATAAATAAACAAACAGGAAAGGGTAATTTCGATTATATTAAGGAGTTGACTTCTGTTTCTAAGTCGGGATTTGTAGAGTCTGTTGGTCCTGATCAAATATTAGATTACGTTTCAAAGGTTTTTCAAGTTGATAAAAACCTCATATCTTCAAAAAACAGAACATCGAAGGTTAATGAGTCTAGGAGGCTTTTTGCATCTCTGGCAAGGAAACATACAGACCTATCATTAAATCAAATAGGTTTGTATCTTGGTGGAAGAAGCCACTCAACAGTTTTAAGCTATATTGATAAATCTAAAGACTCACCTTTAGTTATCAAAGAAATAAACAATTTCGACAGTTCACTCTCAATAAAAGAGGTTGGTTGATTCTTTGTCGGTTTTGTTGTCTTTTTGCTCCTCCAAAATCCTTTTTGTAAATTGGTTTTTTTTTCTATTTATACATGTCAGACGTTCTTATTACTATTAAATTTATAAAAGATTAAATATGAAGTTTAAAACACAAACAAGCGTATTAAAGGAAGTAGTTTCTTCTGTTTCTCGAGTTGTTAATCCCAGACCTTCAACACCCGCCCTAACAGGTCTTTATCTTCACGCTTCAGACGGTTTTCTAGAGGTTATAGGTTCTGATCTGGATATAACAATTAAGTCAAAGATAGTTGTTGACGTAGATGTTGAAGGAAAGTGTCTTGTTAATTCAAATAAACTATCAGAAATTGTAAGAAAACTTCCCGAGGGAGAGATTGTCTTTTCTGATGTAGGAAGTGAATTAAAAATAGAAACCAAATCATTAGACTTCACTTTAAGAAAACTGGAAGACCAGGACTATCCAGAAGCATTCTTGAAAAAACACGAAAAAGACGATCAAACACAAGAAGTGTTGGTTTCAGAGTTGTTTGATTCGTTGAAGAACGTAGGTATTGCTTCTACTCCAGAGGGTGGAAGACCCGTGTTAACAGGTGTTTATTTCAACAATCAAGACGAAAAAACAGAACTAGCAGCAACAGACAGTTATAGATTAGCCACACAACAAATTAGCAACTTCCCAATAAACGATGTGGGAATTATTTCATTTAAATCGTTAAGTGAAGTAATTAGGCTTTTTGAAAATGAAGAAGAAACACTAAACATTAATTCAAACGAAAAAGATCTTTACTTTTTTAATGACAAATACTTTGCCTCATTAAGAAAAGTAGAAGGAACTTTTCCAGAATATCAAAACCTTTTTCCAAAAGAAACACTGTTTACAGCAGAGATTGACAAGAAAGAAATATTAGAAAGTCTTGATCGCTCTACTGTCGTTGCTGAGGGGTATATACCCGTAACCTTTATTTTTGAAAACAACGAAAAATTAACAATCACCACACTTAATAAAGACGTTGGTGGTGGAAACGAAAGCTTAAATATAAATATTCTTGGTGTTGAAACAGGGGATATAAACGGCTTTCAAATGTCTTTCAATCCGAATTTCTTAATTCAAGGCATCGAAGTTTTAGAAGGCAACAAGGTTTACATTAGATTCTCTGGAAACGAAAAACCGGTAGTAGTACAAGGAGAATCAGAGAACTATAAATATCTCTTAATGCCAGTAAGAGCCTCGTGAAACAAGCAAGTGGACCTGAAAAAATAAACATTGAAGAAAACAGTGTTGGAATAAATTTTAAAAAATCAGAACAAGTTAAAAAACACCTTAATAACTCTTCCTACCCCTGGAAGGACGAAATATCTTCAGGACCAGTAATTAACGATAGCCTTGTAATTTATGTGGACTCAAAAAGACTAAAAGACATAATCGAACTGGAGTCTCTAAAAATAATCAACAATATAGAAAAAAAGCTTGGATTTTCGGTGAATTCTATACGTGTTGAATTGCAAAATAGCCAACAATAATAACGTATTTCTACTAAAATAAGAGTTCAGCAAGGGGCTGTACTTAATATAAAAAAGAAGCGTATCTTAGGAGATCCGTGCCAAAAAAAGATTCAAAAAGCTATGATTCTAAAGACATAAAGGTCTTAGAAGGTCTAGAAGCGGTAAGAAAAAGACCAGCAATGTATATTGGTTCGACCGGACCAAACGGCCTCCACCATCTAATTTGGGAAGTTGTGGACAACTCTGTTGATGAGGCAATGGCGGGAAGGTGTACTCAAATTGATGTAATGCTTGAAAAAAACGGCTCAGTCACAGTAAAAGACAATGGAAGCGGAATACCCGTAAAGCCCCACCCTAAAACAAAAAAATCTGCCCTAACAACCGTCTTAACAACACTACATGCTGGAGGAAAGTTTGAGTCAGGAGCCTACACAGTAAGCGGCGGTCTACACGGAGTTGGTATTTCGGTAGTAAACGCACTTTCTGTTTTTGTGAAGGTTGAGGTAGAAAGGGACGGACATGTATGGAATCAAAATTTTGATTACGGAAAGCCCACTTCAAAAATTAAAAAAGGAAAAGCTTCCAAAAAAACAGGAACAAAAATAAACTTCTTGGCTGATCCAGAAATATTTGATGAAACACAGGTTTTCGAATACAACATTGTTTCGGAAAGATTGAGACAAACAGCATTTTTAAACAAAGGCCTCAAGATTAACCTAACTGACAACAGAGTAAAACCAGCAACAAAAGAACAGTTCTTTTATAAAGGTGGTTTAGTTGATTTTGTTGATTATTTAAATGAGGGGTTTGAGGTTCTTCATGAAAAAACAATTTCATTTTCAGATCAAAGCAAGGACTCCGAAATAGAAGTTGCAATGCAGTGGAAAAACGAAGACGACGTAAATATAAAAAGCTTTGCAAACAACATACATACTCTTGAAGGAGGAACTCACGAAGAAGGTCTTAGAACAGCAGTTACTAAAGCAATAAACGATTTTGCTAAATCTAGAAATCTTCACTCTGATATTTCTTTAACAGGCGATGATATAAGAGAAGGCTTAACAGGTGTTGTTTCTGTAAGGGTGAAAGAACCACAATTTGAAGGCCAAACAAAAACAAAACTTGGGAACACCGAAATGAAATCTAAAGTACAAGTATTAGTAAACCAAGAATTTCCAAAATGGCTTTCAAAAAATACAAAAGAAGGACGAGCTATTGTCGAGAGGTGCGCTATTGCGGCAAAAGCAAGAATGAGTGCAAAGAAAGCAAGAGAGCTTACTAAAAGAAAAAGCATACTTGAAACATCAGGCCTTCCAGGAAAGCTGGCAGACTGTTCTTCAACAGATCCATCAGAAAGTGAATTATTTATTGTAGAGGGAGATTCTGCTGCTGGTCCCGCCAAGCAAGCAAGAGACTCAAGAACGCAAGCAATTCTTCCAATTAGAGGAAAAATTATTAATGTTCAAAAAGTTACAGAGAACAGAGCTTTACAAAATGAAGAAATAAGTTCTCTTATCAAGGCAATCGGAACAGGAATAAAAGCCGAATATAAAGGAGAAGAATCAAGGTATGACAAAATTATATTTTTAACAGATGCAGACGTTGATGGTGCCCACATTAGAACCTTGTTGTTAACATTCTTCTTTAAATTTATGCCCGGACTCATTAAAGAAGGAAAGGTTTGGATCTCCGAACCTCCACTTTATAGAGCTAAGTCTTCTGGTTCAATAAATTATTTGAAAGACGATCAAGCCCTTGAAAATTTTAAAAAAGAAAACAAAAATAAGAAATTTGATATCAGCAGATTTAAAGGTCTTGGAGAAATGAACGCAGGAGAGCTTTGGGACACTGCAATGAATCCAGAAAGTAGAACTCTTATAAAAGTAAGCATTGCTGATGGAAAGGCAGCTGAAGCTAGAGCAGCAAACATGTTTGAAATACTAATGGGTAACGACGTTGCAAAAAGAAAGACTTTCATTGAGGAAAACGCCAAAGATGTAAGGTTCTTGGACGTATAACATGGCAGCAAAGAAAACAGCAGCAAAGAAAACAGCAGCAAAGAAACCAGCAGCAAAGAAAACAGCAGCAAAGAAATCGAAAACCGCTACTGCTACAAAGAAAAAACCAACAATTAAATCTGATACACTAAACGGTTCAATTGCTGTTGAAGATGAAATATCTAAGTCATTCTTAGATTATGCTATGTCGGTTATTGTTTCCAGAGCTCTTCCAGATGTAAAGGACGGATTAAAACCAGTACAAAGAAGAATTTTATATTCAATGTATGAAACAGGAATTAGACCAACAGGACCTTTCAGAAAGTGTTCAAAGGTTGTAGGTGATGTTATGGGTAACTATCATCCACATGGAAACGACGCTATATACGGAACCTTAGTAAGATTGGGACAAAATTTTAGTACTAGATACCCCCTGATTGAACCACAGGGTAACTTTGGAACCCCCGACGACCCACCTGCTGCTATGAGATATACAGAGTCTAGAATGTCTTCCCTGTCTTCACAGCTATTAGATGGGATTGACGAAGAGACAGTAGACTTTGAGCCTAATTATTCCGGAGAGACAAGCGAACCAAAAGTATTACCTGGAAGATTTCCAAACCTTTTAATTAATGGAGCTGAGGGTATCGCAGTTGCTATGGCAACAAATATGCCACCCTACAACCTGAAAGAGATTACAGAGGCAGTTAAATTTACATTAAAAACAAAAGACCCCAAACCACGAGATTATTTAAAAATAATAAAAGGTCCAGATTTTCCTACAGGAGGATTAATTGTAGATACCCCCACGATAAAAGAAGCAATACTTAAAGGTAGAGGGTCTATAAAACTTCGAGCTGTTGCAGACATAGAAGAATTAGGAAAAGGTAGATCTGCAATTATTGTTAAAGAGCTTCCGTATCAGGCTTCAATTGACAGAATTATGGAAAAAATAGCATCTTTGGTTCAGGACAAAAAATTAACCGGAGTCTCAGACTTAAGGAATGAAAGTAGTGACAGAAACGGAACCAGACTCGTTGTTGAGTTAAAGAGAGACGCCGTACCACAAGTTGTGTTAAATGATCTTTTTAAATTTACACAACTTCAAGATACTTTTTCAGTTAATTCAGTAGCCCTTGTTGAAGGAGTGCCTAAAGTACTATCGGTTCCCGAACTTATTAGATACTACATTGATCATCAAATAGATGTAATTCAAAGAAGATCTAAATACAGACTTGAAAAGGCAAAAGCACGGTTACATATCGTTGATGGCTTATTGCTTGCATTGAATAAAATCGATCAAATAATAAAAGTCATTAAATCTTCCAAAGATGTGGAGGTAGCAAGAAAATCACTGATGAGTAAATTTAAATTATCAGAAATTCAGGCAACACACATCCTTGATATGCCCCTAAGAAGGTTAACTGCATTGGAAAAAGAAAAGCTCGAAGATGAAAAGAAAGAACTCAAAGAAACAATTAAAGACCTTACAGCAATATTAAAAAGTAGAGCGAAACAAAATCAAATACTTATTGAAGAGCTTGATGCAATAACAGACAAGTTTGGTGATGAAAGAAGATCCAGAATTGTTCCAGATGTTGGCGAGGTAAAAATTGAAGATTTAATTGAAGACGAGGAAATTATTGTTTCCATCTCATCTGAAGGTTATATAAAATCAGTTCCTTCAACCTCCTATAAAAAACAAGGTAGAGGAGGCAAGGGTGTTAAAGCAGCTTCTTCAGAGGAAGACGTAATTGAGCACCTCCTTTCAACATCTGTTCACTCTTATTTACTTTTCTTTACAGACAACGGAAAAGTATACAGAGCCAAGGCACATGAAATTCCAAAAACAAATAGGACTGCAAAAGGATCTTTAATTCACAATGTACTTTCAATGGGACAAGATGAAAAAGTTCAGGCAATAATTGACACAAGGGACTATGAAACAGAAAAATTCTTATTAATAATGACTGAGAAAGGAACGGTAAAAAAATCAAAATTTAAAGATTTTGATTCAAACTATAAATCATTACAAGCCATAAAGCTAAAGGATGGTGACAAAGTTGTTTCTGTAAAAACAACGTCTGGGAAAGAAGACATAATACTTGTTTCCCAGAAGGGACAAGCAATAAGATTTGATGAAAACAATCTTAAAGCCCAAGGTAGATCAGCAATGGGAGTTAGAGGAATAAAACTTCGTGAAGGGGACAAGGTTGTAGGTGCAGCAACATCCAGAGAGGAAACACTCTTATTTATTACGGCCAAAGGGTATGGAAAGCGTACAAAATTAGATGAATTCAGAAGAGCTGGAAGAGGAGGACTCGGAGTCAAGGCTCTTAAGGTTACGGAAGCCAAAGGAGATTTAATTGGCGCAGGACCCGTTGATGAAGATACAGAGGTTATGCTTATGAGTACTGGTGGAACAGCAATAAGATGTGCTGTAAAACAAATAAAACAAATGAGTAGAGTTGCTCAAGGAGTAAAGGTTATGAAGCTTTCAAAAGAAGAAGAAATATCTGCCTTTATTCCAATTAAAAATGAATCGTAATGGTAAGAGTAAACAGAGTTAGAAGAATTATAAGAAAGGTTGATCCTTGGACCGTCTTAAAAGTTTCTTTTGTCTTCAATTTTATTATTTCATTAACAATTGTTCTTGGATTTTCAATTTTATGGGTTTTACTTGTAAATGCTGGGGTTCCTCAAGGACTTGAAGAAATTGCAAGAAGACTAGCACTACTAGACGACAATGCATCTCTAGTTGGCAATGTAGAAACTTTATTTTCTAGTGTCTTATTTTTTGCAACTGTATATTTATTAACCCAAACAGCAATAGCAACTCTAGGAGCATTCTTTTATAACCTAATTTCAGATTTGGTTGGTGGAATCGAGGTAATAGTACTAGAGGAGTCATATAACGAAACTGGCTCAAAACCTAGCGGCGATAACGCCAGGAATGAAAACACAGAAACTGCAGCAATGCCTGTTGCAAAAACGTTGGGAAAATTTAAGAGACAAAAAAACAGAAATGACGATTTTATGGTTCCAGAAATGCCCAGACCAGATGTTCCAAGAGACATTGAGGAAGAAACACTCACAGAAACTTTAAAAAGTTATCCTGAAAACGATACAGAACAATAATTTTTGCTACACTTAACCACTAAATAAACAAAGTAACAAAGCGAAGCTAGTGAGAATCTAGCGCTGTCCCGCAACTGTGATTCGAAAGATAAGTCAGGTCGACTTTATTACTTTTTACAACAATCCTCGAGAGAAGGAATGGAGTATCGTACTTTTTCTCGTGGTGAGAAAGGAAAATATGAAAACAAAAATACTTCTTCTTGCCATGATAATTTCAATGTGTGGAGGCACGTCTGACGAAGGTAATGAAAAAAATATTATTTCATTATCAACCACGCATACAGAAATTATTCAAATGCTTGAAGCTGAGAATCAGCTAATTGGTGTTGATTCGTTCTCAGAGACAGAACTTCCAATAAAAAAAATAGATGCCTATACAGTTACAGCAGATGAGCTTCTTTTACTCAATCCAGATATTGTAATCGTTGCTTTTGATTTTAACGGTATCGTAGAGGGATTAGAAAATTTAAATATTGAATATGCTCTTCTTCCACCTGCACAAAATTTGGATGACGTTTATTACCAAATTGAAACCATTGGGACAATTATTAACAAAGAAAATACAGCAAGTTCTCTAGTTTTAGAAATGAAATCTGACATTGATGAAATTATTGAAAACTCAGCAACTGAATCTATATCTGTTTATCACGAAATTGGTTACACATATGGCATATATTCAATAAATGAAAATTCTTTTTTAGGAGAAATTTACAATATTCTTGGTGTAAGCAATATTGCAGATAAGACTGAGGACCCGTACGGATCTGGTTACCCACTTCTTGAAGAAGAACAGGTCTTAAATGCAAACCCTGATCTAATTGTAATTGGACACTCTGACTTTTTGAATAAAGACATCTCAACAAGACAAGGCTGGGATGGTCTTAATGCCGTATCAAATGAGAATGTTTATTTCCTCGATGAAAACTTAGCAAATAATTGGGGTGTAAATACTGTTGATTTGATAAATACATTATCTGAAATAACAAAATTTAATGAAGATCCTGGTTTAGTTTATAAAGCAAAATATTTAGAAAGTGATCTTGGCAGCTCAGACAGTACTCAAAACATCATCATTGCAACAATAATTGTGATAATCTTGACAGCGTACATACTTATTACGAGAAGGAATAAGAGTAAAGTACAAAGTTAAGGAGATAAATTACTATGAAGGGTTATTCTAATGAGCTTTACATACTTGCATTTGACCACAGAGGAACTCTAACAAAAGGTCTTTTAGGCGTAGAAGGAAGACCGCCTAACGAGGAAGAAGCATCAAGAGTGTCTTCAATGAAAGATATTATTTTTGATGGATTTATAGAAGCTAAAGAAACAGGTATTGGGACAGGTGAACCCGCAATACTTGTTGACGAGACTTTCGGATTACAAGTGCAACAAAAAGCAAAAGAAATGGGTGTTAAGTTCGCAGCCCCTGTTGAAAAATCAGGTCAAAAAGTATTTGATTTTGAGTATGGTGATGAATTTGGAGAAAAGATAAAAGAAGTTAATGCTGATTTTGTAAAAATTTTAGTCAGATGGAACCCAAATGATGATGAAGAAACTAGAGAAGTTCAAGGCAAAAGAATAAAAACATTATCTGATTGGCTTGAAGAAAATGAAAGAAAATTTTTGCTGGAATTTTTAGTCCCTGCGACTGAAGAGCAATTGTCGAGTGTAGATGGAGATCAATCAAGATACGATTCAGAAATAAGACCTAAATTAGCAGTTCAGGTTGTTGAGGAGATGAGAGAAAAAGGGGCAGACCCTGACATTTGGAAGATAGAAGGATTAGACACAAAAGAAGATTGTAAAAAAGTCTCTTCTGCAATCAAAGATGGTGGCAGAGATGATGTAATAGCCGTTGTTCTAGGTAGAGGTGCAAATGACGAAAAAGTTAACGAGTGGCTGAGGGCTGGATCATCTGTTGATGGATATAGTGGCTTTGCGATAGGTAGGTCTATATTTTGGAACTCGCTAAAAGGATGGCATGAAAATGAAAAGCCAAGAGAAGAAGCCGTATCAGAAATAGCCAATTCATATTTAAATTTTATCTCTGTATATCAAAACGGGAGCTAAGAAATGCCTGTTGGCAAAGCGGTAATCGGTCAATCAGGTGGTCCGACAGCTGTAATTAACAAGTCACTAGTTGGTTTCATAAAAGAGGCTATTAATCAGGAATATGATGAAATACTTGGAGCAAGACACGGACTGGAGGGGATATTAAAGGAGGATTTTGTTGATTTATCTAAACTTTCAGAGTCTCAACTTTATGGAATATCAAAAACACCTGCAGCTGCTTTAGGCTCAGTAAGAAAAAAACCAACGGAGAATGATATTGAGAAATTAGTTTCAATCTTTGAGAAACAAAACATAAGATATTTTTTCTACATCGGTGGAAATGATTCTGCAGAAACTGCAAATCTTGTATATGAGGGTGCAAAAAAAATAGGATTTGAAATTAAAGCTTTTCATGTTCCTAAAACTATAGATAATGACCTCTTGGAAACGGATCATTGTCCAGGTTATGGTTCAGCAGCCCGATTTGTTGCACATGCATTTCAAGGAGATGATGCTGACAACAGGAGCCTTAGAGGAATAAAAATCAATGTTTTAATGGGTAGGCATGCAGGATGGCTTACCGCTGCTAGCACTTTAGGAAAATCAACTGAAGAAGACGGCCCACATTTAGTTTATGTACCTGAAAAAATATTTAATTTAGATGAATTTTTAAAGGATGTAAAAGAAGTTTACGATTCTTTAGGAAGATGTATAGTTGCTGTATCCGAAGGCATTCACAATAAAGATGGTGAGTACTTTCTCCAAACATACGCAAGCGAGACAGGTTCTGGACTTGCAGGAAAAAAAGATAGCCACGGAAACATCCAGCTCTCAGGTTCGGGTGCCTTAGGAGATACACTTACAAACATTGTCTCAGAACATATTCAAGGAGCGAGGGTAAGAGCAGATACGTTTGGCTATCTTCAGAGATCTTTTCTCGCAGACATTTCAGAAGTTGACGCTGAAGAGGCCGAGAGGGTTGGACAGCATGCAGTTGTAGCTTCAAAAGATAAAGAAAGCGGATCAATTATTCTAAGAAGACAGTTTTCAGAAACTTATTATTGTGATGTAGATGTTGTTGAACTACATAAGGTTGCAAAACATACAAAAAATATGCCTGAAGAATATCTAGAAAAAAATAAACCGTATGTAACTAACAATTTTTTTGAATACGCAATGCCTTTAACTGGAGGTATAGAACCTAAAACACAGATATTTGTTTAAAGGTCAAAAAAGTTAAATTCTTGATGAGTAAATAATTATTATTAATACATAAACATGAAAAAAATAAGCATACTTTTTTTTATTTTATTTTTTAATATCTGTAGTACCTCAGAAAATGGGGTTATTTCAATTTCTGAAAACACAACAACAACCCAAATCATAAACGAAGAAGATTATCCATTAGTTTTAGCAAAGTGTTTAAATGAAGAAAAGGGCTATCAAATTATGACTCCATTTGATTTAGAGGATTTAAAAACAACAATAAACCAGTTAAGTCAAAGTAAGGAAGATGAATTAAAACTTGGAGAAGCTATCGATTTTTGTATTGATAAATACAGCCTATGGACGGATCGAAGCACTTTAAACCCAGAAGAACTGGCAAGTTTGTATGATGAAAATATTTCTTTGGCGAGATGTCTGAGAGAAAAAGGTCTTGATGTACCCGATCCAACACAAGATCAACCTAAAATTGACCTAAGCAACTTAGTTCAATCAAAAGATGAAATAATTACTTTATTAGACGAATGTGAGCTTGATGAAAAAACAAACAAAAAATAAGTTCCTTGTACTATTAATTTGTTTATTAACACAGGCTTGTTCAGCTTCGAATGAGCAAAAAGGAGTCGTTTCTTCAGAGGACTTAACAATACAAACAACTATTACAACAGTAACAACTGTCCAGGACAGCCCTGAAATTGAAGATCTAACAGAAGAGGAAGCACAGCTAATACTTGCAGGATGTTTAAGGGAAAAAGGTTATGACGTAGCTGATCCAAAAAATGATGAGGGCTTAAGAACAGTTTTAACACCAATATTTATTAGTTTCAATGAAAAACAGAGGCAGGAGTTGTTTGACAATATACAATTGTGTGCGGAGGAGAACTCTATTCCACTTGAAAGCAACAATGATTTTGAAAATCCTGCTGATGTTGCTGATAGACTTGATACTGAACTTGAGTTTGCACAGTGTCTAAGAGGTAAAGGAATAGATGTTTCTGATCCATCATCTGAGGAACCCCTAAGGCCAATACTTATTGATCTTGTACAGTCACAAAAATATACAGCAGATCAAATTCGAGAGGCTGCTGCTGAGTGCTTTGACGATCTAGGGCTTGACCCTCCTCCTGGCGGGTAATAAAAAATACTTTATAATTCTGATGTGAGAAAAAAAGTAGCATTATTCATATTATTTTTTTCTTTTTGCTCGCTATTTCAAAATGAAGAACAAGCCGTGGTATCTGTTGTCGATACAGACAAAGGAAAAGAGGCTATTGCAGCAGGTGTAGAAATTAACGAAGAGAAGGAGGAAATAGCAGATGAAGATGCTCCTCTTGTTTTAGTTCAATGCGTAAACGAAGCAGGTTATAAATTTCAAGAACCAAAAAACTTTATAGATCTATATACAACAATTTCAACTTATTTCGAGACACTTACCGAACAAGAAGCAGAAGAACTCTGGAAGTCTATTGAAGATTGTGCACTCAAATACAACTTATGGGGAGTTGCTGATGAGGCACAATTTGAAGACCCAATCCAAACTTCAAAAGAACTAGATAGAGCTTTATTTATAGCAAATTGCTTCAGAGAAGAAGGATATGAAAAAGTACCAGACCCTAATTACTTCAATAGAGATGTAAATCTTGATGCATATATAGACGAAAATTGGGAACTTAGAGAAGATGATCCTTTAGTTCAAACCTGGCAAGGTTGTGAGGAAAAGTTACCTGAAGAACTGAAGGAAGAGTGGGATGATTAAAACTTACAATAAAAACTTTGTCTTAATACCGTTAAATACAATACAATGTTTTAAGTAGAAAAATACACATATGAAGTTAAATATATTTAAAAACAGAAATTTTTATGTCTTGGTAGTTTTAATTCTTGTTGGTTCTGTAGCCTATTATTTTGGAACCCAAAATACCGAATCTTCATCCATAAACAAAACACTACAGCTGACAACTACATCTGTAAAGCAAGGTGATCTTGAAAAGAAAGAAGAATATAACGGTACATTAAGACAAACTGACAGCAAAATACTTAATAGTCCTATGGCTGGTGTTGTAACTTTTATTCCAGATGAAGGAACTATTGTAAAATTTGGAGAGATACTCTTTGCTGTTGATAACAAACCAGTCATCCTTGTTGAAGGATCGGTTCCTTTTTATAGAACATTAGATCTTAACTCTGATCCAGGACCAGACGTATTACAGCTTGAAAAAGCTCTAGTTTATTTAGGATATGCAGCTGATGGATTTGCTCCAGATGACACTTTTGATGAAATTACTTCACAGATGCTTAACAAGCTTTATCTTGACTACAAAATAGAAACAAAATCTGAAGTTACTCCATCTGAGCAGGTTGCTATCAATTTGAAAGAAACAGAAGTGAAGAATATTGAAGAAACCATTGACTCAGGTGGGACAACAATTGCTGAAGTAAATGATAAAAAAAAGAAACTAGACGATGCAAAAGAAGATGCTACAGAAGAGAGCGCAGCTTGGAAAGCTGCAGATACAGCAATTAAAGACGCTGAAGAGACTTTGACACTTTATAGAGATGAAACAAACCCAAAAACAAAAGAGAAAAAAGCTGATGGAACTTTAGATTCTGCAATTGAAGACTTAGAACAAACAATAGAAGAACAAAAAAGAATTAAAGCACTAGAAAAAGGAAAAGAGTCAGGCATAGACGCAACAGAGGCACTTGCAATTGAGACAGCCCAAAAAGCTTATAATGATGTTTTAAAAGATTACAACGAAGGAGTTGATCAGGAGGCTGAATTAGCAAAAGCAAAAGAAGAACTAGAAGAACTTAGATTAGCTTCAAAGTCAGAAACATTTAGTCCAACAAACGCCTATGCATCGGAAACAGCAATAATTGTTGGTTCTTATATAAACAAGGTTGGATCTGCTGTAGTTCTAAACTCACAACTTTATAATATTTCTTCAGTTGGAATTGAGGTTGTTTTCCAAGTTGACGCATCAGATCAAGAGACAGTTTCAATTGGAGATAGTGTTGAGATAGAACTTCCTACAGATGAAAGAGTACCAACGGTGATTACCTTTATAGACCAAGTTGTTACTCAAACTCAAACTGGAGATTTTATTGAGGTGATTCTTGAAGTACTAAATCCAGAAGAAATTGAAGCTTATGATCAAGCACCTGTAAAAGTATTTGTTACAACTGAAATATCCGAGAATGTGCTTTATGTACCAGTAAATGCACTAATTGCTTTAGCTGAGGGAGGTTATGCCTTAGAAATTTATGAAGGTGAAGCTGAAGGAGGAGTTTTTGAGGGTGAGTCAGGAGTTGACACTATCTATGTAGCTGTTGAAATTGGAGTCTTTACTGATGGGTTTGTAGAAATCAAGGGAAATATTACTAAAGGTCAACTTGTAGTCGTACCACGATGAAAACCGATACAAAAACTGTAATTTCAATCAATGATATTTCAAAAGTTTATGAAGGACCACCCCCTGTAAAAGCACTAGATGGAGTTTCTTTAAATGTTAAAGAAGGAGATTTAGTTGCAATTGTTGGACAATCTGGAAGTGGTAAATCAACTTTACTAAATATGATTGGTTTACTGGATAGTGTTACAGACGGTTCAATTGAAATAGAAGGCAAAGATATATCTGACTTAACAGATAATGAACTCTCAAAATTTAGAGGTGAAAAAATAGGATTCATTTTTCAAAGCTTTTTTCTTCTGCCTGGATTGACCGCACAAGAGAATGTTGCAGAGGGGTTACTATATCAAGGGATTTCAAGGTCAGAAAGGTTAGAAAAAGCCGGAGACGTTTTAGAACAAGTAGGGCTAGGTGATAGGTTAAGCCACCTCCCCAAAGAACTTTCCGGTGGTCAGCAACAAAGAGTTGCAATTGCTAGAGCGCTAGTACAAGACCCAGCATTTGTTTTAGCAGATGAGCCAACTGGAAATTTGGATAAAGAATCAGGAATAAATATTTTAAATATCTTAAAAGAACTTAATGACCAAGGAAAAACTGTAATTATGATTACTCACAATCAAGAACATGCAAATATGTTTAAAAAAGTAATTGAATTGGTTGATGGAAAAATTGTGAAAAATGAAAAGAAAAAAACTAAGAACTAGAGATTTATTTTTTGTTGCACTTTATGGAGTTCGCGCAAGAAAAGGCAGAGCTACTCTTACTTCTATTGGAATTGGAATTGGAATAGCTGCAATAGTTGCAGTTTCTGGAATATCAGCATCTGGAAGGGCTGATTTACTATCAACTCTTGAGTCACTTGGAACAAATCTGGTAAAAGCTTCTCCTCAAGCAGGATTTTTTGGAACTCAAGAAGATTTACCAAAAGGAGTCCTCGGAATGGTTGAAAGAATTGGACCAGTTGAAGAAGTAACATCTACAACCCAGACCGATTTACTAGTTCGTAGAAGTAACTTTATATCAGAATTTGAAGGTGGGGGAATTTCAACAATAATTACAAGCGCAGAACTTTTGGATGTAATTGGAGGTAATCTTGTTGAAGGCAGGTTCATTACACCTGGTTTGTCTAATATACCCGTAACCGTGTTAGGAAGTGTTACTGCTGAGAGACTTGGAATTACAAATCTCTCGACACCTACAAAAATTCTCATTGATAATGAATGGTTTGGGGTAATAGGGGTATTAGAAGAGCTTAAAATACATCCAGACCTAGATAGATCAGTATTTATAGGTTATGGAGTTGCAAAAACTCTTTTTGATATTGACGAGGAACCAACAACAATTTATTTAAGAGCAAATCCTACTTTTATTGAGGATGTTGTTGAGGTATTAGCTCCATCAATGAACCCTGAAAATCCTGATCAAGTAGAAGTTACTAGACCCTCAGACGCACTTGAAGCGCAACAAGCAGCTGAAGAAGCATTTACTAATTTATTACTGGGGCTAGGTTCTGTAGCTCTTCTTGTTGGAGGTGTTGCAATAGCAAACGTAATGGTTATGTCTGTTCTTGAAAGAAGAATGGAAATAGGTGTGAGAAGATCAATTGGTGCAACCCGTAGAGAAATAAGGTATCAATTTTTATTAGAAAGTATAGTTTTATCAGGAATAGGAGGCCTTGTTGGTGTTGGCCTAGGAACCTTCATTACTTTGGCTTACACTAACTACACAGATATTGTATTCTCAATACCTATATGGCAGATTTTAGGAGCAGTCTTTTTAGCCTTATTAATTGGAGCAATTTCAGGTGTATATCCAGCTATAAAAGCATCAAAAATCCAACCAGCAGAAGCAGTAAGAAAGTAATCTTTCTTGCTTTGTTGGTTTCCGCCTGCACTATTGGTGAAGAAGAAACTAAGGGTGTAGTCTCACTCGAAGAAAGTGTATCCTCTACAACAATTATTGAGCAAGTAACTTTTGAAGAAGGGGTTCTAAATTTTGCTCAATGTATGAGAGAAGAAGGCATTGACTTTCCAGACCCTTCATTTGATATAGACGGCAATCCAGAATTTGATAATTTAGATATTGAAAACGAAGAAGAATTTGAAGAAGCATTTACAAACTGTGAAGATATTTTGAGAAACGCTCTTCCTGATCAATTTGATCTTGATCCAGAAGTTGAGGCAGCTTTGGTTGATGCTTCATTAGAATTTTCAAAATGTATGAGAGATCAAGGTATCAGCAACTTTCCTGACCCAACACCAGGTGAATTTGGATTTTTTGCATTTAGAGATGCAGATATTGAGTGGACTTCAGACGAGGTTCAAGAAGCATTTGAAATTTGCCAACCAGAAAATCCTCTTGATTCGATAGGTGATGATTAAATTCCTGAATCAAAATACATAGGTGGGCTTACTCCTATTGTCTGCCAACACAGCCCTTCACTAATTTCACATTCATCATAAGTAAACACCCAAGTAACAACAAAATACTCATTTTTATTATTTAAAATTTTTATTTCATAATGAACCATCTCGCCATCTTCTTGAATTACTTCATATGAGTAATCAGTTAAATCAACTATTGCGTTGTATGGAGCAGAAATAAGCATTGATTTAAATCTTCCAATTGGCCCGGTAACCTCTTTATTGTCTTTGTGAGCATTATTCCAGATTATTTCAACAGCTTTATCTGGGTCCAATGAGAAATTTCTATAGCTTTCCATTATCTCAATAAGAACATCCTCAGAATCTTTTTGTTCAACTACAAGATCATTATCAGCATTTGTAGAAGTACAATTGAATAAAAATAAGATAATTAAAAATAATTTTTGAAACTTCTTATCCACTAAACACAAGCGTCACAACTAAGTACAAATGCAGTAAGAAAGTTACAAAGAGAAATGACCAAAAAAGTCTTTTTTCTAATTTACTCACAATGAGATCGTGACTAAGCCCATTGAATTTAGAACTAAATAGAAGTGAAAAACAAAAGCAACTCCCATGAATGCCCAAAATGTACGTTTTTCTAATTTACTCACAGTTGAATGGTAGTGATAAAAAAAAGTTTTAAGTAATTAATTACTCTCTATTTGCTTTTTCGTATGCTTGACTATAAAGAATTAAGGTAGGTGCCCATAGTCCAACATAGATTGCTAGCTGTGAATCATCAAGCACAACATAGATTAATACCGATGCGATCACGGAAACTATGCTTGCATAAAGTCCAAGTTTTATCATTAAAAGGTCCTTTCAATTAATATTATAATTTACCACAATTATTAGTATTAATTAGTAAATGATAGAAACATTAAGTCAAAACCCGCTTTCATTGGTATTAATATTTCCAGTTGTAACCCTTACGGTCTTTGTAGTTGGAATAATTAGGATAGATTTAGCTAAATTTCAACAAAAACATGTTTCAGGCAAAGAAGAAGAATAATCATTTTTTTGTCACAACAAAATACTTATATTAGATTATGAATTTTGGTGAACTAGAAAACCTTAATGACTCAGAACTCTTTGATTTACAGAATAAAATATCAGAAATTGTAAAACTAAGAAATCTTGAAAAAGGAGATTTAGAGGAAATAATTGATAATTCTTTTAATGTAGGTTTTCCAAAAGTAGATGGCCTAGGACTAAACCCTTGGATTGAGAATTCCTTAATTATTTGCCCTGGAGCAAGAATTGATAAAACAAAAACAAGACATATTTGTAAATTTATTGTCATTGACGAGGAATGGTCATGGGAGTCACCACACATGATTAGTGATGTAATACGAAGAGACCAATCTTCAAAAAACTTTAGGCAACATTCGATAACGCTGATTTCACCATTTGAAGGCATGAAGGTGCAAGTAATATCTCAAAAATCACAACAGGGAAAACATCTTGTTGAGGGCGTCGAGTCTTTTGAATTTAAAAACGGGATACTTGAGAAAACTATGACAAAAGCATCAAGATCAAGGGAACATTAATTATTCACCAAAGTTTTATAATTTAATTATATGTTAAATGTAGTCGTAATAGGTGGTGGCTTTGGGGGTCTTAAATTCCTACAACGGGCTAGAAGCAGCAAGATTCAATTTACGCTTATTGATAAACAAAACCATCATTTATTTCAACCTTTACTCTATCAAGTTGCAACAGCAGTTTTGTCGCCTGCAAACATCGCTTTTCCAATAAGAAGAATGTTTAAAAATTTTAAAAATGTAAAAGTTATTTTAGACGAGGCAACTGACATTAATAGAGAAGATAAAACTGTAACAATTTCCAGTGGTGAAAAAATAAAATATGACCAATTAGTTGTAAGCACGGGCTCTAGACATTCATATTTTGGCAATGATGATTGGTCAGAGTATTCAAATGGTCTTAAAGGCATAAATGATGCACTGCAGATTAGAGAACGTTTATTAAGAGCATTTGAAAAAGCTGAGAACGAAAAAAATATTGAAAAGAGAAATAAATATTTAAATTTTGTTGTTGTAGGAGGAGGTCCTACAGGAGTTGAAATGGCTGGGTCAATTGCAGAAATAGCTTATAAAAATATGAAAGAGGAATTTAGAAACTTCAAAAGCTCAGATGCAAACGTATATCTTATCGAAGCAACAGAAAAAATATTACCAATGTATAGTGATAGGCTTTCTGGCAAAGCAGAAAAATATTTAATCGATTTTGGGGTTCAGGTTAGAACAAACGAAAAAGTGATAAAAATAGAAAATGATTTAGTAGTTACTGATAAAGAAAGCATAGAAACAGACAATGTGATTTGGGCTGCTGGAAATGAAGCAAGCCCAATAATTAAAAAACTAAATACAAAAACTGACTCTGAAGGAAGAGCGATAGTTGATCCTGACTGTTCTATTAAAGAAGATGGAAATGTATTCGTTATCGGGGATGCCGCAAATTACAAGAATAAGAACAACTCTACACTCCCTGGTATAGCTCCTGTTGCTATTCAGCAAGGTAAATATTTAGCAAAAATTATTAAGAATAAAACTCTAAAACAAGATAGAAAACCATTCAAATATTATGACAAAGGAATGATGGCAACAGTTGGGAGATACAAAGCAATTGGCAAGATTGGAAATATAGAAATATCTGGATTTATCGCTTGGTTGTTTTGGAGTGCAATACACATACTTTATTTAATTGGATATAGATCAAAAATATTAGTAGTTATCGAATGGATATTCTCTTACCTCTTTAATAAAAAAGGAACAAGATTAATTTATAGAGAACCTACTTAACTTTATAACAGTAAAAGAGCTATTCCTAGAAAACCAGCAAATCCTGCAATGTCTGTAATTAATGTAAGAAATATGTTTGATGCTAATGCGGGGTCAAAACCTATCTTTTTAAGCATTAAAGGTATTGATGAACCAAATAAATTACCAATAAATATGTTTCCAAAAACTGCAATACTAAGTGCTAAAGAATAATCATTCAAACCAATTAAACTTAGTATTAAAAAAGATAAAACACCTACAAAAATACCATTTATTATTCCTATGAAAGTTTGTTTTCCGATTACCTCAAAAACCCTAGCATCCGAAACATCATTTCTAGCAAGAGCCCTAATTACTATAGCTAGAGATTGAGCACCTGAATTTCCACCAACTAAAGCAACTACTGGCATTAGGGCAGCTAGCAGAATGTCGCTAGCAATAGTCTCTTCGAATTGAGATATTAGTAAAGACACTATAAAAGCCAAACCCATATTTATTGCAATCCATGGGAGCCTTAAACGTATAGACTTTTGTATGGGTGTGAATATAGTTTCTTCTGCTCCAGCACCAAACGATTGTGAGAAATCTTCTGCAATTTCAGTTTGAATAACATCTAGCGCCGTATTGACAGTGGTTTGACCGATAAGTTTGTTACTTTTATCTACTACTGGAAGAGCTAACAGTTCATATTGTTTAATTAAAATTGCTGCCTCCTCTTGATCTGAGGACGGATTTACAGAAATTGGATTTTGAATCATTACATTTTTAATTAATTCATTTTCATCTGCAAATACTATTTCCCTGAATGAAATAACCCCGGTTAATTTCCCTTCACTATCAACGGAATATACGTAAATCAGATCTTCAACATTATCGTGAAGAGCTTTTAACTCTTTTAGTGCATCTTTAACTTTTAAACCAGTTGATATTTTTGCAACCTCTTCAGACATCTGTCTACCTACCGAGTTTTCAGGGTAAGCTAGTCTCTTGTTTATGTTGAGTTTTGTTGACTTATCAAGAATTTCTAAAATTTCTTCGGTTTCATCTTCAGTAGATCTCTCAAAAACATCAACTACATCTTCTGTATCCATTTGTTTAAATATCTCTTCAACATAAGAATCTTTTAATACCTCTACAATTTCAATAATTGCTCTTGGTCTCAGTGATTCAAATATTTTTACTGAAGTTTCAATAGGAAGTGAGGTAATTAATTTTCCTGCTTCTGATGGGTCAAATTCTTCTAGAGTATCAGCAGAGTCAAATGGGTCGGTTTCAGCAATTTGAACCCATAGGTCTTTATTATTTTCTAAATATATCAAAGCTTGAGCAGGCTCTGAACGTGCTAAATCTCTTAATTCTTTACCTTTTAATGGTTCTTTTGAATCATTATTCATGAATACCTCGTATTCACTTTAATTGTCTTAATAAATTTTATTTATGTTAATTGTTTTTTGTGCCAGTCAATTATCGAGTCAAACCTTTGAATTCTATGATTTGGCTTCCCTGATCTAGAAAGTTCGTGGCTTTCATCTGGAAACCTAATCATTGTTGTATCAATACCACGTCTTTTAAGATTTGAAAACAGTTGTTCAGCTTGTTCAACTGGACATCTGTAGTCCTTTTCAGAATGAATAATTAGGGTTGGAGTAATAATATTATTTGCATATGTGATTGGACTTTTTTTTCTGTATAAATTTAAATTATTATTCATATCATCTAAAAGATACATTTCAGGAAAACCAATACCGATATCTGACGTTCCTACCATGGTTTCCCAATTCAGCAAAGCTCGCTCAACAATTGCAGATTTAAACATTTTTGGATAATGGCCAATAACCCAAGAGGTCATAAATCCTCCATAAGAACCACCCATAATTCCGTAATTTTTGTTTTCAATACCCATAAGCTTCAGCATTTTTTTAAAAGAAGTTAATACATCGTGTACATCATTAACTCCCCATTTTCTTCCGCATACATCTCTCAAGAAATCATGACCTCTTCCTGTTGAACCTCTAGGATTGCAGGCAATAACATTGAAACCAGCTGAAGCATATGTTTGAAATTCATCAAAAAACGTGTATCCATATTGACTCGCAGGTCCACCATGTATATTTAATAGTGTTGGTTTATTCTTCCCAACAAAAATTCCCCATGTGTCTATATCAGATTGACCAGTTTGTATTCGATGATATTCACATCCAAATGTTCTCACATTATTATTGAAGTCATCATTTGTGGTAGACAGCTTCTTGAGTCTCCCATTTACCAATTTAAATATTTCATCGGGATGAGAGAAAGAATTTGCTATTACATACAAGTCTTCACCTACAAAATTAAAATCTTTTATAGTTATATCTTCTTCAATTATCGTTTCTTTCTGACTAGCATTCCTTAAAAGAGTTTTTCCAGAGTCTTCATATAAACAAAAGATTTCATTATTATATATTTTTACTGACACGACATTTCTATCAAATTCATGCTCAAGAAAACTCAATTTTCCATTTTCTGAGACTTTTAAAATGGTAGTGTTTGTTGGCCAATCGAATCTTTTTCTTAAGCCGACGGCGTAAAGTTTATCTTTAAGACTAAAGATTTGATTAAACATTCCACCAGAATTAATTTTTACTAATTTTGACTTTACTAATTTGATTATATGTTCCTCAAGCATTGTTCCGTTTTCATTATGCTGACTTCCTATAAAGTAAAGATCCGACCCCACTTCAATTAGAGATGATATAGAAAGTAACGATTCCTTATCACCATCAACAATTTTTTCAATTTTTAATGAAGAAATGCTTATTTTATAAATGTGAAATCTTTTATTGTAAATTACTCCAGTGGTGTCAAATCTGAAGGGTAACTTGTTGATAACTGTAGGATGATCTGTTTTATTCTCAATTTTTTTAAACTCATCAGACCATTCTTTGGTAATCACATATACGAACTTGCTATTCTCACTCCAAACATAATTTACAATTGAGTCCTCAGTATCAAAGATTACTTTTTCACTATTACCATTTTTTACAACTAAATAAGTTTTTGATGAATTTTTCTTTTTCTCAAGCGAGTCAAGAATCTCCGAAGATTTAGGTGTTTTAACAAATGAAATCAATTTATTATTTTTTGAATATTTTGGAATTGAGAAATTCCAGTTTGTAGACTTTTTTAAATCTGTCCATTTATTTTTTGATAATTTATGAATTGAAGATTCATATGAATTGTTTTCCAAGTTTATTTTCGTTGATTTGTAAACAATATCTGAACCATTACTTTGAAGCTCAGACAAATTTTTAAAGTCAGAAATATTATTAGGATTCATTTATAGTTTTTATGTTATTTTATTCTGTTGTAAAGCAGTGTGCCAATTATAGAGAATATAAAACCTACACCAAAAGTATTTAAGTCAGCCAGTCCATAAATGTCAGTTGGTATAAACAACCCCCCAGGATTTACATTTAGATCAACATAATAAAATCTATATAATATTGATGAAACAAATCCTAGTGAAAATGGAACCACAATTCCTTGACTTGTTTTTCTCATTCGGATTTTATAAAACGCTGGAAAAACCAAACATACTGCTAGTAAATCAGCAAATAAAAAAACTGAAAAAATATTTGTAACAAAAAACGACAAGGTTAAAGATCCAAATGTTATAACCAGAGTGATTATTTTTGCTTCAGCAACACCACTTTTGACAATATCTAAAGCCATTGTTGATGATATTGCGCTTTGTAGTGAGTCGATACTTGATGCAACCAACATTGTGCAAAGGCCTATAACAAGTATTCTTGAGAAACTATTTAATTGTATTTGTTGAATAAAACTTAATGATGGGTTCTCAATTCCAAAACCAGCACCTGACGATCCAGCAATTCCAAGTATTAGTACAGTTAAAAAACATCCAAGACCTGCAAAAATTGAAGATTTTTTTATTACGCTATTGTCTAATGCTGAGTAAGTTCTTTGCCAGTAACCTTGTGAAAAAATTTCAGCTGCAGTCACTGCAAGGATAACTGCAACAGCAGATTTAAAGCTTGGAAGTGTGAATGAATTAAGTCCTCCAATGTTTGCTGCTTTTATAATTTCTCCTAAACCGTTTTGACTAACCCACAGAGAAAAAACTATAAATAATAGAATAATTATCGAGATCCCCTGAAATCTATCAGTAATTAAAGATGCTTTGAAACCGGACAAGTTTAAATATAGGAATGTGACTAGTGCTATTGCTATACAAACAATTAGGCCTGAAGTGTTAGATATCTCTGGAAAAAGAAAGTTGATTGATGCAAATTCAGCAATTAAAAAAGCTGACATATAGATGATTGCAACTAATGAAACAAAAATTTGTGCAAAATTACCGTATTGTTTGTTTATATATTGAGGTAGTGTTGCCTTATCTGGTACAGCTTCAACAATTTTAGGACCCAGAAAATAAAGCAGTCCAAAAGGTGTTGCAGCTGAAATAGCGTAACCTATTACATCAAAACCTAAACCATACCAGCCGACCTCCGCTGGAGAAGCAATAATCCAAAGTCCCATACCACTTGCGTAAAAGCTAAGACTCAAATTGAAAGTATTTTGAGATTTTAACATCACAAAATATCCATCCCCAACTTCTTTATTTGAAAGTCTTCTTGTTAAAACAAGAAATAGTAAAAGGATGAAAAAAATTAAAATATAATTTATTAAAACATCTGCACTAATTTGCACCATTACCTCATTTCGTAAATGGGATAAGAGTACCGAATATCCCTTCGTTAGAATTACCTAACAGGTTCATACGGTCGGTTTTTAACCCTCTCAGCTCTACTGCTCCCGTTAGTCATATATTAGTTTAAATTTTGAATAAACAACCTATCTATAATTTATTATTAACATCTCAATAATGAAAAATAATAATCTTCATCAAAAACCCTCTTTAATTCAAACAATTTCAGCTGTTTTAACTGCAGGTGTAATGTGGGGATCTGGAAATGTAATTATAAGAAGTCTTTTATTAGAAGGGCTTAATGAAATTTTCCTTGTAACTGCGAGAGTACTAATAATTGGTACACTACTTTTTTCATATTATATTATTTTCAATAAAGATAAATTTAATAAACAACTTCTTAAAGAAGCTTCATTTACTGGATTGGCCTCAATATTTTTTGTTAGTTGGGCATTTATATTCGCACTACAATATATCTCATCTGGTCTTGTCACTCTATTAATAAGCTCAGCACCAATTTTTACGGCAATGTGGGTTAAGCTTATTTTAAAAGAAGAAAAGATATCAAAACTAAAATATTTATCAGTTGTTGTTGGATTTTCAGGCATAGCATATTTGTTTATTTCACAAGAAACTGGACTACTTAATCAAGGAAATATTTTTTTAGGAGGATCATTAGCATTTCTTGGCGTCCAATGTATTGCTCTTGCTACAGTCCTAAATCGAAAATATGCACCAAGGTATAAGGTAAACAGTTGGCTCACATTTCAGTATCCACTTGTAATAATTTTGACTTTGCTTACATTCTTTATTTCCGGTGTAGGTATAGATGTCTTAAATCTATCTCAGCTTTTGAGATTAGTAGCACTTGTTGTATGTAATCTTGGAGCTTTTCTTTCATTTACATGGCTTATTCAAAGAGTTAGTGCTTTGCAAGTGGCAAGTATTGACTACTTAGTACCCGTGGTTGGTGTTACAGCAGGGGTTCTATTTTTAGGAGAGACCTTTAACAGAAATATATTGATATCAAGCCTATTTATTTTTGCTTCTCTGTTGTTAACAACCAAGGATGAATTTTCAAATTAAAAGCTATCGTATACCTTTTTAACTTTTTTTAAATCTTGCCAAGTTAACCATTTTGGTTTACCAGGTTCTTTTGACGGATTTCTTAAAAGATATGATGGGTGAAAAATTGGCATCACTTTGATATCATCTTTTTCAATCCATTCGCCTCTAATTTTGGATATTGGTTGTTTTATATTGAGAAAAGACTCAACAGCTGTAGATCCTGCAAGCACAATAATTTTAGGATCTAAAAAATCGATTTGTTTATCAAGCCAAGGAATGCAAGACTTGACTTCTTCTAAAGACGGTTTTCTATTGTTAGGAGGTCTACATTTCACAATATTTGTAATATAACAATCTTCTAGAGGATCAATTTCGACTGAGTTAAGAGCTGAATCCAACATTTTTCCAGCTCTACCTACAAAAGGAAAACCAGTAATATCCTCTTGTTCCCCCGGCCCTTCACCGATTATTAAAATTTCTGCATCAGGATTACCTTTTGCTACTACTACATTGGTTCTAGTTTCTGAGAGTGAACACTCTTTACACTTCCTGCATTCTTTATGAAGCAGTTCCAATCGATTTTTTGAAGTCATATCAAAATATTAATATAAATTATTTTTGTGAACGCCCCAGTTCTTCATAACTGGGGAGTTTTTGTATACCAACAACTTTAAGGGAGTAGCGTAGTATTTAATTTAATTATGAATTATTGAATTAAATAGAAGTTAAACAAAAGAACAATGTTAGTAAAAATGAGAAAACCCTTGAATACTCCGCTTGTTTTGTTGCCAAAACTCACTTCTTCAAGGGTTATCTCTTACCCTTCTTGTAATGATCCTCTATAAAGATTTTCTTCACAAAAAGTTAATTTAAAGATAAATAAAATATTTAAAGATTTCAAAAAAAAATAATAAATTTTTTCCCACTCTAATTCTTGTTCTTAACTTTTATATATATATTAAATAAACCAACTATGACAACAATTCCTAGAACAGCACTTAAAACAGTTGATAAAAAATTATTATTAATATTTGTAATTCCATAATCATCTAAAAACAAAACTATTCCAGATTCTTCATTAAAACCATAAGATTCTGCGACAGATTCAAGTCCATCTGGCGACGATGATGCATATGGTGTGATCAATGTGAGTAATAAAATCAACAGGATAAATATTCCATAAAATGAAGTTGCATTATTTTTAATTTCTTTATTTTGATTAACATAGACTAAATCTGAGCGAACCCTTAAAAGTAAAGAAACAATCAATCCAGTAATGATTCCTTCTCCTATACCAATTAATACATGGCTTGAAACCATTGCAATCAAAACACTTCCAAGTGGCACAGCGACTGTTCCTCCAATAGCGTATTCAAGCACAAAAGCTATTGATGAAAAAACAACTGACAATAAACCAGCTATAAATGAACCAGAAATTATTGATGAGTAACTTTCATTAAATAATTTTTTCCATGTAGATATTACTAACCATCCAATAAGTGAAGTCACTACAGCCATATTAAGTAAATTTACACCGAGGGCACTTAAACCTCCGTCAGCAAAAAGAAGAGACTGTATGACAACAACAATAGAAATACAAATAATTCCAAGACTTGGTCCAAGTACAATTACTGCTAATGCACCTCCAAGAAGGTGACCACTAGTTCCAGCTGCAATTGGAAAATTGATCATCTGTAAAACAAAAATTAATGCTGACATCATTCCTGTCAATGCTATTAATCGATCAGCAACTAAATTTTTTGCATTTCTTATATAAGCCCAAATAGTTCCAAGGCTAATCAATCCAGTTGCTGCAGATACTGGTGCGTTTATAAATCCGTCTGGTACGTGCATATAGAAAGTATAAAAAAAATTTAAGTTATTGCAAAGTTTTTGCAATAAGAATGATTAAACCAAATTGTTTTCCTTCAGCCAACTATGTATTTCACTTAAAACAAAAGGCCGAGTATCTTGATTTAAAATTTCATGTTTGGAATTTCTCACAGTTACAAATTTTACATTTGGCAGTTTTGACAAGTTTTCTCCAGATGAAATTGGAACTATCGTATCCCCATCTCCGTGAAGATATAAAGTATTAGTCTTGAGATTATTTATATTGTCATTTACAAAATTTTGAGATTCAATAGTCTCTCCCCCAAATCTTGCGGTTATGGATCTAAACACTAAAGGATCATCAAAGTAATCTTTTACGACCTGCTCGTCTGTTGATAAATTTCTTTTATTAGCTGATGATGGAACTCTTAAACGAGGAGTAAATTTTGACAATGATTTAGAAAGTGTCTTTATAAATTGTGGGTAATTATCTCCAAGACTTGGAGCTGATAAAATAAGAAAATCAGGATCGATGATACCTTTCAGTATGCAATGAAGCCCTACTTGACCACCGAAGGAAATACCAAAAACTAACTTAATATCGTTTTGATTTAATTTTTTGTAGGCTTGCTCAACAGAGTTTTCAATTTCATCCCATTTTTCGATATGTCCAAACACTTCTGTGTTATTACCATGACCAGGAAGATCCATTAAAAATGGTTCTATGTTTAAATTTTTAAACCATGACGCATTAATATCATGCCTTCCCTGATGTTCCCATAAGCCATGAATGAGGAGTATTCCTATTTTTTTCAAATTTTCCTTTTTAATCCTAAAATTAATAATAATGAATTTAAGTTTTGTTAAAACGCCATTTACAAATAAACCCACAATGACTTTGTATGACGGACCAATTTTTAATAAAAACCCCGATATCAAATATTTAAATGAAAAGAAAAAACAACTTGATTTATTTGGTAACAAGTTATTTGGGGAAACAACTTTTTCAAAAGACAACAAACTGTTTGATAGATTTTTGGAATATTTTGAATTAGATCAAAATTTGTCTTTGTATGAAACAACTCTTCTTTTTGAGGAAGACTTTGCAATAATGCACAATGGAAACATGGAAGTTGTTTCTGTTTGTTTTCCAAGTGGTTGGAAACCAAGACAAAAGCTTGGTAAATCGCTTTCAATGATTCACGAACCAGTTGCTGATAGTAAGAAATTGATTGAGGCAAGTGAAAGATTGTCACAATATATGACAAAACAAAAAATAAAAAGATGGGTATGGACCATCACTACAAATGACCAATTAAGTGAATACACTGAATTAGATAAACCAAAATTAACAACTTTCGATAATTTATATTTTAGAGTCGAAACACAAACATCGGCACCGATAGATGATGAAACAAGTATTTTTTTTATAAAAATAGAAGTGTTACCTTTGAAAGAAGTATGGAGTAAAAATATTTTAGAGAGTATAAATTCGATGTCAGATAATATTTTAAATTACAAAGGATTAGTAGAAATAAAAGAGCTACTAAATAGAATGAAATTATGAAAAAAGCATACATTGCTGGGCCTTTATTTGACGATCATGAGAGAGAGTACCTCGAAAAAATTGCAAAAATAGTTGAAAGCTATGGAATCTCAACTTTTGTTCCTCATAGAGATGCGGGATTAGTAACGGGTGATTTCACTTATGAAAAAAAGGTTAAAGTTTTTGATGTAGATATGGAATATTTAGAACCAGCAGATATTGTAATAGCTCTTTTAACCGGGAGAGATGTTGATTCAGGTACTGCGGCGGAAATTGGTTATGCGTACAAAGCAGGGAAAAGATTGATAGGAATAAGTGCAAATACAATAAAACCAATAAACAATTTTGTTTGGGGGATATTTAGTTATGGAAAAGATATTGTTGAGAGCTTGGATGATCTAAAAACACTTTTAGAAAAAGAATTTGGTGCATCATAGATGATTTATCTTTATCATTAATTTATATGCTAAGTAAAGAGGCACAAAAAAGTATAAAAAAATACAAATCGTATTCAGTATTTATTTCTTCCATGTATCAGAATCTTGATCGTATGAGCACTAGAAGAAGAAGATTTGTAAGATGGTTTGTGAATCTTCAAGGTGTAATAGGTCCTAAAAAAGAAGGCACATTAAAAGAAGAAGTTTACTTAGGTGGAATAAAAACATGGAAAGTTTCTACTCCAAACTCAGATCCTAATAGAATTTTTCTTTACTACCACGGTGGTGGATACTTTATGGGCAGTCCTAAATCCCATTATTCATTAGTTAGCTATCTTGCAGATATAACTAAAACTACGGTTTATATACCTGATTACAGATTAGGACCAGAGCACAAATATCCTGCTCAGCTAGAAGATGGAATGAGCACATTCATATCTTTAGTTGAAGAGCATGGATACGATCCTAGTCAGATATCTATTGGAGGAGACTCAGCTGGTGGAAATTTAGCTTTGATTACACTTTTAAAACTAAAAAAAGATGGAAAATATCTTCCTCGGGCTCTAGCTTTGCTTTCTCCTTGGGCGGATCCAGCTGGAACAGGAGATTCGTACAATATGGATATGGCAGATAGAGATATTCTAATAGGACCAACAATGAAAAAAATATGGGAAAATAAACATAATCTTTATGATGGGTACCTTAATGAAAAAGATGCAGATAGGGAAAATCCTCTCATATTCCCAATCAAAGGAGATTTTAAAGATTGTCCTCCCATAATGATACAGGTAGGTACAGAAGAGCTACTTTTGTCAGATTCACGAACACTTAAAGAAGCGTTTGAAAGAGATAACTGCATACATGAATATTTCGAATGGGAAGGTATGTATCATGTATTTCATATTGATGTGACAATGCCTGAGACTATTTCTGCATTTGAACAAATTGGCAAATTTCTAGAGAAACATGCATCATAAAAAATGAAATTTAAACAGGATTAAATTTAGTTTGAGTTTACTTGATGCATTTATAATTGGTTTTTCAATAATTTTTGGAATACTTCTAACTTTATCTTTTTCTGGTTTTGTTAAAAAAATAAAACCTTTTTTTATAGTTTTTACATTTTCCATAGCTTGGTTAAGCTCCTCTTTTCTAATTTATATAATTTTTAGATAATTACTGTTTGTTGTTTTCTTATTATTTAATTTATTTACTAGATTGTTTTTGTGAGAAATATAAAAAGTTTTGATGATCTTGATATATTTGTGACTGAATTCATGTCAAAGTGGGGAGTTACACTGTTAAGATATTCCCTTGGCATAATCTATATCTGGTTTGGTGCTCTAAAACCTTTGGGCTTAAGTCCGGCACAAGAGCTGGTTGAAAATACTGTATATTGGTTTGAAAACCCCAAGACATTTGTACCTATTTTAGGAATATGGGAAGTTGTTATTGGCATAACAATGATTATTAAGCCATTGATAAGAGTTTCAATAATTTTACTTTTTATTCAGATGCCAGGAACTTTTCTACCATTAGTTCTGTTTCCAGAGGTTTGTTTTACGAGCTTTCCATTTGGACTCACTCTTGAAGGGCAATATATTGTAAAGAATTTAATTATAATATCTGCAGCTTTAGTAGTTGGCTCAACTGTTAGGAAGTAACTGTGGATAATGAGGATACCTCATCTAAAAATAATTTAAACCCGCAAGATCAATTAAATTACAAAAACAAGGCCAAAAATTTAGAATTTGTTAAAAACAATTCAAATATAAAAATTCCATACTTTAAAGAGATAGTTTCTGACGATTTTAAAAATATTGAAGACATTTTAAAAGAGTTTTCTAAACAAATAATTATTAGAAGCAATAGTTCAAAAGAAGATACAGATGAAACTTCAAGTGCAGGTAAATTTTTATCTATTGGCCCAATAGATAAAGACGATATATCACTCATTAAGAAATCATGGAATGAAGTTTTACAAAGCTATGAAAAAGATGATAACAATACAGTTATTTTCCAAGACTATGTTGATGGAGCAAAAAGCGTATCAGTCCTTACATCGTATAAAGTAGGTACTGATTCTGCATATAGAACATTTTCAACTTACTATGGATCTCAAACTGATGCAGTAACATCTGGTAAATACAACAAAATCAAAAATTTTTTTATTCATAGATCTTTGGATAATCTTCCTGAAAAATTTAAAGAATATTACAAATTTTTTAAAATACAAAATCAATTAGAGAATCTATTTGGAAATAAACAACTAGATATTGAAATAGTTACAGATGAGAAGGAAGAACCTTTATTACTTCAAGTAAGACCTTTAATGGGAAAATCAATAATAAAAGAACCCATAATGGTTGAAAGAAGTGTTATTGATGAAAATGTAAAAAGATACAAAGAATTAATTCCAACAACAGATGATCGATTTGGCACTAATCAAATATATAGCAATATGTCCGATATGAATCCAGCCGAAATGATTGGTAAGAAACCGGATAATATTGCTTTTAGTCTTTACAGATTTATGTTCACTGATACAACGTGGAATAAACAGCGTGGAGAATTTGGATACAGAATTTATTCAGGAGGCAAATTGATGGAGCTATTTAACAATGTTGCATACATAAATGTGAACCATAGCTTAAATAGTTTTCTAACTCGAAATATAAAGGATGAAACATGTGAAAAAATCATCAATTATCAGTTAAACAAATTAGAGACTTATCCACATCTTCATGATTCTATAGAGTTTGATATATCAAGGTCATCCTATACATTTGAAACAGATGAGAAATTTGGAGAAGAATATAAAAACATTATCGATAGAAAAGAGATTATTCAATGGCATCAAGATTTAATTGAAATTGACAGTTTTAACAGTTCTACACTTCATAAAAATAATGAATTAATTTTAAATGCATTTTCAAAGCTTAATGATAGCTTTCAATATTTAGACAAAGAAAATATAAAATTTGTTCGAGACAATATGGCATTGCCATTTACTCATCACTCAAGATTAGGATTTGTTTATTTTGCTCAATTAAACAACTTTCTGAAAAACGGAGTTATTACTGAAGAAGAAAAGAAAAACCTACTACTTTCTGTAAATTCAATAAGTACGAAAATGAAACAGGATGCTTACAGGGTAAAGACAGGAGATATAAGTCTGAATGACTTTTTGAGTATCTATGGACATGTAAGGGCAGGACACTACAACCTATCTTCTACAAATTTAAAAAGCAATATATCTTTTGCTGAGTCACTAATCAACACAAGTAATCAGCCAGTTCAAAGTGAACCATTGAAAATTGATATATTTAAGAAAATTGACGATTATTTTAATTTAAATAAAATTTCTTATACATCTGAGAGCTGGGTAGAAATGTTTCAGCTAGCAGTTTCCACTAGAGAAAACTCAAAGTTTTACTACACAAAAGGAATAGATGGTATTTTAAGTGAAGTTGAAGAGAAAGACATCTCCGATCGTGAACTCTTCCAGCTACTTGATTTCGAATATAACGACATTAATACTTGTAACCAAAAGATTAGAGACACTCTAATGCCTGATGTAGTAACTAGCTCAGATGATTTCTATGCATATGAAGAGATGAATAAAGATGGAAATTATATTGGACAAGGGACAGTTAGTGGAGAAATTCTATTTTTAGATGGCATTGAAAACAACAGAAATAACTTAGATAATAAAATAATCGTTATTCCAGCAGCAGATCCAGGATGGGATTGGATTTTTAATTACAAAATAAAATCATTGATTACTGAATTTGGAGGTCCAAATTCACATATGGCCATAAGATGTGCTGAGCATAATATCCCTGCAATTTTGGGGATCGGAGAAAAAAATTTTTCAGCTATTTTAAATTCAAAGAACTTAGTAGTCGATTTTTCGAACGAAAATTTTACAATCTTATAAAAACTTTAGATGAAATTTTGAAATTCTTTTTCAAAAAGTTCTGGCTCCAAAAGAAAACAATCATGGCCCTTTGTTGAATTTATAACTTTTACACTTGTTTTAATACCATTTTCTTTTAAAACATTTTCAAATTCAACTTGTTCCTCAGGATAAAAACAAACATCTGAATCAACGGAAATAATCAAAACGTTTATGTTCCCTAACTTTTTTATCTCCTCAGTGTCAATATAAAAATTTTGCCACCCTTTAATTATGGAATTGTAAGACTCCGGAGTAAACCTCTCAATAAATTTCTCACCTTGGTGCATCATGTAAGACTCTTGAGAAGTAGATAAAAATCCTTCAAGAAAGTTTTTATCGTACTTACTTTCATCTTTTGCTCTACTTGATAGTAACTCAAGTGAAATATAGGTTTTATGCGCAATCATTCTTGCTAGTGATAAGTATTCAGCTTCTCTTCCGTTTGAGCTTTTTGCAAGATCTAATATATATGCTTGTTCAAGATTATGTAGCAATTGGATTGTAGACAGTCTATACCCACTTGAAATTGATATTAAATTTTTGACGTAGTCCGGATATAAAAGAGAAAATTCAAGAGCCATCAAACCTCCTATTGATGGACCAATCACAGCCTCTAAAGAGACAACACCCAAATCATCCAACAATAGTTTTTGAGAGATTTCTATATCTTTAAATGAAATAAAAGGAAAGTCATCACCATATATTCCCCCCGTCTTTATATTTATTGAGTTTGGCCCTGTAGATCCATAACAGCCACCAAGATAATTTGCACACACTACAAAGTATTTATTTGTATCAATAATTTTATTTGGCCCTACAAATTCATCCCACCAACCAATTTCTAGTTCATCGTTCCATGGAATATCGAGATTGTCCTCTTTTTTATAATTTCCTGCCAGCATATGACTTCCAGTCAGTGCATGAAAAATTAAAATGGCATTGTCACCTTTTTCGGACAAAGTTCCATAGGTCGTATAAGCAATCTCTACATTCTCAAGCAGCTCACCCGATTCAAGTTTAAGTTGTGGAATGTAAAACTTGCTTGTTTTATCTTGTACTTTCAAGTGCTTGTGATAAGTCTTCAATGATATCTTCAATATCTTCGATACCAATTGAAAGTCTAACTAATTCTGGTGGAGCCCCAGCAGCAACAAGTTGCTCATCATCTAGTTGAGAGTGAGTAGTCGACGCTGGATGTATAGCCAAAGACCGAGTGTCTCCAACATTTGCAACATGTCTAAACATCTTTAAGTTATCAATAAACTTTTGCCCTGCATCCTTCCCACCTTTAATTCCAAATACGACCATAGTTCCACCAGTGCCTTTTAAGTATTTTTCAGAAAGTTCGTATGCTGGATCATCTTTAAGTCCAGGATATCTTATCCACTCAACAAGCTCATGGTCTGATAAGTACTCAGCTGCCTTTATTGCATTTTCACAATGTCTATCCATTCTTAGGCCAAGAGTCTCGAGACCACTCATTACTTCAAATGCAGTTTCTGGAGACATATTTGCTCCTAGATTTCTTAAAGGTACAGTTCTTAACCTTAGTGAGTACGCAACACTGCTTAAGTCTCCTAAGTCATGTCCCCATCTCATACCGCCATAGCTGGTATCTGGTTTGTCATATAAAGGAAAATTACCATTTCCCCAATCAAATCCACCTTTTTCAATGACTGCACCAGCAATTACACGTCCGTGGCCTGACATCCATTTAGTTAATGAATAAACAACAATATCTGCACCAAATTCAAAAGATTTTTGAATAGCAGAAGTTGTAAATGTAGCATCAACAATTAATGGAATTCCTTTTGAATGTGCAATTTCAGATAATGCCGTCACATCAGCTACAACTAAACCAGGATTTGTTATAGTTTCACAATAGATAGCTCTTGTTTTGTCATCAATCGCATCTTCAACAGCTTTGAGATCAGTGATATCAACTTTTTTAGAATCTATCCCATACTCAGGTAAAATATTATCGAACATAGTGTAGGTACCACCATAAAGTTGGTTTGCAGTAACAAAATTATCACCTTGACTCATTATGTTTATAAGTGAGTACATTACAGCAGACGTACCAGAAGATAAAGCTACACACATAGCACCTTCTTCAAGGTCTGTAAGCCTTGCCTCCAATGCACCTACGGTTGGATTGCCTAATCGAGAATAGATATTACCAAACTCTTTTAGACCAAATAAGCTTGCTGCATGTTCAGTATTGTTGAACTGATAAGCAGTTGTTTTATATATAGGTACTGTTATCGATCCTTCTGGATTAGCATCAGAATCATACCCTGCATGAATAAGTTTTGAATTAAACTTCATAAATTTTCTCCTTTTTTGGAGAAGGATTTTGACTATTTAGTTGCATTTCTGCCACATTTTCTAGCACCTTGGATAGTCATCCAGGTTGCCGAGGTCTTAACCTTCTCTTTATGCTTATTAAATTATAACAAAATTTTTTATATTTAAATAAAATTTTTAGTTTTAATTCTTTTTTATAGAATAATATTTAACAGTGAATCAACATATATCATTTTCAAACTATTCAGACGATAAAGATTTTAAAAATCTATTTACAAGCAATGAAATCTTTGATGAACAAATTAGTGAAACCAATAAGATTTTATTTAGAATACCAAATGATTTTTCTCAGATTGACAATCTAATTCTCACGTATGATGGACAAAATTTATTCGACTCATCAAAAAGTCATTTTGGAACAATATTTGATTTGGAAAACATATTACAAACTATTGAGAATGAATTCAAAAATAATTTTTTAATTATCGGAATCACTTCTAATAAAAAAAGACACATTCAATACAATCCTTATCCAAAGGAAAATGAAATTAATCATGCTGAAACACATATTAAGAATATAGTTTCGAATTTTTTGCCATCTGTTTTGAATTACTTGAATGTTAATTTTGAAAACACAAATCAAATTGTTTTAGGAGCATCAATGGGTGGTCTTATGTCAATCAAAACTTCCATATTGTTTCCTCAATTTAGAAATATAATTTCTCTATCTCCTGCATTTTGGTTTGGATACCCCAGAGTTTTATATGATGTAAAAAATTTATCTAATGAATCATCCACATATCTCTATACAGGAAAAAAAGAGGGACATATTTTCGGTGATCACGTAAAAAATATTTTTTCAAACGACTGGGATTTAGATTTTTCAAATAATGATGACTTTTATTATTCAGGCGTTAAAAAGATTGAAGATTCACTTAAATCTAATAACAAAAAAGTAATATTTTCATACCAAGAAAATGGACATCATAATGAAACTTCATGGGCGACGGCTGTACTTGACATTCTTGGGAAATTAATATGAAACTTATTGGCACCTCATTTCAAATCAAGGTCTGGAAAGAAATAATCAAAATTCCAAAAGGTAAAACAAAAACTTACAAAGAGATTGCTATTAATATCGGACATCCAAATAGTGCAAGAGCAGTTGCAAATGCTTGTGGAAAAAATCCTTATCCTGGAACTATTCCCTGTCATAGGGTTGTTAGATCTGATGGAAAAATAGGTGGATATAGTGGGCCTGGGGGAGTAACTCAAAAGAAAAAGCTTTTGCAAGAAGAAAACTGAAGTGGGCCTAGTTAGATTTGAACTAACGACCTCATCCTTATCAGGGATGCGCTCTAACCAGGCTGAGCTATAGGCCCTTATGCTCTATCTACATTAGTAATGAATGTGAAATATTTCTAAAATTTTTTCATTTACGAGCAAATCAAGGGCATAATATATGTTGCGAGGGGATGTAGCTCAGCTGGAAGAGCACCTGCTTTGCAAGCAGGGGGTCGTGGGTTCAAGTCCCATCATCTCCACAATAAGGTAACCTTATAATATGGATAGAAAAGACTTTGAAAATTTATCTGAAAGTGAATTAAGACAACTTAAAGAGTCTATAGATGACGTACTAGAAGAAAAAAGATATAGGGAGTCTTACCTAAAAACTAATCCTAAAGGTGTAGCAATTGCATGGGTTGTTGTTGCAGTAATAATATCTGTGTATAGATATTTAACAATCTAATGGAATATTTAATAGCATTTTTTATTGGTGTTGTTATATTTCGTTTTTTAAAAAATTCTATAGGATCATTAGCAAGTGTACCTCCTGAAATCGATCCCACAGATGTTTTAGAAACATCCCAGTCATTTTTATGCAAAGCATGTGGAACAGAGCTAACAGTAAAATTACAATCTGTTGTTGCTAATGAACCTCCAAAACATTGTAAAGAAGAAATGACCCCAATAGAAAATTGACTTTTTCAAGAAATAATCAAATTAATAAATTAAAAAATAATGATGAATATGATCTTTTTATCATTGGGGGAGGAATTGTTGGGGCTGCCACTCTTACTATTGCCTCAAATGCAGGGCTAAATGTCTTACTTGTTGATAAAAACGACTTTGCATCGGGAGCGTCAAGCAGAAGTACCAAGCTATTACATGGTGGCATAAGATATTTACCACAGCTTCAGTTTTCTTTAGTTAAAGAAAGCTTAAATGAGCAGAAAATATTAAAAAAAAGATTAGGCTCTCTTTACAGGCCACTAAAACTACTTGCACCAATTTATAAAAATGATGGATTTGCAGATCTACCTAAAATTTTTCAGAAAAATTATATAGCATCTTATGCGTTCAAGTTAGGTCTGTTCTTTTATGATTTTTTAGGAGGAAGAAAGAAATCAGAAAAACATAAGAATATCTCAAAAAAAAATACATTTGTCTTATTTCCAAAGCTAAGAAAAGTTAATTTAAAGAAAAGTTTTATCTTCCAAGACGCACAAACTGATGATTCAAAGCTTGTACTTTCTCTTTTAAGAACAGCTGTTGAAATAAATAATTCCACGGCTATCAATTATTTAAATGTAAAAAATATATATAAAAAAAATAAGTTTTATGAAATACAATTATGTTGTGAATTAACGGGAGTCGAATATTCAGTTTTCGCAAAAAAAATAATTGCAGCATCAGGAGTTCATAACTTACCCGGTGATTATAAAGAAGTTTCTATAAAACTAAAGATGAGCGGGGGAGCACATTTAGTTTTAAAGGGTGACCCTCTAGACATCAACAACAATGGTGTTTTTCTACCTAAGACTGAAGATGAGAGAGTAATGTTCGTTTTACCTTGGAACGGAAACACAATAGTCGGTACTACTGATACTGAAAAATTTTCTGGAACAAAAGACAACCCTTACGCATCAAAAGAAGAGATTGATTATTTGATACGACATGTTAAAAAATATTTTGATATCGAAAAACTTGAATATATTTCAAGTTGGTCTGGTATCAGAGCTCTGATAGATGATAAAAACAACTCTACAAAAAAAATTATGAGAGGACATATTATTGAAGAGGTTGACAAAAACTTTATACAAATTGCAGGCGGAAAATTAACGGGTTTTAGATTAATTGCAATTGAAGCGTTGAGTAAATTGTTCAATAAAAAGTTTGAGTTACAAAATATCGAATACCAAGATCAAATAATTAATTATCAAAATTACTATAACTTATCCGATCTTGAGCATTCAATTAAACATTATTGTGTTGCCACACCAGTTGATTATCTCTTAAGAAGAACAAATATAGGATGGTTTAGTGAAGATAGTGGTAAGGTCTCAATTAAAGAGATTGAAAGTCATACAAATTTTCAAGATATTGAATTTGATAGTTTTGAATACTTAAAAAAAGAAGGATTGTTAATTATCTAGTTATATTTTGTTGTCATAATAAAACCAATACCGATACAACCTAGCCCACTCCATAGATACCACCTTGATACTGAACCAGGCAAAAGTGTAAGATAATTTAACACTATAAGTAAAACTCCAATAATCATTAAAGAAGACATTGTTATTACAAACCATCTTGGTGATGGACCGCTAACATCTGACATTTGTGAAGATAGCTTTTTAGACTTTGTAGGCCCACTGTTCTTATTTCTATTTCTTTTCTTTGAGACAGGCATATTTAAAAAATACTATCGCTAAGAGCTAATTTCAATCAATTTCTTATTCTTTATGTTTACCAATCCCTCATCAGCAAGCTTTTTGATAATCGGCTTAATTTTTGAATCTTCTATTTCTAATGCTTTGTTTAAGCTAGAAATCTCAACATTTTCATTATTTATTAAATATTTAATTATCTTTCCACGAATTTCTCTACTTGAACCTTTAAATGCTGATTGGGCATGTTTAGTATCCTGAAAAAATTTTTTACAATTTGGTTCAAGTAAACAAGAATCGCATAAAGGATTTTTTGATTTACAAATTTTTGAACCAAAATCCATTAAAGCTTCGTTAAATTTCCTAGATTGTATGTTTTTCAGTATAATTTTTTCGTTTTCCTCAATAAAACTCTCTGGATTTTTAATCCCAAAAAATCTACTAAAAATTCTTATAACATTGGTGTCTTGGGCAATTACTTTTTCTTTATAAGCAAAAGACAGTATGGCATTCTTAGTATATTTTCCAACTCCTGGAAGTATCTCAAAATTTGGGTAGATTGAGTTAAATGATTTTTTAGATAAAATCTTTGACGCCTCGTGAAGCCTTAATGCTCTACTGTTATAACCTAAACCTGACCATAAACTAAGTATCTCCTTTTTTGTAACGATTGACATTTCTTTTGGGGTAGGAAATCTTTTTATGAATTTCTCATAATAAAAATTTGCCCTATCAAGCTGTGTTTGTTGTGCAATAATCTCTAATAATAAAATTTTCCATGGATCATTAGAATCTCTCCAGGAATATTCTCTCTTGTTTTTTTTAGACCACTTTAATAATTCTTGTTTGAATAAATTAATTTTATTCATCAAAAGTTAATTCAACTACGCCCTCTGGTTCAAGAAATTCACCTTTACGTGGTAATTGTTTTCTCACAACACCACTTGTGTCACCACTTATGGTTGCTACAAGTCCAGCTTCTTCTAACTTATCAATTGCATCTTGATATGTAAGGCCTTCAACTTCAGGTACTTCTATTTTTATTCCAAGTGAAACAATTATAGTTACAACATCATCAGGAGTTATAATCTCTCCTGCTTCAGGAAGTGTGCCTGAGACAAGACCTTCTTCTATATCTTCAGAGTATTCTTCCAAAGTTTCAAATTCCAAACCTAATGTTTCCAGTATTTGAGTAGCGTCTTCAACTGATTTTCTAGATAAATCACCTAGTTCAATCAAACTTGGTCCTGAAGAAATAACCAGATCTACAGTTGAGCCAGGACCCATTTTTTTTCCAGCCATTGGATTTTGAGAGATAATAAAGCCAATCGGAACGTTATCATCATTAACTTCTATTTTTTGACCTATTGTGAACCCACTTTCTTCAATTACATATATGGCTCTTTCAGTTTCTAAATCAACAACATATGGAATAGGATATGCTTCCGGACCAACGGACACAATTATTGTTACGAGGGTATCAGGATTTGTTGATGTATTTGCAGGAGGTTGAGTTCTTATCACAGAACCTTCAGGAACATCTGGGTGAGCAGAATTTTCTATACCAACTTTAAATCCCAGACTTTGTAAATCATTAAGTGCTTCTGTCTGACTACTACCTGTGAGATCTGGAACTTCAACAACAACTTGTGTACCTCCATCAACAGGTAATCCATCAAAAACTCTGGTCAATGTCCATATTGTTCCTACGACTATCGATAAAGAAATGATCAATGCTGGAAGAGTAAATCTATATTTTATTTTTGGGCTTGTTAAATCGACAAGATTTTCCTGAGTCTGTATAGCTTGAAGTTGGGTTTTTTGTTGAAGGAGAACAGCTCTTAAGTCTTCAGCATTTTTAAATCTATCTTTTGGATATTTATGTAATAGTTTTAGTACAGCATTTTCAATACCTTTTGGGATATTTGCTCTATATGTACTTAACTTTTCAGGCTTGTCGGTAATATGTTTTGTTGCAGTAGCAATAGGAGTATCTCCCTCAAAAGGAGGCCTTCCAGTAATTAATTCATACAGTACAGTTCCTAATGAATACAGATCTGACTCTTTTGAAACAGGTTTTCCCTGAGCTTGTTCGGGAGATATATAACTCGCTGTTCCAAGGATAGATCCTGTTTTAGTTATATCACTCTCTTCATTTTGTAATGAGACAATACCAAAGTCTGTAACTTTTACTTTTCCTTCTGGAGTAATCATTATATTTCCAGGTTTTATATCTCGATGAACAAGACCTTTTGAATGGGCAGCCTGCAGTCCGCTAGACACTTGTGCACCAATAAATAAAATGTCATTCATACTTATCGTTCTTTTATTTGCAATTATCGAGGTTAATGTATTTCCTTCTATGTACTCCATAACAAAAAAGGGTTCATCTCCTATTCCCCAGTCAAAGATTTGAACAATATTTGGATGATTTAAATTCGCAGCTGTTTGTGCCTCTCTTTTAAACCTTTCTACAAATTTTTCTTGCTCAACATAGTTTGGCTTGAGTGTTTTGATTGCTACTGTTCTTTGGAGTTGTTTATCAATAGCTTTGTAAACATACGACATACCACCTTCACCCAAAAGTTGAGTAATTTCATATCTCTCTTTAATTATTTGTCCTATTTGCATAATTTAAATTAAGTTAATCATGATTGCTGATACGTTATCTTTAGGATCCAGTAACAATACTTCACTAACTAAAGTATCTGCACTTGTGCCATCCTGCATTTTTTTCTTTATATACTCCTCGCCAACTTCATTGTAAAGTCCGTCACTACATAGGAGTATTACATCTCCAATCTGAAGTTGAAAGTCTATTTCTTGAATATTTAGTTTCTCATTGGAACCAAGTGCTTGTTTTAATACATTCTGGTATCCAGGTACATTTTGATCTTCTGTAACTTTGACTAAATTTCGATCAGAAAGAACATAACACCTACTATCTCCAACATGTGCAATTTTCATTAGGGCATTCTCATTTATTGTGATCACAGTCATAGTTGTCCCCATACCAAGAGATTCAGGATTATCATCTTGAAATTGTAAGATCTGCTTATTTGCTTGATTTATAACTTTTTTTAAGTCTTCAACTTCTTCATTAAGTTTGTCTGCTGCAATTTTGCTGGCAATATCCCCACTTACGTGTCCTCCAAGACCGTCGCAAACAGCAGCCTTGAATGGGGGTTGATTATTACCTGAAGTTGATGGATAAATAGAGTCTTCATTTTTCTTTCTATTTGGCCCACATTCGCTTCTAGCTGACCAAACAAGTTTAAAATTTTTCATTCCCTAATAATCTTAGTTGTGAAATGTAATTGTATTTATAGACTGTATAAAGAACTAAAATTTAGAAAATATTGAAAAGTCTATGAATATAATACGATACATTTTTGTAATTATTTTGAGCATTACCATAGGATTTTTTGCGTTTAGATTTTATGATAATTTTTCAGAATCTTCGGAAATAAATACATTTTTAGAAGAGGCTTATGTTATATCAAATCTTCATCAAGAGGCAGCAAAGAAATACGGTAAATTAATAAATTTTGATGAATTAAACAGGGATGAATTTGAATCGACTTTTATCGAAATAATAAGAGATGCTCAAGAAGCAAACAATATCCTTATTAACTCTGAAAGTAGTTACACGGGAGCTGAGAGAGAATTATTAGAAATAGCTACAACATCTTGGTTAAAAGGTTTGGAAACTTTTCAGGTCTCAATATTAAATTTAGTTGATCAGGAATACTCACAACTACTTGAGGAGTCTATTGCAGAAAGTATTACAAGTTTATCTGTTGGGGATAAAGCTTACAGCAATTTCTTGTCAGAAATAAAAATTAAATCAGATAACGAAAATTTATTTTTACCAGATTTTTTAAATATTGAATATACAGGTATCGAATCAAACGCATATCAATTTGCTGAACTTATCGTTGATAGAGCAATTGAAAATAAAAGTGGTCTTTTTCTGAGAAGAGATATTTCTGTAACAGGTGTTGAATTTGTACCTCAATCAATAGCTATTACCGAGGAAGGCTACAGAGTATTACTTGATCAACCTACGTCACTGCAGTTAGTAATTGCAAACGAAGGAAATGTAGAGGAAACAGAAGTCCTTGTTTTAATCTTGGTAACAGATGAATCAGGAGATACAGTTTATGAAAAAAGAACAAAACTAAACACCATTGGTCCTTTTGAGAGTAAAAGTTATTACTTAGATCCTTTAGAAATTGAAAAAGGAATTCTATATGAGTGGTTTATACTTGTCGAAGAAGTAGAAAATGAAGAAGATTTCGAAGATAATATATATTCTGTTAAAGCATTTATTCCACCAGAGGACTAAATCATGATAGATCCACAACTTATAAAAACTGATCTTGAAATTATTGAAACAAATCTTAAAAAAAGAGACTTAAAAATTGATTTACAAAATTTAAAAAAACTTGATGAAGAACGAAGAGAGTCAAAATTTGAATCCGAAAAACTCAGGTCTGACCAAAAAAAATTAGGCAAAGAGATTGCCTCATCAGACGGGGATGAAAAGGATAAATTACTACAAAAGGCTGAAAAACTTAGCCAAAAGGTTAAAAAGCTAACAGAAGAAACACAGAAAAAAGAAGAAGATTTTCTAAACGAGTGGATTAAAATTCCAAATATTGTCAACCCCTCATCTCCTATTGGTAAAACAGATGCCGACAATAAAGAACTAAAGCAAGTAGGAAAGCCTAAAGATATGAAAAATCCACTATCGCATTTAGATATTGGAGAAAAATTAGGTTTAATTGATGTAGAAAAGGCCTCAAGTGTTTCAGGTTCTAGATTTTCATACTTATTTGGAGATTTGGTGAAAATGCAATTCAATCTTGTTTCTTATGCTTTGAATAAATTGTCTGAAAAAGGATTCAATCCAACAATTCCACCAGTTTTGGTTAGGGAAAATGCTCTTTTTGGAACTGGATTTTTTCCTGATGATTCAGATCAAGTGTATGAGATTCCAAATGATGACCTATTTCTAGTTGGTACGTCAGAAGTATCACTTGCTGCTTTACACGGTGATGAAATTCTTGATTTTGACAAACTACCTATCAGATATGCAGGATATTCAACTTGCTTTAGAAGAGAAGCTGGAACTTATGGGAAAGACACAACAGGAATATTTAGAGTCCACCAATTTGATAAAGTAGAAATGTTTTCTTTTTGTAGTCCTGAAAAATCAGAAGAAGAACATGAATTTATTCTCTCAGTTGAAGAAGAGATTTTACAAGAGCTAGAAATTCCTTATAGAGTCGTTGATGTTTGCACCGGCGATCTAGGTTCATCTGCTGCTAAAAAATTTGATATCGAAGCATGGATACCAAGTCAGAATACATATAGAGAAGTAACATCTTGTTCAAACACAACGGATTTTCAGGCCAGAAGGTTAAATATTCGCACAAAAGTAGAAAAAGATACTACTTTACTCCATACATTAAATGGTACAGCTATTGCAGTGGGAAGAATATTAATAGCTCTACTTGAAAATAATCAAACTGAAGATGGAGGAGTAGAATTCTCTGATAGCTTGGGGAATATTTTAGGGGTTGATAAGTTAAGCTAAAAGTAAGCTTGCTATCATACTTAGACCTAAGAATATATAAACAGTTCTCTCAAGAGTAGAATTTTTTCTCAACCAATTTTGTAACTTTTCCCCTAAAAGTAACCAAATTCCAACGCAAAATGGAAGAACTGAAAAGTATATTAGTGTCCCTTGTAAGTGGGTTACATTAAAGGCTGTTAATCCAGAAATTGCCATTACAACACCTTTTGGATTTACCCATTGAAACAAACAAGCCTGTATAAATGTAAATGGTTTTTCTATTTTACTTTTATCAGTTGATGTTTTGGTTGTGGCAATTTTGTATGCGATATAAACAATTACTCCATAGCCAATATATTGAAGGTAAGTAAATACCTCACTAGGAACAAATGAAAGAATGTAACCCCCTACAAAAAATAAAAATGTAAAACCAAGCCAAATTCCTAAGAAGTGAGGAATCGACGGTCGTCTACCAAATTTTATACCTGATGCCATAAGCATTGAATTGTTGGGGCCTGGTGTTATGGCAGTTACTGAAGCGAAGATAAAAAACTCAAGCACTTTTCAATATTAATACTAGAGTTTTAGAAACTGAAGTTTAAAGCGGAGGGAGTGGGATTCGAACCCACGGAGCCTATAAAGACTCACGACATTTCGAGTGTCGCGCACTAGACCGGACTATGCGATCCCTCCTAGAATAAGTTTAGGGATATGAAATATAAATCTGATATAGAAAAAATGCAAGTAGCACTAGCGGAAGCTAAGAAAGCATTAGAGATAGATGAAGTACCAATCGGAGCTGCACTTTTTGATAATGATGATAAATTAATTACAAAGGCGCACAACAGGCGTGAAATTGATCAAGACCCAACTGCCCATGCTGAGATATTAGTAATAAAAGAAGCATCCCAGATATTGAAAACTTGGAGATTAGAAAACACCACTCTTGCGATTACATTAGAGCCTGATCCCATGTGTGCAGGAGCAATAGTCAACGCAAGAATCAAAACTCTCTTATACAGCTCACCAAATCTAAAATCGGGTGCAGCATACACACTTTATAATATTCCACAAGATAAAAGACTAAATCACTTTGTTGAGATAAGAGATAATATTTTATCCCATGAATCTGAAGTTATATTATCCTCTTTCTTTGAAAGTAAGAGGTAATTAAACTAATACTTTAGGTCTTTTCATGGAGGGATCGCATAGTCTGGCCTAGTGCGCACGCTTGGAAAGCGTGTAAGGGTTTATCCCCTTCGAGGGTTCGAATCCCTCTCCCTCCGCAAAAAGATTATAGTTTGGAGGGATGGCCGAGCGGACGAAGGCGTTAGTCTTGAAAACTAATGTATGTATTCCATACCGTGGGTTCGAATCCCACTCCCTCCGCAAGCTTGGAGAGGTGGCTGAGTGGTCTAAAGCGCTCGCCTGCTAAGCGAGTGGGGGACGAAAGTCCCCTCGAGGGTTCAAATCCCTCCCTCTCCGCCAAGCGCCCGTAGCTTAACTGGATAGAGCGTCTGACTACGGATCAGAAGGTTGGGGGTTCGACTCCCTCCGGGCGTGCCAAAAAATTACTTATCTAGTAATTCCAAAGGGGTTCATTTAAATTCCAATCTGGTGATTCACCCCATTTATTTAAAAAAGTGACTTCCTCTACAGGCTTTCTTGTTGCAACTCCCCATTTCCCTAAAGGGTATCCTGCAGTAATAGTCGCATTTAAGGTCCACCCTTTATCTGCTGGAATATCAAGAATTTTATAAACTTCTTCTGTCTTAAAACTCATTACTGTTGTTAGACATGTTCCTATTCCATGACCTCTTGCAGCAAGCATTAAACTCCATATTGCAGGATAAATTGATGAACCAGTAGGATCATTTCTTGAAAATGCTAAAACCAAAAGTGGGACTTTATCATAATTTTCAGCTAACCAACTTGCAGAATTACTAATTCTTCGAACCGATTCAATTTGTTCTTTGTCTTTTAAATTCGAAGCACCCAAATCAGATGAATTATTGTAGAAAGATTTAACGTAATAGTCCCAGGTTTCTTTATAGATATCAGCCAACTGATTTCTGACTTCTTGGTCTGTTACAGCTACAAATCTCCAGTCTTGTCTGTTTGAACCACTTGGTGCACGAATTGCTGAGTCAATCATTGATTTTATAATTTCATCTGGGATCGGATCTTCTTTCACCCTTCGCATAGCCCTTGTTGTATAGAGAGCTTCAAATACATCCATTTTGTTATTTTAGTAAGATAGAAGTTAGGTAAGTATGGATAAAAAAATATTTTCAGAAATAAAAGATAATATTGGGATAATTTGGTTAAATCGTCCCGAGAAAAAAAATGCCTTAAATGATGAACTATGGTTCGGACTTCCAGAATTAGTAAAAGAATTAGATGAGAGTGACGAGGTAAGAGTAATTCTTATTGCAGCAAAAGGAGATACGTTTTCTGCAGGTATAGACATAAATTTACTTGTAGAAGCTTTCGATCTAAATGAAGATTTGAAAACTAATGCGAAAGAAAGAATTGAAATTATGGAGATTACAAAAAAATTTCAAGATGCTTTTACGACTGTTGCAAAAACACAAAAACCAACAATAGCTGCAATTCAAGGATTCAGTATTGGAGGTGCCACAAATTTAGTAGCATCTTGTGATATTAGGCTTTCAACAAAAGATGCCCAATTTTCAATTGGTGAATCAAAGCTCGGATTAGTAGCCGATGTTGGGGCTTTACAAAGAATGCCTAAAATCATATCAAAGGGTCTACTAAGAGAACTAGCATACACTGGCAAAACTTTTGATGGTGAATATGCAAAAGAGATTGGATTTGTAAATCATATTTTCGACACCCATGAAGAACTTATTGATGGTGCTATGGAATTAGCAAACGAGATTGCATCAAACTCACCATTAGTTATGAGAGGTGTAAAAATGATCCTTGATAAAGGTGAGGAGTTAACATCTGATCAGTCATTAGATCTTGTAAGAATGTGGAGTACTTCATTCCTGAGTTCTGAAGACTTGAAAGAAGGAATTTTTGCACGAATGGAAAAAAGAGATCCAAAGTTTAAGGGACAATAGTTATAACTTGCTAAATTCCTTCAGGGCAAATCTATCCGTCATACCAGCCACGTAGTCTACGGCATTTTCAAGTTCTGATTGAGTAGTCCTATATTGCTCAGGTAATAAGTTTGGATTATTCGTAAAATTAGAAACTAGTTTTTCAACAACTTTTTTAGCTTCTGCTCTTTCCTTTTTTGTTTCATCTCTGAGATATACTTTTTCAAACATAAATTCTCTTAAATTGTTCATAATATTCAAAATTTCATCATCCATACGAAGGTTACCTTCAGACGACGCTTTAAAAATTCCTGAAATAAGTGAATTTATCCAAGTTTTACCTGGACTACCAAGTTCAGAAGTAATGCTTTTTGGTATTTCACTTTCATTTAACACACCAGCTCTTATTGCATCTTCAACATCGTGTGAAAGATATGCAATCCTATCGGCGTATCTACAAATTAAGCCTTCGTTAGTAAAGGGAGGTTCTTCATATTTCCATGGATGTTTTTCTATGCCATTAATAGTTTCTTTTGTGAGATTTAAAGGTTCAATGATTGAGAGCATTTTTACAGAATTTTCAGAATGGCTCCAACCACCATCAAGCATATCGTTCAAAACTTCCTCACCAGTGTGTCCAAAAGGAGAATGTCCCACGTCATGCCCTAAACAAATAGCTTCAGTTAAATCTGGATTTAGGCCTAAAGTTTTTGCGATAGATCTACCAATTTGAGTTACGTTTAGCGTGTGAGTCATTCTTGTTATAAAATGATCGCCGTCCGGATTGATAAATACTTGAGTTTTGTGTTTTAATCTTCTAAATGTTTTTGAGTGTATAATTCTATCCCTATCTCTTTCAAAAACAGTCCTAAAAGGATCTTGATCTTCTTTTTTAATACGACCTTTTGATTCTTCAGATAACATTGCGTACGAAGATAAAGTAACGCGCTCGTTTGTCTCTCTCCATTTTCTATCTCTAAGTATGAAAGAATCATTCACAATTTTAGATTAATTCTTAAATGGAATTTAATAAAGCGATTAAATCATTCCAATCATTTAAATCGTGAACGCCTTCGATAGGATCGTTATATAATCTTACGAATCTAATAATTGTTTTATCTTTCCTATTTTTTACATAACTATCAAGCTGATATGGAGCATCATCTATGTAAACGTCACAATCTATCTTCCACTTTTCCTCAATAAAATGTATTTCTTTTGTTGGTATCTTATTTTCTCCAAGCCACATCAAAGTATCATGTATTGACCACCATGGCTTAGAGGAAATAATTACTACCTCATGACCATTTTTTGAAAGCTCATATAAAACATCTACAGCATTTTCGTACAGTTCAAGATTTCTAAAAATGGATGAGCCGTCGATATCTTTAGCCCATTTCCAGAAATCTATTTCCTCCTGAAAGTGTGTTAAAGGTTTAGAAAGGCCCCACTCAGTTATCTCTTCCTCTAATATTTTTTTACCAAATTCTTTTTCATATAATTCAGTCCAGCCTTTTGTGAAGTTTGCAACAACACCGTCTAAATCAACTCCGATTCTCATTTGACTAAGTTTAATTCTTCAGTGCACTATAGAAGGGTAACCCTATTAGCATTTACATATATGGAACAAGCATTATATAGAAAATATAGACCCGCAAATCTAAAAGAGATGGTCGGACAAGACGAGGCGGTTTCTTTAATTTCCTCCCAAATATCGGATGAAAAAATTGGCCATGCTTACCTATTTTCAGGACCAAAAGGTGTGGGCAAGACTTCACTTGCACGCATAATTGCAAAAGAACTTGGTTGTGATCCGGTGTTTGACGTATCTGAAATTGATGCAGCCTCTCATAATAAGGTGGATGACATAAGGGATATGAATGAAAGTGTAAATTTTATTGCAACTTCTCCTGGAAAAAAGAGAATATTTATTTTGGATGAAGTTCATATGTTGTCGAATGCAGCGTCAAATGCATTTCTTAAGACATTAGAAGAACCACCCGAACACGTAATTTTTATACTTGCAACAACTGAGCCAGATAGAGTGATTGAAACCATAAGAAGCAGGACAACACAAGTTGTATTTAAAAAAATTTCTGAACCAGAAATAATTAAGGTACTACAAAAAATTTCAAAAAAAGAAAATATAAATTTCAATAAAGACATTCTTCAAACTATTGCAACTTATTCAGACGGATCTTTGAGAGATGCAATAAATTTATTTGAGCAAGCAGATAATACATTTGGAGAAAAAGTAACTGTTGAAAATATATTCAGCTTAGTTGGTAAATTGGGCTCTGAAGAGATACAAGAAATAATTGAATCTATCGAGTTTCAGGATACAGGAAAAATTTTAAATGTCATCAGAGAAGCTTATTCTAAAGGTTTGCAACCAACCGATATTTCAAATTCAATATCAGAATTTTTTCGGAATTTATTTTATCTTAAGTATTTACCAGATGATAAAAAACTAGAATCTTTAACTGAAGATTTTAAAAAGAATTTAGAAAAAGCAAATGAAAAAATATCAGCAAAACAACTGGTTCGTATACTTGATTTGATTGATGATATTAATTCAAACTTACCGTCATCAAATTCTCAACATTTAAAACTTGAATTATTCATGATGAAATTGATTAAGCCAGAATTTGGCTCTGATGTAAAATCTATTGGTTACCGACTTGATCTTCTAGAGGGACGAACTAGTTTATCAAGAAGTGTTGATGAAGATACTAAATCAGAAGAAAAAATACTAACTGATGAGAAACCAAAAGATGAATCTAAACCTAAAGAAATAAAGGCTAAAAGTAAAAATAAACAATCACTTGAAGATTTTGATGTTTACTGGCCAAAAATTTTGAACTCGATGAAAGAAACTTTATCAGCAAGAAAATTTTCTTACTTAACGGCAGTGAAACCTGAAGTGAATGAAGATAATGTTGTTACCCTTTATGTTGATAAAAATAATGAATTTCTTTTTGATGAATTAAAAAAAAGTACGGAGATAATTGATCTGATTAAATCAGAAGTAGCAAAACTCATGGGCATTGAAGCTTTAGTAAATATAGACATTAGCGAAACAATTAATACAAAAGAAGAGGGTGGCATATCAGCGGCCCAAGAAATTTTTGATGTTGAGGATTTAAGTTAATTATCTTTTAGATTTAATTCACTTAAAGCCATTGTTATTCTTCTTGATCCTTGATTTTGGGCACTTTTACATAATTCAATAAAACTTCTTAGTTCCCCAGTTCTAAATTTTTTAAGTGCGTCACCTGAAGGAACATCTCCATTTCTTTCTCTTTCTAGCAATTTAATTTCAATCTCTTTTGCTCTGGCAAGATAAGTACTGCTCACCTCAAATAAAGTATCAACACCATCAGTTATAGGTGGGTTAATATGACCCATCAGCACATTTATGTATTCGTTAATTTCTTCATGCAGCTCGTCTGCGCCTGAGAGACCCTTTTTTAGTGGAAATTTTTGCATTATTCTTTTCTAACCTTTATGTATTTCATTTTAATTACATTAAGAGACACAATAAACGCCAAAGCAATAATTGTTAGATAAATCAATAAATTCATAATGTTCGAATTTCCACTAACAGATAAAAATCTGATAAATGTAAAGACTACACTTCCAATTAATGTTGAAATGCTCAAGTCAATTGCTAAATCCCTATTTAGAATTTTTTCATTTCCTATTTTTAACGTAAAAAGCAACACCATTGAATATAAAAAAAGAGGTATAACAATTAAAACTGCATAGTTTGATTCCGACTTATTTGTACTACTTAACACAAGTAGAGTTGACAAAACTGTTGCTGAAGTACCTATCAAAACTGGATACCAATATTTACTTTGAACATAAAAAGATCTAGTTACGATTTGATTGATCGACCAAGGTAAGATAGCAAATGATACAACTGACATAATTGAACTTACACGTTGGACATCATTACTAGTAAATGCACCACGTTCGTAAACAATACTCACTACCTCATCGCTACCAAAGAAAAAAAACAAAACTATAGCTACATTTAGAAAAAATAAAATAGAGACTTGGCGACGGATTAATTCTCTAAGCTCTTCAAACTTTTTGTTAACAAATAAGTTAGATAAAGTTGGAAAACTTGCAACACCTACAGCTTGGGCTAAAACTCCCACAGGTAAAATTGCTATTCTCCTAGCGTATCTAAAAGAGGCAATTGCTCCTATGCTAAGAAAAGATCCAAATATTCTGAATAATTGTTCATCCATGACTGCAATTGATTGACCAACAATCAAAGGAAGTGATACTTTAAAATATTGACTTAAAAACATTGCTTTTGGTTTTATAAATTTATAACTCAGACCAACACTTTTTAATCCAATTAATTGAATTACTATATGACCCAAAAAGGAACCGATCAAACCACCTAGTGCAAATCCGTAAACTGTAGCTTCTGGAGTTGAAGAATAAATCCAGCCAAATAAGATAATTGACAAATTATAAATTACTGGAGCTATCGCAGCGTATTTATATTCATTTTTAAAATACTGATATGCCATCATAATTGCACCCGAAAAGAAAAAAACTTGACTAAAAATAATTGGAGTAAAAACTTTAACAAAAAGCTCTTGGTTTACCACTCCAAAGATATCTGCTATTTCATATCTAAAAATAAAACCAAGAATAGAAATACTTAAAAATATAACCGTTAAGCCATTTAGCAGTGAAAGGAAATAACTATTTAGCTTATCATCATCTTCTTTTTCAAACCTTGAGAGAAGAGGTATTAATGTTATTGCAAGATAGCCTCCGGCTGATAGATAAAATAAAAAATCAGGAATTACAAAAGCTAAATCCAAAGTATCTGATGCATTAGATATCCCAGTCCAATTTGCTAATAAAATTTCTCTAACAAACCCAAAAATTCTACTCATTAAATAAGCTAAAGAAATTATTGATATTGGACCAATTAATTTTTTATAATTCTGCATGCTTTTCTTTCATAAGCTCAAGTAGTTCATAAGAAATATTTAACTTATTACTCTCGTAACCAAATCCTATATTTATGTTAGGTTTATTGTCACCGTGATAATCAGAACCACCACTTTTTAATAAATTCATATTGTTTACAATCTCACTCAATGTGCTTGAAGTTGTTTTGGAGTAACTTGAATAATATGTCTCAACTCCATGAATACCGAGATTTTTTAATGTTTTTAATCGATCTACAAATACAGAGTCATACCAATTTTTTGAAAAAGAGTAGTCTTTATTACTCATAAGTGTGTGAGGGTGTGCAAGAAAAACCAAACATTTAGATTCTTTCGCACAATCAATGACTTCCTCAATTGGGTTTTGGTGTATTCTAGAATCACCAACTTTACCATTTCCTAAGTATTCTTTAAATGCTTCATTAAGTGAAGCTACATACCCCTTTGATTTCATTAAATTAGCAATATGAGGACGACCCGGTACTTTTGTTTCAAGATCATCCAATTCTTTTCTTTCAATTTCTACACCTACTTTTTTTAGTTTTTCCAATATTTCATAATTTCTATTTTTCTTTTCAATTCTAATTTTTGAAAGCAAATCATATATAGGGGTATCTTTTTTTAAAAAATAAATAAGTAAATGAATTCCCGCAAATGGATTTTTTAACTCTAAGTCATACCAACTAACACTCATTTCAACCCCTGGAATTATTTCAATTAAATTAGTGTTTTCAACCTCTGACAAAAACTCGTGATCAGTTATTGATATAGCCTGTAATTGTTGTTCTATTGCAATATTCAATATATCTTCAATTTTGTCAGTCCCGTCAGAATTAGATGAATGAATATGGAGATCAATGCTCATTAAATCTAGAATACTAGGTCTGTTAAATCTTTAATAAACTCATTAGAATGTTTCAGATGAATTTAATAGTACAAAAATTTGGTGGCACTAGTGTTGAAAATCCCGAAACACTAAAAATTGTTGCACAAAAAATAATTGATTGTAAATCAAAAGGCAACGAGGTTGTAGTAGTTGTTTCTGCTATGGGTTCAAGTACGGATGAATTAATTGATCTAGCTAATGAACTATCCGATACACCCTCCCCCAGAGAAATGGATATGTTGTTGTCGGCAGGAGAGAGAATAACAATGTCACTACTAGCAATGCATTTAAATAATCTTGGTTATGAATCCTTTTCTTTAACAGGTTCACAGGCAGGAATAACTACAACGTCAAGACATGGAATGGCGGAGATCGAAAATATTTCTGGTGAAAGAGTTAAAGAGGGCATTAATGAAGGAAAGATAGTAATAGTTGCTGGTTTTCAAGGAGTAAACAAAGAGACTAAAGAGATTACAACACTTGGAAGAGGAGGATCTGATGCTACAGCAGTTGCGTTAGCTGCAGCACTTGGTGCAGAAAAATGTGAGATTTATACAGATGTTGAGGGTGTATTTACAGCAGACCCAAGAATAGTTACAAAAGCCAAATTAATTGAAGAGATAACATACGATGAAATGTTGGAAATGGCTTCATCAGGTGCGAGGGTTTTAATGGCTAGGTCTGTAGAATTTGGTAGAAGGTATAATGTACCAATAATTGTAAAACCTACCTTTAGCGAAGGTTCAGGCACAATTGTAAAGGACAAAGTAATGGAACAAGCAATTGTAAGTGGAGTCACTCACAACGATAAAGAGATCAAATTTACACTATTTGGAGTTCCAGATCAGCCAGGCATTGCTGGAAAAGTTTTTGTACCTCTTTCACAAAATGGTGTAATTGTAGATATGATTGTTCAAAACGTTTCAAAGGAATCAAAAACGGATATTAGTTTTACTGCACCATTAGAGCAAAAGTCCGAAGTTGAAAATATTTTAGAAAATTTATCAACTGAGCTCGAAGCAGAAGGAGCAGATTCAGATCCAAATATTGCAAGGGTTTCTTTAATTGGTGCTGGTATGAAAGCTGAGTCTGGAATAGCTTCGAAAATGTTTTCAATACTTGGCGAGAATAAAATCAATATTGCAATGATTTCAACATCACCGATAAGAATTTCATGTGTTGTTAACAAGGATGATATGCAAAAAGCTATAGACTCATTACACAAAGAATTTATTGAAGCATAAATGAAAATCTCAATAGTTGGAGCTACTGGTCTGGTAGGGCGAAACATAATTGAGCTCTGTGAAGAATATTTTGACAATTCTGTTGAATACCATCTTTATGCATCCAAAGAGTCTGAAGGCAAAACACTGCAAGTTAATGGAAAAGAAGTTCCCATTAGAGAGTTAAGTTCAAAGAATATTGAGTCATGCGATATTGCTTTGTTTTCAGCTGGAGGAGAAAGATCAAGAGAATTTGCAAATCAATTTGCAGACAAAGGCGCTTTCGTAATCGATAATTCATCATCTTTCAGATTGGAAAAAACAGTTCCTCTTGTTGTTTACGGTATTAATGAAGACATAATAAAAAACGATTCGAAAATTATAGCCAATCCAAATTGTACAACTATGGCCCTTGTTATGGCTTTAAAACCATTACACGATATTTTTAATTTATTAAGTATTGTTCCAGTTTCATATCAAGCTGTTTCAGGTTCAGGCAAGAGTGCAATTGAATCGTTAGAAAATGAACTTGCTAACCTTTCAACACCAGGATCAGCACCTGATGAAAAATATTATCAATCCCAGATAGCGAAGAATGTAATTCCAATTGCTGGAAATATTACAGAAAATGGATACTCAGATGAAGAAATGAAGTTTTCTAATGAGTCAAAAAAGATTTTGGACATACCGGACTTAAATGTTGAACCATCTAATGCAAGGGTAGGGGTTGAAACTGGACATGGTATATTTTGTACTGCAACATTTGAAAAAGATGTTGATGTTGAATCTGCTATTGAATCATTGGAAGCATTTGAAGGTGTAGAATACTGGAAAGAAACTTATCCGACACCGCTTGATGCTCAAGGAAATAAAAATATCTTAGTCTCTAGAATGAGATCCGGTCTTACTAGCAATAAAATACTAAACTTCTGGGCAGTTGGTGACAATCTCTTAAAAGGAGCAGCATTGAATGCTGTTCAAATTGCTAACCACCTATACAAAAATGATTTCTATACCAAATAAAGTTCCCAGAAAGAAAAGAGTTTTTCTAGGACCTTTGAGTAGGAAAATACTTAAACTTTCAAACTGGGAAATTACAGGTGAATTTCCGAACTATAAAAAAATAATATTAATTGGAGTACCTCATACAGCAAATAGAGATGCCTGGTACGCACTTCTTGCAATACTGGCCTTGGATTTAAAGATAAATTTTTTTGGTGCAAGGTGGATATTTACCAGACTTCCAAGCCCTTATACTTTTTCAAAAGATGTTGATCGTTTAGGAATTCCCTGGCCTTTAGGGTGGTTGCAAAAAATAATACTTTTAAAACTTGGAGGAATACCTGTTTATAGAAATAAATCAAAAGGACTAATTAAGGGTGCTATAGAAGAATTTTCAAAAATGGATGAATACGTTCTTGCAATTGCTCCAGAAGCTGGGACAGAGCAGGTTAAAAAATTTAGAAGTGGATTTTATTATTTAGCAAAAGAACTGGATATACCTTACTTACCGATCGAGTTAGATTTTAAAAATAGAAGGTTTCATGTACAAAAAGAACAGTTTGTATCGATGTCATTTGAAGAAGAGTCTAAAAAAATTATTTCACTTTTTGAAGGGGTGGAAGGAGCCTTAAGAGAATTTAAAATGCTAGAAGAAACGGAACAAAAAGACTAAGCATATAATTTCCTACGGGAATTTTCTTTAATCCTAACAAGTTTATTCCAACACCAATTAACAATACCCCTCCAATTCCTGCAATCGAGTCAGATATTTGTTGTTCAATATTTGTATTAATTAATAAAGCGAGCAAAGTAAATATTCCTTGATAGATCAATATTGAGACACCAGAGTATACGGCTCCTTTACCGCCACTTGAAGTTATGAAAATTACAAGGAAACAGTCTAAAGCAGTTTTTATTAATAATAATTCTAAGTTTGACTCGACGACATCAAAGAAAGGCCCAATAATTGCTAGTGGTCCAGTAATTACAATTAATGTAGTTGTAAGATAACTTTCTATAAATTTAGTTTGGTCACTTTCACCTTTTTCAAATTTTAAATAGAGATAATCTCCAAAATTTTTTACTCTATCTTCAATCCTTAAATAGCTTCCAATAATTGAGCCAACTATTACAGCAAATAGGGTGAATATAAAATCTGGACTTTTTAAAGTTTCTCTAAACCCTAAAGCCAAAACTAAAAGACCGAGTGGTAGGAGATTTTCATCAAAGTTTTTGAGTTCTTTTTTAAAAATTATTCTGGCAAGAATACCAGAGACAATAACACCAAATCCATTAATTAGCGTTCCAATTCCTGGGATCATTAGCTGCTAAAATCGCTATGGCTTTTACTTGGTGTAGGCCCTTCTTGGCCTTGATACTTACTTCCATAGCTGACGTCACCATACTCAGCCTCTGAAGGTGAATTTAAATAATAGAAAGATATTTGTCCAATTTTCATCTCTGGATATATTTTGATTGGTAAGTTTGCAACATTTGAAAGTTCTAATGTTAAATAACCTGAAAATCCAGGATCAACAAATCCTGCAGTTGAATGAATTAATAAACCTATTCTACCTAGTGATGACTTACCTTCGAGTCTTGCAACAATCTTATTTGATAAAGCAACTTTTTCATAGGTTGTGCCCAAAACAAATTCACCAGGATGGAGGACAAATGGTTCGTCCTTTGAGGCCTCCACTAGAGTAGTTAAATCTTCCTGGGGTGATTTCGGATCTATATGACTATATTTATGATTTTCAAAAACTCTGAATTCTGTCCCAACCCTTAAATCAACACTGGAGGGTTGTATATATCCTTGATCTAATGGTGATATTTCGATCCACTTATCTTCTAAGGCTTTTTTAATATCTTTATCTGAAAGCATTTTTCCTCACGTTTAAAGAATATACTAATCTAAAAATTTTTGTTTTTAATTATTTAGCAAAGAAGCAACTGTCCATGCAGTAATTATGAACCCTATTGTCCCCAAAAAAATTGTTCTTGATTTGTAAAACTCATTATCGTTTTTATCTTTATTTATAAAAGCAAGAAAGCTACCAGCAAACATAGCTGAGCCAAGGCCTAACATTAAAAGTCTTATAGTTAAATCGAGTGCAAATGGGTCATTCATGACATTATTGTTATCATAATAAAATAATGGATACAAGAGATATAGTAGATATTTTTAATAGATTCGACATTTCCTCAATCAAAGATGAGAGCAAATACAAAATTTCTACTTTGGGAAGTATTACAAATCTAAACTATAAAGTTGAGATAGGTGATAAAAAATTTGTTCTTAGAGTGCCTGGAGAAAATCCAGATTTGATAAACAGAATATCTGAAGGATATAATGAAAAACTCATTCAGAGTATCGGAATATCATTGCCATTAATTGTATTTGAAGAAGAAACTGGTCTAAAAATTTCAGAATATTTTGAAGATTTATATACTTTTAAATCAACCGATATGCTTGATATAAAATTTAGAGATGACGCATTGAACCTACTATCTATTCTGCATAATTCAGAACTAGAATTTAAAGAAAATTTCTCTCCTCTCAACGTTTTTAAAAAATTAGTCAAAACGAATGACAAAATTGAAGATGAAGCAAAAACTGTAGGTGAAGAGATAGTCAAAGAACTGAACAAAATTGGCTTTGATAGTAAGCCATGTCATCAAGACCTTTACCATGCCAATTTTGTTTATTTTAAAGAAAGAGCATATTTGATTGACTGGGAATACTCTTCACAAGGGGATCCACTCTTTGACTACGCAGATTTTATATGGCAGAACGAGCTAGAAGATAATACCGAAGTAATTAATGATATTTATTCAAAAATTGGAATTAACAATGATCAAATTAAAACAAAAATGGAATTATTTCAGATTTTATCAATGATTACTTGGGGCTTTTGGGCAAAAAGAAAATCTCCAAAAGACAATAGAGGTCAAGAAGCATTAGTTTCCGCACTAGAAAAGTATGATAATAATTTTTCTTAAAAGATTTAACTATATTAATCTACTTGGGTTAGAATTTCGCAGTACGAAAAAAGGATAAATTTAAATTTTATGGGATCTTTGATTAAAAAAAGACGTAAAAAAATGTCTAAACATAAATACCGAAAACGTCGTAAATCAAATAGACATAAAAAGAAGTCTGTCTAGAACTCTCTACCTTCACTATTAAGAAAATCTTCAATTTCCTCGACTAAATTATCCTCTGAAAAACTATCTTCAATGCTTACTTCTGCCTCTTCAAGTTTTGATACGTATTCGGCGAGATCTTCAGAGTTCTCCATTGCTTTACTAATTTTTGTATCAAACTGTTGTCCTTCTGATTGAATACCTGAATCATCTATATCAATTTTCAAGATTTCAGAAGTTTTATTCATTAATGCACCAATACCCTTTGGGTAAGCGCCAGAACTTAAATAATGGGGAACTGCTGCCCATAGACCTGAAGTTTCTATACCGTTACTTCTTAAGTCATGGCCAACAACACTAGTGATTCCAGTAGGGCCAGAATAATTTGTTGGAAGTACATTAAATCTTGAATTAAAAGTTGGATCATCGCTTACACCAAATATTGGTACTGGTAAAGTATGTGCAACTTGGCCAAAGAATGCACCTAAAGTAACTGCTCTTTTTACCCCAAGTTCAATTAGTACTTCTGATATATTCTGTGAATATTTTTTCCATTTCATTGAAGGTTCTTCTCCAAAGACTAAGATCACTTCTCTTTTAAGTTTGTAATCTTCAATAGAATAAAAAGTTGTTTGTGGCCAGTGAAAATTTCTTTCCCCAATTGCTTTTACTTCAACGACGGGCCTTCTCATTTGATAGTTATAAAATCCCTCGGAATTAAGTTCTGCGAATGGTTCGACATCATAGGTACCACAAATATTTTCAATACAACCACTTGCAGTGTTACCAGCGTCACTCCATCCCTCAAAAGCAAGAATTGCTACAGGGTCAGATAGAAGTGGCTTTCTATACCAAACAACATCTTCCATAAACGAAGATTAATATTTAAAAAATTTTATATAATAAGAAATTATAGTTTTCTGGATGAGTTTAAAACTACAGATAAACTTGATAAAGCCATAGCTAAAGCAGCCATACTTGGAACAATACTCCCGCTTACAGCAATTGGAATCATGATTATGTTATATATAAAGGCAAAAAATAAATTTTGAATAATTCTTTTATTTGAATTTTTTGAAATATTAAAAATTTTTTTTAATTTTTCAAGGCCTCCTTTAAAAATAATAATATCGCTAACACTTTGCGCGATTTGTGTGCTTTGAGAAAAGGATAAACTTACATTTGCTTGTTTAAGTGCAGGTGAGTCATTAATTCCATCGCCAATGAAACCTACCGTTTTATCCATCTGTTTTTCTTGAATATATTTTAATTTATCTTCCGGTGACTGATTGCCTAACACATTTTTAATATTTAAATCATTTCCAATTTCTTGAACTTTTTCAGTTTTGTCTCCTGATAAAATTTCAATTTCATAATCTTTTGAAAGATCTTTAATGATATCTTTATTTACAGTTTTATCTTCTACTAGCTTTACCTTAAATTCCTCATTATCAATTATTAATTCAAGATCTCCTTTTAAATCATCTTTCGACCTAAAAACAGAAACTTTTTTATTTTCAACAACTCCACTAACACCAATTCCTGGTGTTTCAATAAAGTTGTCTACAGGGAAGAGATTCAAATTTTTTATTTCAGATTCCAAAAGTATGCTTTTAGCAATAGGATGATTTGATTTTTGTTCAACAGACGCAAGTAGTCTCAATACTTCATCGCCAACAATTTTACCTTTTGAATCTGAGATGCTTTCTATTTTGAAAATACCAGATGTAAGAGTTCCAGTTTTATCAAAAACTATTATGTCTAAATTTTTGAATCTTTGAAGATAGTCAAAATTTTTAAAAATAAAACCATTACGATTTGAAACTGAGGCGGTTCTAAATAATACGATAGGAGTTGCAAGGCCCAGGGCACAAGGGCATGCAACAACAAGAATTGCAATTGTTGAACTGATTGTCTCTGAAAAATCATTTTCAAAAACAAATAATTTAAATATTATGTTTGCAAAACTTAAAATCAAAATAGAAGGAACAAAGATATTTGTTATTTTATCTACGAGGTCTTGAACTTCAGGCTTACTTGTCTGGGCTTTCAAAATTAATTTTTCAATATGGTTTAAAGTTGTCTCTCCCTCTTTTTTTACTACTTCA